>JBBRQA010000140.1:0-10351 GCA_038227085.1 Burkholderiales bacterium | reverse complement strand
GGCGAAGTCGGCCGAGAGGATGCCGGCGCCCTGCTCGAGCCGCGCCTGGTTCTGCGCGAGGAGCTGGTTGAAGACGCGCTCGCCCTGCTCGAGCTCCTGGTCGATGGTCTGGCGCGCGATCTGGGAATTGGCCTGGATCACCAGGAAGGCGCCCAGGCCCTGCACCAGCACGAGGAGAGCGACGAAGAAAAGCACGATGCGCGCGCCGAGGCTGTTCAGCTTGACCCCCCGCCCTGCGCGCGGATCGTAGTGGGCTCCATCAGTATTTCAGCCGGTCGAGCGGCGGCTTGTACTTCGCCTTGCGCGGCACGATGTCGAGGGTGAAGGCCACGGCATTCGCGCTGCCGGGGTCGAGCGCGAACGCGCGCGATGAGCTCGCCGCGCGTTGTTGCGGATGCCACGCGTGCACGTCGTAGTTGCCGGAGGGCACGTCGCGCAGGAGCGCGATGCCGGGATTGCCCTGGGAATCGCGCACCTGCGCCTCGATGGACGCCGCCACGCCCGTGCGCGGCAGCGCCAGGGCGGCAGGGACCATCAGCGAGGCCGCGAGTCTGGACATCGTCATCGAGCCAATGGAGATTGGGGCGCAGTTTGGGTCGCTTATTCTAGTCGTGGAGCCGTGAGTGCGCGTATTACCCCCGAAACGACCGGCCCTTCGCGCTGTCGCGCTGATGGCGGCGCATCGAGGAAAGCAACTAACCCGACACCACGCAGGGCGGCACGGTGCGCGCGACCGCGGGCTGGCGCACAACTCGTATCGCGTGGTGGGCGTGAAGGCGGATGGCGCGGTGCGCGTGGGCGCGGACATCGCGGGCGCCGCCTGGACTGTGCAATTCGATCAGCAAGTGAAGGGCAGCAACGACGGCTCCTACGGCCTGCGGATGCCGCTCACGGATTTCTACGCCTTCAACGGCTGGACGCTGCACTTCTTCAACACCTCGCGCCAAGGGCTTCGCGATCGATGGCTCACCCTGCGCTGCGCGCGAGGCCCTGTCACGCTATATGGTGAAGCGCATCGCTTCCGTTCGGACTACGGCGACGTCGATTTCGGCCGTGAGAGCGACATCGGCGTGACCTACGTTTTCAATGAGAATATCGTCGCGCGGCTGCAGCATGCGCGTTACGATCCGGGTGCGGACACCCCCGACCCGAGCATCCGCAAGACCTGGCTCACCATTTCGTACACCTACTGATGCCTTTTTCCAGGACCGAGCTCCACGACCTTCGCCGCGCGAAGGACATCCTCGAGAATCCCGGCCTCGCCGCGAAGCTCACCGCGCTCGCGGGCTCGCCCGTCGAGAAGGGCATGAAGATGCTGCCCAAGCGCTGGCAGAAGGGCGTGGACGCCGCGACCGAGAAGGCGCTCCTGAAGGCGCTCGACCTCGCGGTGCGCAGCATGGGCGAGAAAAAGCTTTCGGTGCCCTCCTCGAACAAGCTGCACAAGCTGGCCGTGGCGGCTTCGGGGGCGATCGGCGGCGCCTTCGGCATCGCGGCCCTGGGCATCGAGCTGCCGGTCTCGACCGGGCTCATCCTGCGCTCGATCGCCGACATCGCCGCGAGCGAGGGCGAGAACCCACAGTTCATCGACACCAAGCTCGCCTGCCTGACGGTGTTCGCACTCGGCAGCCCCAAGGACAAGCGCGACGACGCCGCCGAGTCGGGCTACTTCGCGGCGCGCTCGGCGCTCGCGAGCGCGGTGAGCGAGGCCTCCAAGCATCTCGCGCAGAAGGGGCTGGCGAAGGGAACCAGCCCCGCGCTCGTGCGCCTGGTGGCCCTCATCAGCTCGCGCTTCGGCATCGTCGTCTCCGAGAAGACCGCCGCGCAAATGATCCCGGTCCTCGGCGCCGCGGGCGGAGCGCTCGTCAACACGCTCTTCATCGGCCACTACCAGGACATGGCGCGCGGGCACTTCATCGTGCGGCGGCTGGAGAAGATCCACGGGGCGGAGCCGGTGAGGCTCGCCTACGAGAGGCTTTAGCGCTACCAGAAGAACGGCTGCAGGCCCTTGTCGAGCGATAGCCCGCAACTGCAGCAGGCTCGCGTGAACGACTTGCCGGGGCGCGAGATGAACCTGAACCCGCATCGAGGGCAGGGAAGCATCAGGAGCACCCCTTCCATCACCATCACGAGGATCAACGCGACAATGCCATAGGCGTCCGCCGAGATCGGCACGTCGTACTTGGACACCCCGATGGCAACCGCGAGGATCGCGACCCAAAGGCCCACCCTCACGCGCCTGGCCATGCGGATCCGGCCCAGGCCCTTCTCGATGGCTTCGTCGGTGGTGGGCTTATGCAGGATCTCGGGCAAGACCATCGGGCGGCCGCTCTTGTAGGCCTTGAACGCGGCGATCTTTTCCTCGCGGGTCAGGCCGGCGGCCCGCTCTTTTAGCTCTTCGTAGGGATTTTTCGCCATGGGAGCGTCCTCTTTCTTCGCGCCACTGCCTATTCAAACGCAATCCCGCCGGAGAATCCGCCACGCCTCAAGCTACGGCCACAGGTTTCCCGTGCCGATGTCGAAGGGGACGTTGGAAATGTTGACGTAGGTGTTGCCCCGGCCATCGTTGTTGTCCGACCAGGCGCCGAAGGACATGCCTGCGTAAACCTGGCTGGTAAAGGTATTTCCGGTGATCACGTTACGGGAGGACGATGCGCCCTGGCGGCCGTCGATGGAGACGCCGAACTGGCCATCGCGGATCTGGTTGCCGCGCACGATGTTCCCGCTGCTGGGCAGGATGGCTCCGCCCGCGCACGGCGTCGCATTGGCCTGGAGGTCCACGCCGGCGCTCACCAGCGGGTTGAGGCGAAAGCTGTTGCCGGCGATCATGTTGTTGCTGACCCCCCAGAGCAACACCTTGCCTCCCATGATCTTGTTCTTCACGATCTGGTTGGCGTTCGCGCCATCGTAAAGGATGACCGCGGGCACCCAGTCGTCTGGACTGATGCTGTTGTTGGCCACCATGTTATCCGCCGTCTCGCAGCCGGCCACGATAATCTGCCCGCCCCGGGCGCCGCCGGGGTGCACGTTGTTGCCGACGATCTTGTTCGAGTTCGTCTTGAATCCGGGATCGGACGTGAGCTCGAGGGTCGAGATCTGGTTCCCCTCCACGGTGGACCCGGAACTGTTGCGCAAGGCCACCGAGTAGAACGAATCGGAGATGGCGTCGATCCCGCTTATCAAATGGTTGTAGCCACCGTCGACGTCGACCGAATAGTAGAACCCGGAGATCCGGCCGGGGCCCACGATCTGCACGTTCTCGAAGCCGAGCGAACTCACGCCGGTCGCGAGGCCGAAGGGATTCGCGGTCGTGTACGGGCCGCTGATGGTGAAGCCATTGAGATCGATGCGAACGTTGTCGGCCCCGATGACCAGGCCGTCGAAGCCGGGCAGGCAGACCAGGTCCGCCGTCAACGTGACGGAGCTGGTCACGGTCGTTCCGCACAGCAACGGGGCCGCGTGCGCGGGCACGACAGCGGCCAGAGCCGCGAAGGCAATACAACGGGCAGCATTCGGGAAGCGGGACGTTCTGGACATGATGGCGATCTCCGGTTGGGTTTCCACCTACCCAAACGGAGTTGCGCCGCGAAAGACGCCAGGGCTACGACTTGGCGAGCCGGGCGAGGGCCTTGTCGCAGCGCTCCAAAGACTTGGCCACGCTCTCGATCGCTCCGTCGCGAATCGCCATAGTCTTCCGGGCACGCACCCCCGCGTAGAGCGCAATGACCTCGGCGAGCATCCGGTGCGACTCCAGCAACGCTTCTCGCTGTCTGCCGGGCGGCACCGAGCCGACTTCGACCGACGCCAGCAAACCCTCTCCGACATATCGCTTCGCGTCCGTCGCGAATGACCATGCGTCGCGCATCTGTTGGGTCGCCTGCGGCAACGTTTCGTAAGTGGCCAGCCCGTCCCGTCCATTGCGAATGGTGCGCTCGTAGTCCCGAAGGTGATACGCGATCCGTGCCGCGGCCTGGAGCATTCCTATGCGGTCGACGGCGAGCTCGACATTGATCGGGTCACGCGCTCTTTGAGCGGCGTTTAGCTTGAGGGCCTCGATGATCATCTCGTCCGCCTGCCTGTCCTCCCCCGTCAGCGATAGCGCCGCCGCGACTTCCGCCGTGGCCGCCGCGGCGAGCGTCGCCAAGGGCTCGTCGGTGGGCCGCTCGAGGCTCAGATCCCGCGTGAGCCGCTGCGCCTTGCGAAAATGTTCGACCGACCGCTGGAGGGATTGCGGCGTCGTCTGATTCCGGCCGAAGGAACCGCCGGCGCGATTGTGACATCGGGCGAGGCCCATTCGGACGTCCACGTCGGTCGGCGATTCCGCAACCAGGGCGTCGTAGAGCCCGATCCCGCGCGCCACGTCCGCCTCTACCTCCGGGTTGAAACCGCTCGTGCGAGTCTTGAACTGGACTCCTTCGCACAAGGCACTCGCCACCAGCGAACGGTCTTGCGTCGTTGCGCCGGGCAACGCCGCCAGGCGTTCGCCCAGCGAAATCATGGTGGCGATCTCTCCTTTCCAGCGGAGGTCCGACATGTAATAAAAGGTCCTCGCCATCTCGTAGCTCAACTTCCAGTGCTCGCGCAGAGTCGCCGCATCTTTCGGGCGCGCCGCCTCCACCGCGACGAAGAGGGCGCGCGCCTTCTCGAAGTTGCGCATTGCGCCCGGCACGTCCCCGATGTTGGCGACGCGCTGCTGGCCCTGGATGTTGCCAATCTTCCGGTAGCCCACCGCGAGCTCGTACATAAGCCCGGGGTCGTTGCCTGCTTCCGTGGCCAGCGCGTCGAGGTATTCGAGCGAGCTCTTCAACAGCGTCTCGCGGGCCTTGAGCGATCCGGCCAGGGTCTCGAGCTGCGAATGCACGTCGAAGACGAACGTGTTGGCGAGCTTCCTCACGCTCGCGAAATGGCGCTCGGCGCGCGCCTTCTCGGCGACGGCCACGCGCCGCTCGCGCTCCGCCATCACGATGCCCGCGAGCAGCGTCACCAGGACCGCCGCGGCCATCCCGAGCGGCAGCTTGTGGCGAACGGCGAACCTTCCCGCCAGATAGCGCCACGTTCCGGCGCGCGCCTTCACCGGCCGCTTCTCCAGGTGGGCGAGGATGTCCGCGTTGAATGGCTCCACGGATACGTACCGCTCGGCCGGATCGCGGCGCAATGCCTTGAGGACGATCGCATCGAGATCGCCCGCCAGGAGCCGCGCGAGCTTCTTCGGGGTGGCGAGCCTGGAAGGAAGGGCTACCTGCTCCTGCAACAGCATCACGTCGGTAAGCGGCTTGCCTTCGCGCACGGCGCGGTAAGGTGAAAGGCCGGTGAGCAGCTCGTGCAGGATCACGCCGAGCGCATAGATGTCGATTGCCGTGGTGATGGTGCCGGCGGACACCTGCTCCGGCGCCGCGTATCGCAACGTCATCACCCGCCCGCCCAGTCGCGTTAGCGCGTCCGCGGCTTCGCCCTCGTCGACAAGTTTCGCGATGCCGAAGTCGAGCAGCTTCACCTCGCCCGACAGGTCGATGAGGATATTGGCGGGCTTCAAGTCGCGATGCACCACCAGGTGCCGGTGCGCATGGGCGACAGCGTCGAGCACCTGGCGGAAGAGCGCAAGGCGCTCGGGGATCGAATGCGCGCGCGACGCCACGTGCGCCGACAGCGTGAGCCCCTCCACGTATTCCATCGCGAGCCACGGCTGGCCCGCCTCGGTGATGCCCGCGTCGTAGAGCCTCGCGATGTGAGGGTGCTCCAGCTTCGCGAGGATGTCGCGCTCGCGCCGGAAGCGTTCGCGCCAGACCTCGCCCTGCTGGTAAAGAGCGGGGAGCTTCAGTGCCACGTCGCGCCGCACGCGGCCGTCGACCTGCCGCGCGAGCCAGACTTCGCCCATGCCCCCGTGGCCCAGCGGGCGGATGAGCTCGAACGGCCCGATCGTCGCACCCGGCGCATGCGTGCTCGACCAGCCCGGGGAAGGAACGAGGCGCGGCACCGTCTCCATCTCGCCGCCGCGTTCGGCGCGCTCGTGGGTCACCAGCATGCGGCGCAGGATGGGCGCCGCCTCCGGATGCGTGGCGTCGGTGCCGGCGAGAAACGCGAGGCGCGCGGGGCCGTCCATCTCGAGGGCCTTCGTGAGCAGCGGCTCGAGCTGCAGCCAGAGGTCGCGGGAGAGCTTCAGGTTCGGCTTTCGGTCGGAGGTCGGGAAATCGGATCCTTCGCCTGGAGAAACGCAATTCAGCCGGCAATCACGCCATCGCGGGCGCGGCTACTCGCCGACGAGGGTGAGCAGCACCGCCCGGGCCTTTTTCCACTCACGGGATACCGTGCGCACGGATATGCCGAGCGCCTCGGCAATCTCGTCCTCGGTCATGCCGCCGAAGAAGCGCATCTCCACCAGCCGCGCGAGGGGCGGGTCGAGCTTCGCGAGGTCTTCGAGCGCGTCGTTCACGGTTTCGACGTCCACGGATTCGGGCAGGCCGTCGCCGGCGCCCGTGTCGAGCGTGACGATGTCGAGGTCGCCTCCGCGGCGCAACGCGCGCTCCTCCCGCACCAGGTCCACCACGATACTGCGCAGCACTCGCGAGGAGTAGGCGAAGAACTGCAGCCGGTCGCGAAAGGCGACCTCGGGACCGCTCGCGAGCTTCAAGTAGCTGTCGTGGACGAGGGCGGTGGTCTGCATCGAGCCGTTGAGCCCGGTGCGCCGCAGCCGCGCATGGGCGATCTTCTTCAGCTCCGGATAGAAGGCGGCGAATGCCCGGTCGAGCTCCGAGGTGTCGCGCTCGTCGAGGGCCAGCAATGCGCCGGAGAGATCGCCCTTATCGCCGGGCAGCGGCATGCGCACTCGGTAGGCTGATGGTCATCTCCACCACGGGGAAGAATCCAGCCCATTGTGCCCGATGCGCGAAAACGCGGTGCTACTTGCGCACGTCGGAATACTCCGGCGTGCGATCGAACACGGTGCGCACGTAGGAGCACGCCGGAACGAGCTTCAGGTGCTCCTGCCGAGCCCAATGGACCACGGCCGCGACCAGGCTCTTCGCCTCCCCTCCGCCGCGCGAGCCGGGATCGACCCAGGTGTGGTCCACCATCGCGTCGCCGCCCATCATTCGATAGGTGAGCTCGGCCACGCGCTTGCCCTCGCGCTCGATGAAGAAGGCGCCCTGGCGCTCGCCGCCCTCGTGCCGGATGTCGTCCAGCGGTGCGCTCATGTAATCTCCCCGGAAGCCATTTCCCATTAGATCGCAAAGGAGCGAAAGATGCCGGCCTACGTGCTCGCCGAAATCGAGGTCACCAATCCCGAGGGGTACAAGGGATATACCGCCGTCGTCGGAGAGTCGATCCAGAAGTATGGCGGGCGCTTCCTCACGCGCGGTGGCGCCATGCATCCGCTCGAGGGGGAATGGCCGCAGCGCCGCCGCGTGCTGCTGGAATTTCCTTCGGTGGATGCGGCGCGCAAGTGGTGGGATTCGCCCGAGTACGCCAAGCCGAAGGAGATGCGCCGCGCCAACAGCAGCGGGCGGCTCATTTTGCTGGAGGGGATTTCTTCCTAGCCTTCTCGTCTTCATCGCGCTGCTCGAGGTGGAAGCGATGCAGCACGCGATGCAGCACGGGCGCGAACATGACCGCGGCGATGATCAGCACCGCGAGGCCGGAGTAGAGCGCGTAGAGCCCGGCGAAGATCTTGCCGCCGGTGGTCTGCGGGCTGAAAAGCGGGCCCATCCCCGAGAGGATCATCGCCGCGTTGAGAAACGCATCGACGAACTCGAGATCCTCGAAGCCGGCGTATCCGGCGATTCCGACCGCGAGCGAGGCCAGGATGAGGCCCAGCCCCACCGAGCCGCTGGTGAGGAGGCGGCGTCGGTAGACTTCGGGCGGCGCGAGGCGCTCGTCGAGCATCAAGTGAGACTACCCCAATCCCTTGGCGGCATGAGGGCCGCCGCGAGCTTCGCTTCCGGCGAGCCAGCCTCGGGTTTCCAATCGTAGCGCCAGGTGACGATCGGCGGCAGCGACATCAGGATCGATTCCGTGCGTCCGCCCGAATGCAAGCCGAAGTGCGTGCCGCGATCCCACACCAGGTTGAACTCCACGTAGCGGCCGCGGCGATACGCCTGGAAATCGCGCTCGCGGTCCGCATAGGCGAGCGCGCGGCGCTTCTCCACGATCGGCGCATACGCGGGCAGGAAAGCATCGCCCACCGCGCGCATCACCGCGAAGCTCTGCCCGAAACCCAGCTCGCTGAAGTCGTCGAAGAACGTGCCGCCGATGCCGCGCGGCTCGTTGCGATGCTTGAGGAAGAAGTATCTGTCGCACGCCTCCTTGAAGCGCGCGTGCAACCCCGGGAACGGCGCCAGGGCATCACGGTTGGCTCGATGAAAGTGCACGCAGTCTTCGTCGAACGGGTAGTACGGAGTGAGGTCCATCCCTCCCCCGAACCACCACGCGTCTCCTGCGACGAAGTACCTCACGTTCATGTGAACCGTCGGGACATGCGGGTTGCGCGGATGCAGGACGAGCGACACGCCCATCGCCTCCCACGAGCGCCCCGCGATCCCGGGACGATGCGCGGTGGCCGAAGGAGGAAGCTGCGTGCCGGTCACGTGCGAGAAGCCTACGCCGGCACGCTCGAAGAGCGCGCCGTCCTCGAGGATGCGCGTCACTCCGCCGCCGCCCTCCGCGCGCTTCCACTCGTCGGCGATGAAGAGCCCGCCGTCGAGCGCCTCCAGGCGCGCGACGATGCGCGCCTGGAGATCCGCGAGATAGGCCCTGACGGCTGCGCTGTCCATGGGCGTCAGCGGCGGTTGAACGCGCGGTGGCCGATGTCCTTGCGCATCTGCATGCCGTCGAAGCGGATCATCTCCGCGACCTGGTAGGCACGCTCCGCGGCGATCTTCACCTTGTCGCCCAAGGCGGTCACGCACAGCACGCGCCCGCCGTTGGTGACGACATTGCCATTCTTCTCGGCCGTGCCCGCATGGAACACGTGGAAGTCTTCCTCGGCTTTCGGCAGCCCGCGGATCTCGTCGCCCGTGCGCGGCGCGTCCGGATAGCCCGCGGCCGCGAGCACCACGCCCAGGGCGGCGCGGCGATCCCATTGCGCCTCGACCTGGTCGAGCGTGCCGTCGATGGCGTGCTCGATGATCTCGAAGAAGTCGCTCTTCAGGCGCAGGAAGATTGGCTGCGTCTCCGGATCGCCGAGCCTGCAGTTGAATTCCACGACGCGGGGGATGCCTTCGCCGTCGATCATGAGGCCCGCGTAAAGGAATCCTGTGTAGGCAATGCCGTCGGCGGCCATGCCCTTCACCGTGGGATCGATGATCTCGTGCATCACGCGGTTGTGCACCTCGGGCGTGACGACCGGCGCCGGCGAGTAGGCGCCCATGCCGCCGGTGTTGCGCCCCTGGTCGCCGTCGAAGATGCGCTTGTGGTCCTGGCTCGAGGCGAGCGGCAGCACGTGCTGGCCGTCCACCATCACGATGAAGCTCGCCTCCTCGCCCGCCATGAACTCCTCGATCACCACGCGGTGGCCGGCGTCGCCGAGCTTGTTGCCGGCGAGCATCATGTCGATGCCGTCATGCGCCTCCTCGGCGGTGGTAGCGACCACCACGCCCTTGCCCGCGGCGAGGCCGTCGGCCTTGATCACGATCGGGGCGCCGTGCTTGTCGATGTAGGCATGCGCAGCCTTGGCGTCGGTGAAGGTCTCGTAGCGCGCGGTGGGAATGCCGTGGCGCCGCATGAAGCGCTTGGCGAAATCCTTCGACGACTCGAGCTGCGCGGCTTTCTGGGAAGGCCCGAAGACCCTCAACCCCGCGGCGCGGAAGGCGTCGACCACGCCCGCTGCGAGCGGCGCCTCGGGACCCACCACCGTCGCGTGGATCTCCTCGCGCCTGGCGAAGGCCACCAGCTCCGGGATCGCGTCGATGGCGACGTTGAAGAGGCCGTCCTCATGCGCGGTACCTGCGTTGCCCGGCGCCACGTACACGCGCGAGACGCGGGGCGACTGCGCGAGGCGCCACGCGATGGCATGCTCGCGGCCGCCGGAACCTATGACGAGGAGTTTCATGTCGGGAACGAGTCGAGTCCTGGCTTGATTATAAGAGCGCGAAGGCCTTCCAGCCGACAGCGATCAGGACGAGGATCCCCACGACCGCCGCCGTGACGCGCAACGCCATCATGCCCGCGGGGGTGAGGACGGCGGGATTTGCGCCCCTGGGCACGGGCGCAGGCGTGAACTGGCCGGGCCGCCAGAGGATGAGGAGCCCGAGCACGGGAATCGCGACCACTCCGATGCGCGCGAGCAGCCGGTAGTGCCTCCACCGATCGACGGCGGCGTGCTCTTCCACGAGCGCCACGGCGAATGCCTGGTCCTCGACGG
>JBBRQA010000139.1:0-10537 GCA_038227085.1 Burkholderiales bacterium | reverse complement strand
GGCGGCCCGTTCGAGGAGCGCTTCCTCGATTTCGTCTTCCAGCCGATCAAGGGGGCGGATGGCGTCGTGACGGCGATCTTCGTCCAGGGCGTAGACGTTACCGAGCGCGTGCTCGCCGACGGCGCGCTGCGCGAAAGCGAGGCGAAGTACCGCGAGCTCTTCGAGGAGCTGACCACCACCAACCGGCTCAAGGACGAATTCCTCGCGACCCTTGCGCACGAGCTGCGCAATCCGCTCGCGCCCATCCGGAACGCGCTCGCGCTGCAGCGCATGGCGCCCGACAAGCCGGCGGTGATCGCCTCGACCCGCGAGATCATGCAGCGCCAGGTCGAGCAGATGGTGCGCCTCATCGACGACCTCCTCGACGTGTCGCGCGTGACCCGCGGCGTGGTGGAGCTGCGCCGGGAGCACCTGTCGCTCGCCGCCTCCGTATCGAACGCGCTGGAGACGAGCCGGCCGTTGATCGAGCAATCGGGCCACAAGGTGAGCGTGGTGCTGCCCGCAGAGGAGCTCTTGGTCGAAGCCGACGCCACTCGCCTCGTCCAGGTGCTCGCGAACCTCCTCAACAACGCGGCGAAGTTCACGCCGCACGGCGGCGAACTGCGGATCGAGCTGTCCCGGCTGGGAAGCGAGGCGGTGGTCGCGGTGCGCGACAACGGCATCGGGATTCCCAGGGACATGCTGCATCGCGTCTTCGAGATGTTCACCCAGGTCGATCGGTCGCACGCGACCCTCGGCGGCGGCCTCGGCATCGGCTTGACGCTGGTGCGCAAGCTCGTGGAGCTGCACGGGGGCTCCGTAGAGGCGATGAGCGAAGGTTCGGGACTCGGGAGCGAGTTTCGCGTGTACCTGCCGCTCGCCTCCCCGGCCGCCCCCCAAGACGGAACGCGGGCGATGCAGGCTCCGGCGGAGGCGCACGCGGCGGGGCTTTGCATCGTGGTCGCCGACGACAATGAGGATGCGGCGCACAGTCTCGCGATGATCCTGGAGCTCAGCGGCCATCGGATGCTGGTCGCGCTCGATGGCGAGCGTGCGCTCGCGATCGGGCGCGAGTTTCGCCCGGACGTGATGCTGGTGGACATCGCCATGCCGCGCCTCGATGGCCACGAGGTGGCGCGCGCGATCCGCGCGGAGGAGTGGGGAAAGGCGGTGCTGCTCATCGCCGTGAGCGGTTGGGCGCAGGAGAAGGAGCAGATGAAGTCGCGCGACGCGGGTTTCGACCTCCACCTCGTGAAACCAGTGCGCCCGGAGGACCTCCAGGCCCTTCTCGATCAAAGGTTCGGGGTGGGGCCGGGCGGGCGCGGCCCTCGCTAAGCGAAGCGCAGATCCGCCGCTAGGTCCGCTGCGCCTTGCGCCAATGCTCCGTCTCGGCGTGCCTATGTTGGATCAATCCCGCCCGCATTTCGTCCAGCTTCCGGTGCAGCTGCTGGATCGCGAACTCCGCCTTGATGTTCACCTGGTAGTCCTGGTCCACCTGTAGCCGGTCTTTGGCCGCCTGCCGGTTCTGGCTCATCATGATCACGGGCGCCTGCAGGGCGGCGATGCAGGAGAGGATGAGGTTGAGGAAGATGTAGGGATACGGGTCGGGCGGCGCGGAGAGGATCCACGAGGTGTTCACGAGCATCCACACGGCGAGGAACACCCAGAACAGGATGATGAACGTCCACGAGCCACCGAATTTCGCGACGTGGTCCGCGATCCGCTCGCCCACGCTCATCTTCTCGTCGGCGACCTCGTTGATGTTGCGGATGTGCCGCGAGAGCATCTCGTCGGCGCTGCGCAGGCGCTCGATGATGACGCTCATGAACTGCTTGGCCGCGGCGGGATGGCGCTCGACCAGGTCGGCGATGACCTCGTGCGGAATGCACAGGAGCTCGGTGTCCGTCGCGGCGCGCGCGGTCGCGGTGCGCGGCTGGTGGTCGAATACCGCGAGCTCGCCGAAGAACGAGCCCGCCTCGAAGCTCGCCAGGGTGACGTCCTCGGACATGGTCGGCAGGATGATGTCCACCAGGCCGCGCTCGACGATGTACATGAACTTCGGGATGTCGCCCTGGCGGAAGATCGGAGCGCCGGCGCCGTAGACCTGGTGCACTGTCGCCTTGCGCAACGGCTCGAGCAGTTCGGACGGGATGTTCCTGAAGAGCGGCACGTCCTCGAGCTTGTAAACATCGTCCACGGTCGACTCCCTGGCGTGAATGGCGTAAACCTTAGCGCTTTTTCGGCCGCTTGGGTCGAACCGCCCGCGATTTCCATCCGGCGTAGAGTCTGGCCTGGAATCTCCGCCAACTGGTGACTTCATGTCCTTCCTGTGGATTGTCGGCGTTGTCATGATTGCTGTCGCTCTCTCTGGCCTGCGAATCGCGCAGGAATACGAGCGCGGCGTGCTATTTCGGCTTGGCCGGTTCAAGGGACTGCGAGGGCCCGGACTCTTCTGGATCGTTCCGCTCGGCATCGACCGCTGCGTCATCATCGACATCCGCACGCGCACCATCTCCGCCGAACAGCAGGAGACGATCACGCGCGACAGCGTCACGATCAAGCTGAACGCGGTCCTCTGGTATCGGATCGTCGATGCCGCCAAGTCCGTGATCTCCGTGTCCGAGTCTTCCAGCGCGGTCTATCAACTGGCGCTCACGGGCCTTCGCAATATCATCGGGCAGCACGACCTGGACGATGTCCTCCAGGAGCGCGACAAAATCAACCAGCTGCTGAAGGCGAGCATCGCGAGCTCCACCTCGCAGTGGGGCATCGAGGTCGAGCGGTTCGAGATGAAAGATGTCGAGTTGCCCGAGGCGATGCAGCAGGTGATGGCGATGCAAGCCGAGGCGATCCGCGAGAAGCGCGCGCGGATCATCAAGGCCGAGGCGGAGCTGGAAGCTTCCGAAAAGCTCGCCGCCGCCTCCGCCAAGATGGCCGGGAACCCGGCGGCGCTCGAGCTGCGCCGCATGCAGATGATCGCGGAGGTGGGCGCGGAGAACAACAGCACCACGGTCCTCATGATCCCTTCGGATTTCGTGACCCTTTCGAAAACCTTGACCGAGTACCTGCGCGAAAGAACGTCCGCCGCAAAATGACGCGGGGCCTGAAAGAGCTCGAGGAGCTCGACCGCGGCGACGTCCTGCGCGAATTCCGCGCGCAGTTCGAGCTTCGCCCCGGCTTGCTCTATCTCGATGGCAATTCGCTCGGCGCGCTCTGCAGGCGCTCGCGGGAGCGGGTGGCGAGAGTCGTCGACATCGAGTGGGGCCGCGACCTCATCACGAGCTGGAACGGCGCAGACTGGATCTCCATGCCGCAGCGCACGGGCGACAAGATCGCCGCGTTGATCGGCGCGGGAAAGGGCGAGGTGGTCGCGGCCGATTCGACCACGATCAATCTCTTCAAGGTGCTGTCGGTTGCGTTGCGCGCGAACCCGGGACGGCGCGTGATCGTCTCGGAGGCCGCGAATTTCCCCACGGACCTTTACGTGATCGAGGGCGTGATCGCGCAGCTCGGAGGAATCCACGAGCTGGTCCTCGTCGACGGCACGGAGGAGGCGCTGGAAGCGGTCCTCGCGCAGCGTGGCTCCGAAATCGCCGCGGTCGTCGTCACGCACGTCCACTACACGACCTCGCGCGTGTATGACATGCGCCGCGTCACCGCTGCCGCGCATCAGGCGAGGGCGCTCGTCGTGTGGGACCTCTCACACTCCGCCGGCATCTTCCCGCTCGAGCTCGACGCCTGCGACGTCGATTTCGCCGTGGGCTGCGGCTACAAGCATCTCAATGGGGGGCCGGGCGCTCCGGCGTTCCTCTTCGCGGCGAAGCGATTCCACGATCGCTTCGAGCAGCCGATCGCCGGGTGGATGGGAGATGCCCGGCCTTTCGATTTCCATTCGGGCTACGAGCCTGCGGCGGGAATCACGCGCTACCTGAGCGGAACGCCTTCGATCATCGCCATGGCCGCGCTCGAGGCGAGCGTCGAAGTGATCCTCGAAGCGCCGATGGACGCGATACGGGCGAAGTCGATCGCGATGGGCGGCGTATTCATCGATCTCGTCGACGACCATTGTGCGGGCCTCGGGCTGGAGCTCATCAGTCCGCGCGATGGCGCGCGGCGCGGCAGCCATGTGTCGTACCGGCACGCGGCGAGTTACGCCGTGATGCAGGCGCTGATTGAAGAGGGCGTGATCGGCGATTGCCGCCCGCCCGACCTGCTGCGCTTCGGATTCGCGCCGCTCTACCTGCGCTACGTGGATGTCTGGAATGCGGTGATGAAGCTGGCGGAGATACTGCGAACGGGCGGCTGGGATCGCGAAGAGTTTCGGGCTCGGCGGCTGGTGACCTAGGGGGAGGCTTCAGTACCTCGTCGCGGCAACTGGCCCTTTTTTCACTAAACCGCGGCGTACCAATCCCGCAGCGGCCCCTGAGCGTCACTTCGTCGAAAGGCGCCAGAGCGACGTCACCTCCGCGCTGCGTGCGCGATGGAGAGGATCGTCAGCGTCGGAAGCCTTGGGATGCCTTGGCTTGACATCGAGGCGATCCACCACCTGGAGTCCCGCGCCCCCGAACCAGGTGAGGAGCTCCTCTCGCGCCCGCAGGCCGAGATGCTCTGCGAGATCGGACAGGATCAGCCAGCCCTCGCCACCGGGCGCGAGGTGCGCGGCGAGGCTCCGCACGAATCCCTTCAGCATGCGGCTCTCCGGATCGTAGATGCCGTGTTCCAGCGGCGAGCTGGGGCGTGCGGGTACCCACGGCGGGTTGCAGACGATGAGGGGCGCCCGGCCTTCGGGAAAGAGATCGGCTTCCACGACCTCTACCTGCCCGGCAAGGCCAAGTCGCTCGAGATTCTCGCGGGCAGAGGCGAGCGCGCGCGGATCCTGGTCGGTCGCGATCACGCGCTCGATGCCGCGGCGTGCAAGGACCGCGGCCAGCACCCCGGTGCCGGTGCCGATGTCGAACGCGAGCGAGGACGACGCGACTGCGGCGGGGAAGGGCGCTTGGGCGACGAGATCGACGTACTCGCTGCGGATCGGTGCGAACACCCCATAGTGCGGATGGATGCGCATGCCGACGCCGCGCAGCTCGATCCCATTGCGGCGCCACTCGTGCGCGCCCATCACGCCGAGCAGCTCGCGCAGGGACGCGACCGAAAGCTCCTCGTCGTTCGAAGGCCCGTAGGCTTCGGTGATCGCGGCGCGCATGTCGGGCGCGCGTCGCAGCGGGATGATGTAGTCGCCGTCGAGGGGGATGAGCAGCATGCCGAGCGTGCGGGCCCGTTGAGCGCGAGCCTGGCGTTGCAGATCGAAGGTTTCTCTGGGGACGGACTTTCGATCAGCGCGTTTCGCCATCGCGGTTAGCAGCTGGCGCGCGCCGATGAAGTCGCCGTACCAGAGGAGCCCCACTCCCTGGCATGCGAGGCTGTAGGCTTGGTCGGCCGTGATGCGGTCGTCGGCGATCACCACTTTCGCGGGAGGCGCGGCGCCGCGTTCGGAGCGCCAGCGGGCGGTGCGCTCCTCGCCGTCCTGGCTCCATTGAAGGAGGGGAGCCTCGGCCACTACAGCTCGGTGTATTTCTTCGCGGTGCCGCGGGCCTTGTCGGCTGGATATTTACCGGCGTTCGCGACCATCTTGCCCCGGGCCGCGGCGAGGGGGTCGATGCCGAGCTTGTCTCCCAGCCGGATCAGGTACAGGAGGACGTCGGCGATCTCGTCGCTTGCAGCCGCCTTCGCGGCGGGCGGGAGGCGGCGGCTTTGCTCCTCGGTGAGCCATTGGAAGATCTCGAGGAGCTCCGCCGCCTCTCCCGACAACGCCATCGCGAGGTTCTTGGGCGAATGGAACTGGTCCCAGTCGCGCGCCGCCGCAAATGCGCGCAACTCGTCGCGCAGGCCTTCGAGCTCGGTCATGTCAGAACCTCTCATCCTTGCGCAGATATCGCCACTGTCCCACCGGAAGCTTGCCCAGCGGCACGCCGCCGCTGCGCACCCGCTTCAAGCCGACCACGACCAGCCCCACTCGCTCGCACATGCGCCGGATCTGGCGCTTGCGCCCCTCGCGCAGTACGAAGCGCAGCTGGTCCTCGTTGGCCCAGGACACGCGCGCGGGCTTCAGCTTCACCCCGTCCAGCTCGAGCCCGTGGTGCAGCATCTTCATCGCCTCTTCGGTGAGTGTCCCTTCGACGCGCACCAGGTATTCCTTCTCGACCTCGGAGTCGCTGCCGATGAGGCGCTTGGCGACGCGGCCGTCCTGCGTGAACACGATGAGGCCGGTGGAATCGATGTCGAGGCGCCCGGCGGGCGCCAACCCGCGCAGGTGGGTTGGCCTGAATTTCATTGGCGACGGATCCTCGGCCCAGCGGTTCTCGGGCTTGAGGAGGACCACCGCGGGCTCGTGGCCGTCCTCGGGCTGGCCCGAGACATAGCCCACGGGCTTGTTGAGGAGGATCGTCACCTGCTCGCTTTGGTGGCGCGACGCGGCCTCGTCGACCTCGATCACCGCATGGCGCGGGACGCGCACGCCGAGGGTGGACACGACCTTGCCATCCACCTTTACCCACTCGTTCTCGATCCACTCGTCGGCTTCGCGCCGCGAGCACAGTCCCAGCTCGCTCATCCGTTTCGAAAGGCGGGGGTCTTCTGGATTCTCATGCGCGGGAGCTTTGGGGGCAGGGGCAGGCTTGGGCGGCGCGGGCTTGCGCGGCGCTGGCTTGGGCGCCGCGGCCTTGGGCGGCGTGGCTTGGGGCGGCGCGGGGGCGGGTAAGGCGACCGCGCGATTCCGGGTGCCCTGCTGCGCGCGCCGGGCGCGGGACGTGGGCGGTACCTTGGGCGCGGGGGCGCGCTCGGCGAGCTTGGGAAGTTTGAGGGTCTTGGACATGGCTGGGTGTCATCCTACCGTCCGATCGGCCTCTGTGCAGGAACGCACAGAGGGCGTCGCAGTCACACGTGTGTCGGGATAGGGACTGCAACGCCGTGGGCAAATGCGCGAATTGCGAGCAGGGTCCGAAGGGCATCGAGGGGCACGATCGCCTCTTCAGCCACACTTTCGATGGCGCCCAGATGCGCTTCAAGTGCCGGGAGTGCAACTCCCTCTGGGTTCGCCGCTACGGCGAGAACGGCACCTACACCTGGGCCCCTGCCGCGGGGGAGCGCCCGGGAATGGACGTCCCGGGGCGCGCGGGGATGCTGCCGCCCTAGCCCCGTGCGCCGCCTTACTTGGCCTCGTACTGCGTGGCGGCCGACGGGCCGTTTTCCTTGCACGACGCGATGCCGTGGTCGCGTGCCGATTCCGAGCTGTACATCTGGCTGGTCCCGATCACTTCGCCGTTGGCCGCCTTCAGCACGAAGTAGGGCTTCGTGTCCTTCGACACCAGCCGCGAATAGCGCGCGTCGTCCGAGGAGTTGGTGCGGCACGACTCGATGCCGGTCTCGGCGCCTTGCTTGCCCTTGTACATCTGGCTGGACAGGATCGTCTCCGCGTTCGCGGCCTTGAGGTCCCAGTGGAACTCTCCGTTTCCAGCGGGGTGGAGCAGATATTTTGCGGACATGGTCGATCCTCGGTTTGGTCAGCCTCAAGACTGAGGCCGCGGCCGCGAAATGTCTGTGCGGCGTCGTACATACCGGCCCGCCGGGTTAGACTTGGCGAACAACCCCCGAGGAACATCATGAGCAGAATCTTTAGCACCCTCGCAGCGACCGCCGCGTCGCTCGTCGTCGTCGCCGGCGCCTGGGCGCAGTATCCGACACGGTCCATTCGGCTCATCGTGCCGTTCGCCGCGGGCGGCAGCACCGACATCATCGCGCGCCTCACCGCCGAGCAGATGCGCAAGGAGATGGGCCAGGCGGTGGTCGTGGAGAACCTGGGCGGCGCCGCCGGCGCGCTCGGCACGATGCAGGTCATGAACGCGACGCCGGACGGATACACCCTGCTGATCGCGACGGTGAGCACCATGATCGTGTACCCCGCGGCCCACCCGAAGCCGGAATACTCGCTCGAGAGCTTCGTCCCGATCACGAACATCGCCTCGATGCCCAACGTGATCACCGTGAATCCCAAGTTCCCCGCGAACAACCTGACCGAGTTCATCAAGGTGCTGAAGGCGAACCCGGACAAGTACTCCTTCGCCACCTCCGGCGTGGGCAGCATCAACCACATGCTCGGCGAGTCGTTCCAGGCCTACTCGGGCACCAAGCTCGTCCACATTCCGTACAAGGGCTCCGGCCCCGCGATCCAGGACGTGATGGGCGGGCAGGTGGACATCCTCTTCGACCAGTTCCCCTCGTCGAAGAATTTCATCGATACCGGGAAGCTGAAGGCGGTGGGCGCGGTCTCGACCCAGAAGATCCCCGGATACCCCAACCTCATGACCATGGAGGATGCCGGCATGAAGGGATTCAACGACGAGGCGTGGTACGGCCTCCTCGCGCCCGCCAGGACGCCTCCCGAGGTGGTCGCCCGCCTCACCGAGGGAATGAAGAAGGTGATGGCCAGCCCCGACCTGCGCCAGAAGCTCGAGCAGATCGGCGCGCGACCGGTGGGGAATTCGCCCGCGGAATTCACCGCGCAGGTTCGCCGCGAGATCGAAAGCATGAAGAAGCTCGTGAAGGAAAGAAACATCAAGCTGCAGGAGTGAGGCGCGCCCTTCTCTTCTCCTCGATCGCGCACTAGCCGTACCTCGTTCCGGTTCGGCCGCGGCTGGACCCCGTAAGACCGTACTTCGTCACAACCGGTTGGCTGCCCGGGCCGCGCAGGCCTACCTTTCCCCCATATTCCCTGGGGGAGGACGACATGGTCAACGGTTCGAATCACAGGTGGTGGGCGGTCGTGGCGAGCCTCGCAATATCTCTGCCCGCCATGTCCGCGGAGCGCGGCAAGGGCCAGCTCGTGAGCGCTCAATGGCTGGTCGGCAACCTCCAGCGCGGCGACGTGCTCGTGCTCGACGCATCCCCGTCGAAGCTCTACGCGATGAACCACATTCCCGGCGCGGTGAACGTCGACGTGTTCAGCTTCGGGGGGCGCGACGTGTCCCCCGCGGAGATGCAACAACGCATCCAGTCGTGGGGCGTGAGCCCGGGAAAGAAGATCGTCCTCTACGACCAGGGCGGCACATACCTCGCGACCAGCCTTCTCTTCGATCTCTACTACCACGGCGTGCCGGCCGACAAGCTCGCGGTCCTCGACGGCGGTCTCGCCAAGTGGCAAGCGACGGGCGGCGCGGTGACGAAGGAGCCGACAACGGCGCCGAAGCCGGGAACATTCCGCTTCGCGAAGGTGAAGGACGAGGTGCGCGTGCGCCTCCCGGAGTTCCTGGTCGCGTCCGGCGATCCAACGAACAACGCGCTCGTGGAAGCGCTCGATCCCGCCCAGCATTTCGGCGGTGCCAAATTCTTCGACCGCGCAGGCCACATCCCCAATGCCGTGATGACGCCAGGCGCGGACTTCTTCAACGCGGACAAGACCTTCAAGTCTCCCGAGGAGATCCGCCGCATGATGACGTATCTCGGCGTGAGGCCCGGGCAGCAGGTCTACACGCACTGCGGCGGCGGCATCGCGGCGAGCGTGCCGTTCTTCGCGATGAAGTTCATGCTCGACTACCCCCGGGTGAAGCTCTACAAGGAGTCGCAGCTCGAATGGCTGCGCGACGACCGCGGGCTGCCGTTCTGGACCTACGACGCGCCGACGATGACGCGCGAAAAGGCGTGGCTCAACGGATGGGGCAACAAGATGCTGCGCAGCTTCGGAGTGGCGAAGCTCACCGTGGTCGATGTGCGCCCGGAGGCCGCGTTCAAGCAGTCGCACGTGCCCTTCGCCGTCAACATCCCCGCGGAGGTGTTCAAGCGCAATCTCGCCACGCCCGCGAAGCTCGCCGAAGTGCTCGCCGCCGCGGGTGTGGATGTGAACTACGAAGCGGTGATCGTCTCGCAGGGAGGATTGAACGCGGACTCGGCGCTCGCCTACCTCATGCTCCAGGAGGTGGGGCAGAAGCGGGTGTCCGTCTTCTCCGACAGCGTGGACGATTGGGCATTTGCCGGATTTGCGCTCGAGAAGGAGGCAGGCACCGCCATCGCGCCCACGACGTACCCGGTGAGTCTCCGCACCGGCCTCGTGACCAGCGATGCGCAAGGCGCGCCGGGCCTGTATCCGAAGCTCTACCTCGCCTCCGGCAAGGCGCTGCCCGTCAACGTACCCGAGGGCAAGGTCATCCACGTGCCGTATACCGAGCTCGTGAGCGCCGACGGCAAGCCGAAGGCCGCGATGGAGATCTGGTCGACGCTCGTGAAGGCCGGCGTGCCTCGCTATGCGGAGATCATGGTCTTCGCCGAGGATCCGGGCGAGGCCGCGGCCAACTACTTCATCCTGAAGATGATGGGATTTCCCGACGTAAAGGTGTTGGCGCTGTAGTCGGGGCGGTGCTGCCACGGGTGAGCGGGCTTAAGCCTGGTTTAAGGCTCGAGATCTAAGCTTTGCGTAGAGGCCATCCTTCCGGTGGCCGCCTTCGGCGAGGATGCTCGAAATGAAGATGACACGCACCAAAATGCTCGCGGCTACTTTCTGCCTGGGATTTGC
>JBBRQA010000138.1:0-10597 GCA_038227085.1 Burkholderiales bacterium | reverse complement strand
CAGCGCCGACTTGAAGCTGTTGGGGAGGACGACGGCGCGATCGTATCGTGGCAGCGTCTTCGCGAAGTGGCGGCGCTCGACGAGCTTCAGGTCGCCGTGGCCGAAGGGAAGCGTGATCGCCTGCGCCACTTCCGGCATGCGGCGATAGACGGGTAATGCCCAGGGCGGGGCGAGAACATCGATGGTGCCGCGGGGATCGCGTTCCTTCAGGCGGACGAGAAGGGGGTGCGAAAGGACCGCGTCACCGATCCACGACGGGGATACGATCAGAGTGCGTGCCGTGAAAAGTCCTAGTGCCCGCCAGGGCTGAGATCCCCGACGAGCCGGTAGAGCGTGCCGCAATACGGGCAGCGTGCCTCCCGCGTCGCCTCGATGGGCAGATAGACGCGCGGATGCGTGTTCCACAGTTTCTGCGAGGGCAGCGGGCAATGCAGCGGGAGATCGGCCGCGCCGACCTCCACGCGCTTCTGGTCAAGCTCGGACGGCAGCGACATTTTTGGTTTCGACCGGCGAGAGCCAGTGGTGGTACTTGGGGTTGCGTCCATGGACGATGTCGAAGAACGCGCTCTGGATGCGTTCGGTCACCGGGCCGCGCGAGCCCTGGCCGATCACGCGCCGGTCGAGCTCGCGGATCGGGGTGACTTCGGCGGCGGTGCCGGTGAAGAATGCCTCGTCGCAGATGTAGATGTCGTCGCGCGTGAGGCGCGTCTTCTCCACCACGATGCCGAGGTCGGCACAGATCGACTGGACGCTGCGCCAGGTGATGCCGTCCAGTGCCGTGGTGAGCTCCGGCGTGTACACGCGCCCGTCCTTCACGATGAAGATGTTCTCGCCGGCGCCCTCGGCGACGAAGCCGTCGGTGTCGAGGAGGAGCGCCTCGTCGTAGCCCTCCTTCGTGGCCTCGAGGTTGGCGAGGATCGAGTTGGCGTAGGTGGTCGCGACCTTGGCGCGTGCCATGGTGACGTTCACGTGGTGGCGCGCGAACGACGACGTCTTCACGCGGATGCCCTTCTTCAATCCGTCCTCGCCGAGGTACGCGCCCCACGGCCACGCGGCGATGGTGACGTGCACCTTGGCGCCGACCGGCGAGACGCCCATCTTCTCCGAGCCGTAGAACGCGAGCGGGCGCAGGTAGCAGCTCTCGAGCTTGTTGGCGCGCACCACCTCGCGCTGCGCGTCCATCAGCTCCGCGGGCGTGAACGGAATCTCCATCATGTAGATCTTCGCGGAGTTGAACATCCGCGTGGTGTGCTCCTTCAGCCGGAAAATCGCGGTGCCGATCTCCGTCTTGTAGGCGCGAACGCCCTCGAAAACCGCGAGGCCGTAGTGCAGGGAATGCGTGAGAACGTGGGTGGTGGCGTCGCGCCAGGGCACGAGCTTGCCGTCGTACCAGATGAAGCCGTCGCGGTCGGACATCGACATGGAATTGGTGCTCCGGAAACGGTGCGGAAGAGGGGAATTCTAGCCCAAATCGCGAGCCAGCCCGCGGGGGTTCCGTGGCATAATCCAACCGATTGCTGCAGCACAACAACAAGTCGCAACACCACTCGGAAAATGCAGGATTCTCCAGGGGACCCGTCGCGCAGATTCGCCACCAACGCACAGCCTGTGAAGGTTGGCGCGGGGGCGGCATTGTCGCCCGAGGAGAAGCTTTCCGGCGACATGCTGATGCTCACCACGGGCTTCATGATGTGCGCGGCGGCGCTCTGGCTCGCCGTCTACTGGAGCATGGGCTACCAGTACTCCACCGCGATCCCGCTCCTCTTCCAGGGCCTGTCGGTGATCACCATCGGCCTGTGGTGGAAATTCCGCCGCCTCTACACCTTCGCGGTGATCCAGCTGGGCTTGATCCTGTTCACGCCCTTCGCGATGCAGTGGTCGATCGGCAACTTCGTCAACGCCTCGGGCGTGAGCCTGTGGGGCCTCATGGCGCCGGTGGGCGCGGTCACCGTGCTCGGCACGCGCCAGTCGATGCCGTGGTTCTTCGCATGGCTCTTCATGACGGTAATGGCGGGCGTCTTCGACTACATGCTGTCCGGCAGCGTGCACAAGTTCGACCTGCAGACGGTGGCGGTGTTCTTCGTGCTCAACTTCGCCGCGATCTCGGTGATGATCTACTCGCTCCTCTGGTACTTCGCGAGCGAGAAGCAGAAGCTGCGCCAGCAGGTGGACGCGCAGTACGAGGAGATCCGCCTCGAGAAGGACCGCAGCGAGCGCCTTCTGCTCAACATCCTGCCGCCCGCGATCGCCGAGCGCCTGAAGCGCAACGAGGTCAACATCGCGCAGGGCCATGCCGACGTCACGGTGATGTTCGCCGACATCGTCGGCTTCACGCGCATGACCGAGGAGCTCTCGCCGGTCGAGACGGTGAAGATCCTGAACGACGTGTTCTCGATCTTCGACGACATCGCCGACAAGTACCGCGTCGAGAAGATCAAGACCATCGGCGACGCGTACATGGCGTGCGCGGGCCTCGAAACCGGCGCGCAGGTGCACTACGCCGACGCGGTCGCCTCCATGGCGATCGAGATGATCGCCAAGGTCGACGAGTACCGGAAGCGCACCGGCGAGCGCCTCCAGATCCGCATCGGCATCGGCACCGGCCCGGTGGTCGCGGGCGTGATCGGCAAGAAGAAATTCATCTACGACATGTGGGGCGACACGGTGAACGTCGCCTTCCGCCTGGCCGCGGACGCGGCGCCCGAGACCATTCAAGTGGACCTCATGACGCATCGGCGCCTCTACAACCGCTTCCGCTTCGAGTCGTCGCAGGAGCTGGAGATCAAGGGCAAGGGGCGCATGCAGGTCTACCAGCTCACCGCCGCGCTCGAGCGCTCGGCGAGCACCGCCGCCGCCTAGCCGAACACGGCTTTCCAGAGCCGCTTGACGGCTTCCCTCTCGCTTTCCAGCTCTCCCGGGGCGAGCTTCAATGTGTCCTCGTCGTTCAACGCCGCCTCGTGCGCGCGCCTCCTCATCGCGAGGTAGGCGTCGGCCGCATCGGCGGCGCTCGCCCTCTCGATGAGGCCGAGCTCGCCGGCGCGCTTCAACAACGTGTGGTTGCCCTTGTTCTCCCGTAACGAGGGATGGCTCGGCCCCTCGGCGAGCACCAGCGCCTGCACCGCGAATTCCAGGTCGATGATGCCGCCCTCGACCTGCTTCAGCTCCTTCGCCTCGTGCTTGCTGTCCGCGCGCATCCTGCGGCGCATCGCGACGATTTCTTCGAAGAGCTTCGCGCGGTCGCGCGGCGTGGCGAGGATCTCGTCGCGCAGCGCCTCGAAGCGCGCGCCCAGCGCCGCGGCGCCCGCCACGAAGCGCGCACGCGTGAGCGCCTGGTGCTCCCAGGTCCATGCGCGCTTCAGCTGGTAGTCGCGGAACGAGCCGAGCGAGCTCACCAGCAGGCCCGAGGCGCCGTCCGGGCGCAGCCGCAGGTCGGTCTCGTACAGCACGCCCGCCGCGGTGTGGCTGTTGAGCCAGGTGCTCACGCGCTGCGCGATGCGCACGAGCTTCTCCGCGGGCGGGGCGAGCGCCTCGTCGTAGAGGAAGATGATGTCGAGGTCGGAGCCGTAGCCCAGCTCCTTCCCGCCCAGCTTTCCGTATCCGACGATGATGAAACCCGGCACCCCGGGTGAATCATCGCCGTCGCCGTGCCGACGGGGACCCCATTCGAAGCCAAGGCTCTTCGCGGCCTCGACGAGGGCCACGTCGAGAATCGTGTCCGCCAGCGCCGAGAGCTCGTCGGATACCGCCATTACCGCCAGCTCGCCTTCCAGCTCCGCGATGGTGAAGCGCAATACCTGGCGATGCTTGTAGTGGCGCAGGTGGTCGATCACGCGCTCCACGTCGCCGCCCAGCCCCGCGGTCTCGGCCGCGAGCCCCGCGCGTTCGGCCTTCCAGTCGGTGAGGGCGAAGCTGGAAGCGCTTTGCGTGAGCTCGTCCAGCAGGATCGGATGGCGCGCGAGGAGCCGCGACGCCCACGCGCTTCGCGCCATCAGGTGCGCCGCGCGCCGCAGCACCTGCGGATATTCCACCAGCAGCGAGTAGTACGACTCGCGCCCGTCGATCGCCTCGAGGAGCGCGAGGATGCGGGTCGCCGTGGCTTCCGTGCCGCCTTCCTCGGCGACGGCGGAGACGAAGGCGGGCAGCAGGCGCTCGAGCTTGGCGCGGATCGGCGCCGAGAGCCGGCGATAGCGGCTCGCGCGCGTGAAGTCGATGAGGCGCCTGGCCACCGCCTCGGCGTCCGCGATGCCGGCCTCGCGCAGGTCGTCGGCCAGGCCCTCGGGGTCGGGCGGCGCCTGCGGGTCGTTCAGCCACGAGGCGACGCGCGAGGACTCCTCGCGCACGGGCTGCGCGTCGAAGAGGGCGTTGAACGCTTCCTGCACCACTGCGCGATGCCGATCTATGTCCGCCGCGAGCGCGCTCCAATCCGCGTAGTCCATCGACTCGGCGACGATCGCCTGCTGCTCGGGCGCGCGCGGCAATGCCTGCGTCTGCTGGTCGTCGTAGTACTGCAGGCGATGCTCGAGGCGGCGCAGGAAATCGTACGCGCTCGCGAGGCCCGCGATACGCGCGGGCTCGATGAGCCCGCGCTCGGCGAGCGCCCTCATCGCGGCGCGCGTAGAGGTCGTGCGCAGAGCCGGCTCGCGGCCGCCGCGCACCATCTGGAAGAGCTGCACCGCGAATTCGATCTCGCGGATGCCGCCCGCGCCCACCTTGATGTCGTCGGCCTTGCGGCGCCGGATCGCGGCCTCGAAGATGCGCGAATGCAGCTCGCGCATCTGCTCGAGCATCCCGTAGTCGAGGTAGCGCCGGTACACGAACGGCTCGACGCGCTCCGCCACGCCCTCGGCGGGCCCGGCGACGACACGCGACTTCAACCATGCATAGCGCTCCCATGGGCGTGCGTGCGCGATGAAGTAGTCCTCGAGCGAGGAGAGCGACGCGGCGAGCGGGCCGCTGTCGCCGAAGGGCCGCAAGCGCATGTCGACGCGGAAGGCCTGCCCTTCGGCCGTGATGTCCGAGAGAAGCGCGATCAGCTTCCTGCCGGTGGCGGCGAAGAACTCGTGGTTGGTGATGCGCCTCGGCCCCGCAGTCTCGCCATCGGCGTCGTACAGGAACACGAGGTCCACGTCGGAGGAAACGTTGAGCTCCTCTCCGCCCAGCTTGCCGAGCGCGGCGACCGTGAGGCGCGCTGCCCCGCCCGGCTCGCCGTGCACGCTGGCCGTGGCGCGATTCGCTTCGGAGGCGGCGGCGGCGATGCTCTCGTCGGCCAGCGCCGTCATGGTGGCGAACACTTCGTCGAGCGCGGCGAGGCCGTTGAGATCGCGATGCGCGAGCGACACCATCACTTGCTCGCGCAGCGCCCGCAGCCGCGAGCCGAGCGCCTCGGGCTCGCCGGCGAGAAATCCGCGCATCTCCTCGCGCGTGAAGGCGCGCGCGTCGCGCGCTTCGAGCGCGTCCACCACGGCGGGGCGCGCGCAGGCCACGCGTGCGACATATCGGGAGAGCCGGAGGGTGCGTGCGAAGGCGGCGCGAAACGACTGCGAGGCGGGGCGAAGCGTCATGGAGGCGCTACAATACCAGCACAAAACCCGCCCGGCGCCCGAGCGCCCGGGCACCGCCCGAGGACTGCCGAATCAAGGCCTTACCGCGAATTCTTCTCCGCCTGGCAGCGGGCGCAGCGGCCTTCCTCGTCGTCGCTTTCGCCCTCCTGGTGCTGTACTTGCGCTACGTCGCGCTGCCCAACGCCGACGATTTTCGCGACACCATCGTCGCCTCCATCGAGAAGGCCTCGGGCATGTCGGTCACCACGCGCGCGGTGACCGGCGGATGGGACGGCCTTCGGCCCAGCGTCTCCCTCGAGGGCTTCGCCATCAACGACCGGCGCGGCAAGGTGGCGCTCGCCTTCGAGCGCGCCGAGGTGACGCTCTCTTGGTGGGACCTCCTGGTGGGCCGGGTGCGCTTCCACGACGTCGACTTCTATCGCCCCGCTCTCGCATTGCGTCGCGGCGCCGACGGCTTGATCTATCTCGCCGACAAGCCGCTCAACAAGGCCGGCCCCGACGACGGTGCCTTCACCGAGTGGCTCCTCGCGCAGCCGCGCCTGGGCATCCACGATGCGACGCTCACCTGGCGCGACGAGAAGTCGGGTGCTCCCGAGGTCGAGCTCACCGGCGTGGAGATCGCGGTGCGCAAGCATTTGGGAAGGCATAGCGCCTCGCTCACCGCGGTGCCCCCACGCGAGTTGGCCGGGCGCATCGACCTGCGTGCCGACGTGAAGCTCACGCGTGAGGGCACGCGCTGGCTCGCCGATGGCGACGCTTACGGAGAAAGCCGCAACGCCGACCTCGCGAGGCTGCGCGCGCACCTGCCGGTGCCCGAGACGCTGAGGAGCGGCGTGGGAAGCATGCGCGTGTGGGCGCACTTCAACACCGACGGGATCCGCGAGATCGTGGCCGACCTCAACATGCGCGACGCCAAGGGCCAGCTCGCCGCCGACTCGCTGCCGCTCGAGCTCGCGTCGATCTCGGGGCGCGCCACCTATCGCGTCGAGGCCGGCGGCTTCACCTTCGCCACCGAGAACCTGCGCTTCCGCCTCGCCAACGGCATGGCCGCGCAGCTCGGCAACTTCTCTCTCTCGCGGCGCGCCGAGGCCGGCCAGTCCGAACGCGTCGACGTGAAGGCCGACGGCATCGACCTCAAGATCGCCGCGGCGCTGATCGACTACTTCCCGGTGCCGCGCGACATCAAGGGCCACGTGCAGCGCTTCGCCCCGCGCGGCCGCATCCTCGACGCGTCGCTCGCGTGGTCGGGCGGCGGCGCGGCGCCGATGAAGGGCTACGCGGTGAAGGGGCGTTTCGAGGAGCTCGCGATCAACGCCGTGGACAACTTTCCCGGCGTCTCGGGCATTACCGGGAGCGTCGACGGCACCCAGGACGGCGGCAGCGTGGTGATCGACGCGAAGAACGGCAGCTTCGAGCTGCAGCGACTCTTTCGCCAGCCGCTCGCCTTCGACAAGCTCACCGCGCGCGCGACGTGGAAGCCGGCCGGCAACGCGCTCGAGGTCACGATCGCGGATGCGAGGTTCGCCAACGCCGACGGCGAGGGCAAGGTCGCCGGCACGTGGCGCTCGCTTCCCGGCTCGAAGGAGAAGTCGCCGGGCTACGTGGACCTGAAGGGCGAGTTCGCGCACGCGTCCGCGACGCGCGTGGCGAGCTACATGCCCAACAGCGTGGCGGGCACGCGCGACTGGCTCGAGCGCGCGGTGCAGGCGGGGACGGCCACGCACGCCAACTTCGAGGTGAAGGGCGACATGTGGGGCTTTCCGTTCAGCGCCGAGCATCCCGGCCATTTCCTGCTCGAAGGCGACGTGCACGACGGGCGCCTCAAGTACCACCCCGACTGGCCCTCGATCGACGCCATCGACGGCACCTTCAAGTTCGAGAACCGGCGCATGGAGATCCGCGCCGAGCGCGCGCAGATCTTCGCAAGCCGCGCCACCTCGGTCAGTGCCATCGTCGAGGACCTGGGAGCGAAGCCCCCGGTGTTGACGGTGGCGGGCGAGGTCGACACCACGGGCGCGGACACGGTGCGGTTCCTGCGCGAGTCGCCCCTGGTGAACGGGCCGGGGGCCTTCACGCGCGCGGTCGCGGTGGAAGGGCCGGGGCGCCTGAAGCTGCAGCTCGTGTATCCGATGTGGGGCACCGACCCGGTGCGCGTCGTGGGCGACTACACGTTCACCGGTGCCACCGCGAGCGTCGGGCGCACGCTGGCGATGCGCGACCTGCGCGGGCGCCTCGCGTTCACCGAGAGCGCGGTGCGCGCGCCGGCGATCGTCGGCACGCTGTTCGGCAAGCCCGCGTCGCTCTCGATGGCCACGCAGGACAACCAGGTCGTCACGCAGATCGAGGGCCGCATCGACTCGACGGAGATGTCGGCCTACGCGCCCGAGGCGGTGGTCGCGAAGCTGTCCGGCGCCGCGGACTGGAAGGCGCGCATCGTGTCGGGTAGGCAGGGCAGCGAGCTCACCGTCACGTCGGACCTGACGGGCCTCGCCTCGACGCTGCCCGAGCCGCTCGCGAAAGCCGCGGGTGACGCACGCGCCATGACGCTCACCGTGGCGCGCATGGGAACCGACGCCGAGGTGAGCAGCGTGACGCTGGGCGAGAGCGTCTATGGACGCTTCTCGAAGACCGGTGAGCGCTGGAACGCATTGCTCAAGTTCGGCGCGCCACCGGCGAACGAGGCGACGCGCGAGGGATTGTGGCTGCATGGTGAGCTGCCGTATCTCGACGTCGACGCATGGCAGGCGGCCTTCGCGGCGCCGCGCGGCGAGGAAAAGCACGCGGGCGCCGAGGGCTTCGTGCTGCGCGGCGTGGATCTCAGGCTCGGCCGCGCGCGTTACTGGGGGCGCGAATTCCGCGACATGAACGCGCAGCTCGAGCGCAAGGGCTCGCAATGGACCGGCAAGCTGGAGAGCCCGCTCGTCGCCGGCGACATCCAATGGAATTGGGAGGGCAAGGGCCGCCTTGCCGCGAAGCTCGAGCGCCTGTCGATCACCGAGCCCACGCCGGGCACCGTGCCCGCGGAACCGCAGCAAGGCACGCAGGCCGACCTTCCCGCGCTCGACGTGACCGCGCAGCGCTTCGAGTTCAAGGGCAAGTGGCTCGGGGCCCTCGACCTCAAGGCCGAGCCCGACGGCGACGAGTGGCGTATCGACAAGCTCGACATCGTGAACGGCCACGCGAAATTCCATTCCACCGGGGGCTGGCGGCGCACCGGGGCGGGCTCGCTCACCACGCTCGCCCTGAAGCTCGAGACCGAGAACCTGAACGCGCTCATGACGCAGTTCGGCTACGGCGATTACCTGAAGCGCGGCAGCGGCCGGCTGGAGGGCAAGCTGGTGTGGCCAGGCTATCCCTACGACTTCGCGACGGTGAATCTCGCCGGCACCATCAAGGTCGAGGCGCGCCGCGGCCAATTCGCCAAGATAGAGCCCGGCGCGGGGAAGCTCCTCGGCCTCCTTTCGCTGCAGTCGCTGCCGCAGCGCGCCATGTTCGATTTCCGCGACGTGTTCAGCGCGGGCTTCGCCTTCGAGAAGATCGACGGCGACGTGAAGGTGGCGCGCGGCGTGCTTCTCACCGACGGCTTCGACATCAGCGGGCCGTCGGCTTTCGTGAGCATGAGCGGAGAGGTGTCGATCCCGCAGGAGACGCAGACGCTCACCATGCACATCGTCCCGGAAGTGGGCGAGGGCCTCGCGCTCGCGGCGACCCTCATCGGCACGCCGGTGCTGGGCCTGTCCACGCTGCTCGTCACCAAGCTCCTCAAGAATCCGATCGGCAAGGCGGTGGCATACGAATACCAGGTGACGGGCTCGTGGGATAATCCACAGGTCACGCGCCTGTCGGCTCCGCCGCCGAAGACCGCGGCGAGCGCCCCGGAAACCCGATGATCATCACCCGCAACTCCACCACGCCCGACGCGCTGCGCGAGACCATGTCGACGACGCAGTCGATGTTCCGCGTCGCCGCGATCCAGATGGCCTCGGGGCCGCACGTGCAGGCGAACCTCGAGGAGGCCGGGCGCCTGATCGAGCTCGCGGCCGCCACCGGCGCGCGCATCATCGCGCTGCCCGAGTACTTCGCCATCATGGGCATGAAGGACACCGACAAGGTCGCCGCCCGCGAGAAGGATGGAGAGGGCCCGATCCAGAATTTCCTGTCCGAGAAGGCGCGCCGCCACAAGGTCTGGATCGTGGGCGGCTCGGTGCCGCTCGAATCGGTACTGCCCGACAAGGTGCGCAACTCCTGCCTGGTCTACGACCAGGATGGCACGCGCGTCGCGCGCTACGACAAGATTCACCTTTTCGGCTTCGACATGGGCCAGGAGCGCTACACCGAGGAGCGCACCATCGAGCCCGGCAAGTCGGTCTGCACGGTGGATTCCCCTTACGGAAAGCTGGGGATTTCGGTGTGCTACGACCTGCGTTTTCCGGAACTCTATCGCGCGATGGGCGACGTGGACATCATTTTGGTGCCGTCGGCGTTCACCGAGACGACCGGCAAGGCCCATTGGGATACGTTGATTCGCGCGCGCGCCATCGAGAACCTGGCCTATGTGATCGCGCCGGCCCAGGGCGGATATCACGTGAACGGTCGCGAAACCCACGGTCATACAATGATCGTGGATCCATGGGGCGTGGTACTCGATCGCCTGCCGCGAGGCTCGGGGGTTGTGGTCGCCGGCGTGAACCCCACCTATCAGGCGAAGATCCGAAAAAGTCTCCCCGCGCTCACCCACAAAACCGTCCGGCAGTGGTAAGTATTTGACCCAATGCTGAAATTTCCTGACATTGAAGAAGCCCGAATGACCAAGCCCGGCCCCTCCACGCTCGACATCGCCCAGGCCACCCTGCTCGCTCCCTTCGGGATCGACGAGGTCGCGACCCACAAGGTGTTCGGCACCATCCTCGCCCACAAGGCCGACGACGCCGACCTCTACTTCCAGTACAACCGCTCCGAGGGTTGGTCGCTGGAAGAAGGCGAGGTGAAGTCGGGCAGCTACTCGATCGACCAGGGCGTGGGCGTGCGCGTCGTGT
>JBBRQA010000137.1:0-10608 GCA_038227085.1 Burkholderiales bacterium | reverse complement strand
GATGCACGTGGGTGCCGCGGGGCTGGTGATCGCGCTGGTCACGCTCGCCTTCGGCGAGCTCATCACGCCGTTCACCGAGGAGGCCGCGAAGGGCCTGCGGCTGAAGGCCACGCGATCGATCGTGGCGCGCGAGTTCCGCTCCGGCTTCTGGGTGAAGGACGACCGCAGCTTCGTGAACATCCAGGACGTGACCGCCGACACGCAGCTCCTCAATCTGCGCATCTACGAGTTCGATCCCGCCTTCCGCCTCACCGCCATCAGCCGCGCGGAGAAGGGCACCTACGCGGGGCCCAACAAGTGGGAGCTGTCCAACGTCGAGCTCACGCGCTTCGAGGGCGATCGCGCGGTGCTGCAGAAGATCCCGAGCGCGACATGGAGCTCGGTGCTCACGCCGGACATCCTGTCGGTGCTGAAGATCGTGCCCGAGCGCATGTCGGCGCTCAACCTGCGCGCGTACATCGAGCACCTGCACGAGAACCGGCAGAAGGCGACGCGCTACGAGATCGCGTTCTGGGGGAAGCTCTTCAGCCCCGCGGCGGCCGTCGTGATGATGATCCTCGCCATTCCCTTCGCGCTCACCTCGGCGCGCGCGGGCGGCGTGGGCGCCAAGATCGTGATGGGGATCCTGATCGGCCTGTCCTTCCACTTTGCCGGGCGGCTCTTCTCGCACGTGGGGCTGCTCAATGATTGGCCCGCGCTGCTTTCGGCCGGCGCCCCCGTCGTCATTGCGGCGCTGGTCGCCGCGGCGCTCCTGGTCCGCGCGGAACGTCGCTAGCCTGCCTGGCATCGATCAACGCCGTGCCGGCGAGGCGATCATGGAGGAACTGTCGATCGCGGTCGAACAGGGCCCACAGGAAGCCCAGGCCGACGGCGGCGAGGCCCAGGATGGCGATGAGGTAACGATGCATCGCGCGTGCGACCCCGACACGTACGCCGTCGGCTGCGACCAAACGGATGTTCCAGGTCTTCATCGGCAGGGTCTGGCCGCCATGGGTCCAAAACCACACGAAGTACGCGCCGACCACGACGAGGATCCATGCTTGCAGCACGTGCCGGCGCCAGCCCTGGGTGGCGTCGCCGACAAAGGCGAGGAAGGGCCAGGTGGCGATGAACACGAGCGCCACAAGGAGGAGAAAGTCGTACAGGGCGCTCGCCAGGCGGCGCCCGAGGGAAGGCGCGCGGGCAGGGCCCGGGGCGGTCACCGGCCTTCGCCGGGGCGCTGGCTGCGGCCGCGATTCTCTTCGTAAGAGCGCTGCTGTGGCTCGTAGGAGCGCTGCTGGCGTTCGTAGGAGGGCTGCTGCGGCCCCGCATCGCCGCGCGACTCGCGCTCGCGCAGCCAGCGCTCGCGCAGCTCGTGCTGGCGCTCGGGCGGGAGCTTGCGAAGGCCCTGGAAGGTCTCGCGCGCCTCGCGGCGCTGCTCGGGAGTCATCGCCGCCCAGTCGCGGATGCGCTGCTCGTAGCGCTCCTTCTGGATCGGCTGCATCGAGGGATACTTGCGCGCCGAGGAGATCAGGCGCTCCTGTTGGAACCCGGGCATGCGCTCCCAATCCTGGGCGATCGGCGCCAGCACCCGCCGCTCTTCCGGCGAGAGCCTCGACCAGGGGGTCTGGGGCTTGTTCGGATCGTAGGCGAGCGCCGGCGCCGCGAGCCCGAAGGCAAGCAGGAGGGCAGCCAGGATCAGCGCTGCTTGACGAGCCACGCGCGGAAGTCCTGGTCGAGGAAGGCGTCCGGCGGGAGCTCCTGGGTGAGGAGCTGCGCGTCGAGCTCGCCGACATCGTTCTCTTGCACCGACTTCACCCCGAGGGTCGCGATCAGGGCGACGATCGGGAGCGCGAGCAGGGCGCGTTGGACGAACGTGTATTGGATGGTCTGCGCGGTGCCGGCGGGGACCGTCAACAGCCCCAGGACGCGCACCGGCTCGCGCCAGGCGTCGAGCGCCCGCAACCGCGCCGACTTCAGCCGGGTGGCCTGCATTTCGCCGATCGCGTCTACCGAACGATCGAGCCAGGGCTTCAACTTCGAAGCAAATTCCTTTTCATTCATAGCGTTATCCCTTTTGCTCTCAGGACTTTCGCCAAAGCGTGCGTGGCCCGGGAGCAGTGAGTCTTGACGCTGCCTTCCGAGCATCCCATCGCTTTAGCTGTTTCGCTCACGTCGAGTTCTTCCCAGTAACGCAGCATGAACGCCTCGCGTTGACGATTGGGCAAGGCCTTCACCGCTTCCTCGATGGTCGCCATCACCTGCGACTGCTCGAGGCGGTCCGCCGGATTGGCAGGCACGTTGGAATGCTCGTCGACGTCGAGAGTTTCCAGCGGGTCGCCGTCCTCATCTTCGCCTCCCAGGCCGAGATTGGAAAGCAGCGTGGTCCACGTGGAGCGCACTTTTTGCCGGCGGAAGTGGTCGCGGATCGAGTTCTGCACGATGCGCGAGAAGAGGAGGGGCAACTCCTGCGCGGGCTTGGCCGAATACTTCTCGGCGAGCTTCATCATGGAGTCCTGCACGATGTCGAGCGCAGCCTCGTCGTCGTGGACGGAGAACACGCACTGCTTGAAGGCGCGCCGCTCCACGGAGGCGAGGAAATCGGACAGCTCCTTCTGCGTGGCCAGGGTTTTTCTCCGTTTCGGCGGCTATGTCGCGGGTTGCGGCGAATGGTAACAAAACCGCTTCGCGCACCGGCGCAGGCGCTCCGATATCGCAGTGCACCATTTTGGCTTGACCAACCTCGGGCCAGCGGCTATTGTCTCTGGTCCACCCACGGAAACCTCTCGATTTACAAGGCCTTAGCATGGAACTCCAGCTCCCCCCGATGACGGAAACCGGCGAAACCCTGACCGGCGCCGAAATCGTCATGCGCTGTCTCAAGGCCGAGGGCATCGAGTTCGTATTCGGCTACCCCGGGGGCGCCGTGCTGCACATCTACGACGCGTTCTTCCGGCAGAAGGACGTGAAGCACATCCTCGTGCGCCACGAGCAGGGCGCGGTGCACGCCGCGGACGGATACGCACGCGCCACCGGCAAATGCGGCGTGGCGCTCGTCACCAGCGGCCCCGGCGTCACCAACGCGGTCACGGGGATCGCGACCGCCTACATGGATTCCATTCCGCTGGTGGTGCTCACCGGACAGGTGCCGACCGCGGCTATCGGCGAGGATGCCTTCCAGGAATGCGACACGGTGGGCATCACGCGCCCCTGCGTGAAGCACAACTTCCTGGTGAAGGACGTGAGCCAGCTCGCGGTCACCATCAAGAAGGCCTTCCACATCGCGACCACCGGGCGCCCCGGGCCGGTGCTGGTGGACATCCCCAAGGACGTGTCGAACCAGACCACGCACTTTCACTACCCCGACAAGATCAGCCTGCGCTCGTACAGCCCGGTCACCAAGGGCCACTCGGGCCAGATCAAGAAGGCGCTGCACCTGCTGCTCGAGGCCAAGCGCCCGATGATCTACGTGGGCGGCGGCGCGATCCTCGGCGAGGCCAGCGCGGAGGTTACGGAGCTCGTGCGCACGCTCGGCTTCCCGGTCACCAACACGCTCATGGGGCTGGGCTCCTACCCGGCCAACGACAAGCAGTTCGTCGGCATGCTCGGCATGCACGGCACGGTCGAGGCCAACATGGGCATGCAGGGGAGCGACGTGCTCCTCGCCGTGGGCGCGCGCTTCGACGACCGCGTGATCGGCAGCCCGACTCACTTCGCCGCCGGCAATCCGACGCGCAAGATCATCCACATCGACGTGGACCCGTCGTCGATCTCCAAGCGCGTGAAGGTCGACGTGCCGATCGTGGGAGGGGTGAAGGAAGTGTTGACCGAGCTCCTCGCGCAACTCAAGGCCACGTCGGTGCGTCCCGACCCGGCGGCGCTCGCTGCGTGGTGGGCGCAGATCGCGGCGTGGCGCGCCAAGGACTGCCTCCGGTACGACCGCAAGTCGGCGATCATCAAGCCGCAGATGGTGATCGAGAAGCTCTACGAGATCACCAAGGGCGATGCCTACATCACTTCCGACGTGGGCCAGCACCAGATGTGGGCCGCGCAGTTCTACCGCTTCGACAAGCCGCGCCGCTGGATCAACTCCGGCGGCCTCGGCACCATGGGCGTGGGCTTGCCGTACGCGATGGGCGTGAAGCTCGCCTTTCCCAGCGCCGACGTCGCCTGCGTGACCGGCGAGGCGTCGATCCAGATGTGCATCCAGGAGCTTTCGACCTGCAAGCAGTACCACCTGCCGGTGAAGGTCGTGAACCTGAACAACCGCTACATGGGCATGGTCCGCCAGTGGCAGGAATTCTTCCACGGCAATCGCTACGCGGAGTCGTACATGGACGCGCTTCCCGACTTCGTGAAGCTCGCCGAAGCCTATGGCCACGTCGGCATGAAGATCGAGAAGCCCTCCGACATCGAGGGCGCGCTGAAGGAGGCGTTCGCGCTGAAGGACCGCCTCGTGTTCCTCGACTTCATCACCGACCAGACCGAGAACGTCTTTCCGATGGTGCCCGGCGGCAAGGGCATCTCGGAGATGATCCTTTCGGAAGAACTGTAACCATGCGACACATCCTTTCGATCCTCGTCGAAAACGAGGCTGGTGCCCTGTCGCGCGTCGCCGGGCTTTTCTCCGCCCGCGGCTACAACATCGAGACGCTCACCGTCGCGCCTACCGAGGACGCGACCATGTCGCGCATGACGATCGTCACCACCGGCTCCGACGAGATCGTCGAGCAGATCACCAAGCAGCTGAACAAGCTCGTGGACGTGATCAAGGTGGTGGACCTTTCCGAGGGCAAGCACATCGAGCGCGAGCTGATGCTCGTCAAGGTGCGCGCCGCCGGGAAGGACCGCGAGGAAATCAAGCGCACCGCGGACATATTCCGCGGGCGCATCATCGACATTACCGACAAGTCCTACACGATCGAGCTCACCGGCACCACCGAGAAGCTCGACGCCTTCCTCGAAGCGCTCGACACCAGCGCGATCCTGGAAACGGTCCGCACCGGCGTATCCGGCATCGGGCGTGGCGAGTGGGTGCTGAAGGTCTGAAGCAACACGCCAATCTCAAGGAAAACGACATGAAGGTCTACTACGACAAGGATGCCGACCTCTCGCTCATCAAGGGCAAGAAGGTCACCATCATCGGCTACGGCTCGCAAGGGCACGCTCACGCGCAGAACCTGACGGACTCGGGGGTGAAGGTGACCGTGGGGCTGCGTCCGGGCGGCGCGTCCTGGGACAAGGTGAAGAAGGCCAAGATCGCCGTGAAGGAAGTGGGCGAGGCGGTGAAGGGCGCGGACTTCGTGATGATCCTGCTGCCCGACGAGAACCACGCGCAGGTCTACAAGGATTCCATCGAGCCCCACATCAGGAAGGGCGCGACGCTCGCATTCGCGCACGGCTTCAACATCCATTTCAAGCAGATCGTGCCGCGCGCGGACCTCGATGTCGTGATGATCGCGCCCAAGGGCCCCGGCCACCTGGTGCGCCAGACCTACACCCAGGGCGGCGGCGTGCCGGCGCTGATCGCGATCCACCAGAACGCCTCGGGCAAGGCCAAGGACCTGGCCCTGTCCTACGCGGCGGCGATCGGTGGAACCCGCGGCGGGGTGATCGAGACCAACTTCCGCGAGGAGACCGAAACCGACCTGTTCGGCGAGCAGACCGTGCTCTGCGGCGGCATCGTCGAGCTCATCAAGGCGGGCTACGAGACGCTGGTGGACGCGGGCTACGCGCCGGAGATGGCGTACTTCGAATGCCTGCACGAGACCAAGCTCATCGTCGACCTCATCTACGAAGGCGGCATCGCGAACATGAACTACTCGATCTCGAACAACGCCGAATACGGCGAGTACGTGACCGGGCCCAAGGTGATCGGCAAGGAGGCGCGGGAGGCGATGAAGGAGTGCCTCGCGCGCATCCAGTCGGGCGAGTACGCGCGCGACTTCATCCTCGAGAACCGCGCCTGCGCGCCCACGTTGAACGCGAGGCGCCGCCTGCTGGCCGAGCACGACATCGAAGTCGTGGGCGAGAAGCTGCGTGCGATGATGCCGTGGATCAAGAAGAACAAGCTGGTCGACACGTCGAGAAACTAGGCGCGAGGCACGAGATGAAAAACTACCCGCATCCGATCATCGCGAAAGAGGGCTGGCCGTACCTCACCGCCTCGCTAGTCGTCGCGATCGGCGTTACCTGGTGGTGCGGGTGGTGGTCCGTTCCCTTCTGGATTGTTTATTTCTTCATCCTGCAGTTCTTCCGGGATCCGGCGCGCGAGATCCCGCAGGGCGAAGGCCTCGTGCTCTGCCCGGCCGACGGCAAGGTGATCGTCGTCGGCAACGCGCTCGATCCCTATCGCAACGTGGAGTCGGTGAAGGTCAGCATCTTCATGAACGTCTTCAACGTGCACTCGCAGCGCTCGCCGGTGGATGCCGTCATCCGGGAAGTCCGGTACGCGAAGGGCCTCTTCGTGAACGCGGCGTTCGACAAGGCCTCCTCGGACAACGAGAGGAACGCGCTCATCCTGAAGCTCGACGACGGCACCGAGATCACCTGCGTGCAGGTGGCCGGACTCATCGCGCGGCGCATCCTCTGCTACGTGAAGGCGGGCGATCGCCTGGCGCGCGGGCAGCGCTACGGGTTCATCCGCTTCGGCTCGCGCGTCGACGTCTATCTGCCGCCGGGGTCGCGCCCGAAGGTGGCGATCGGCGACAGCGTGAAGGCTAGCTCCACGGTCCTCGCGGAACTTCCGCGCGGGTAGGGCCGGGCCCATGGCCATCCAGGTCGAACGCAGGGTGAGGACGCTGGAGCCGGCGCGCAAGCGCGGCATCTACCTGCTGCCGAACATCTTCACGACGCTGAACCTCTTCGCGGGGTTCTACGCGATCGTCCAGGCGATGAACCACGAGTTCGAGAAGGCGGCGGTCGCGATCTTCGTCGCCATGGTCCTCGACAGCATCGACGGGCGCGTGGCGCGCCTCACGCGCACCCAGTCGGCATTCGGCGCCGAGTACGACAGCCTGGCTGACATGGTGTCGTTCGGCGCGGCGCCCGCTCTCGTGATGTACGAGTGGGCCCTGCGTGACATGGCCCAGTTGAACGGATTCCTGGGCCGGCTGGGCTGGATCGCGGCCTTCGTGTATTGCGCGGGGGCGGCGCTGCGCCTGGCGCGCTTCAACACGCAGCTTTCGGTCGCCGACAAGCGCTGGTTCCAGGGCCTGCCGAGCCCCGCGGCGGCGGCGCTGGTGGCCGGGATGATCTGGGTGTTCAACGACTACCAGGTGGCCGGAGGCGAGGTGCGCTGGCTCGCCGCCGCGGTCACCATCTACGCCGGCATCACGATGGTCTCGAACGTGAAGTTCTACAGCGGCAAGGACATCAACCTGCGTCGCGCGGTGCCGTTCTCGGTGGTGCTGGTGCTGGTTCTGGTGCTCCTCCTCATCTCCCTCCAGCCGTCGCACGTGCTTTGGGGCTTGATGCTCGCCTACGGCGTCTCCGGATACGTGATGTGGGTCGTCAACCGGTGGCGCAGGGAGGCGAGCCAGAAGGAGTACCAGGACATCCGCGACGCGATCGAGGAGGGCAACCTGACCGCGCTCGCGCGCATGCTCGCCACCACCTCCGCCGACACTGTCGTGACCTCCGCCAAGCGCACGCTCCTCATGTTCGCCGTGGAGGAGGGCAACCTGCCCGCCGCCGAGCTCCTCGCGGCGCGCGGCGCCGGGCTCGACCTGCGCGACGAGAACGGCGCGAGCGCCCTCATCCTCGCGGTGGAGATGGGTTTCCAGGAAGCCGTCGAGCTCCTCCTCGCCGCCGGCGCCAATCCCAATGTGCACGACCTGTCGGGCATGACGCCGCTCGACATCGCCGAGGAGCATGAGGCGCACGACATCGCGGCGGTCCTCCTGAGGAACGGCGCCAAGTCGAGCAAGGAACTGGCTCCCCAGCAGCCCTGACGGGCGGTTTGCCAAGCCCCTGAATTCTCCGCTATAGTCGATTCATGCACTCCCACGGCGACATCCGCTTCCTTCGCCTTGCCCTGTCCGGCGCGCTCGCGCTCGGCCTGCTGCTGCGCCCCGCGCGCTAAAAACTCCAACCAGAATATCGTGCAGCATCCGGCCGCTTCGACAACGCGGGGCGGGTCAGTCCATCCGTAATTTCGAATTCGGAGTAAAGACCATGAAGGACCAGCTGATCATTTTCGACACCACGATGCGCGACGGCGAACAGAGCCCGGGCGCGGCCATGACCAAGGACGAGAAGGTGCGCATCGGCAAGCAGCTCGAGCGCCTGAAGGTCGACGTGATCGAGGCCGGCTTCGCCGCGGCGAGCCCCGGCGACTTCGATGCGATCCGCGCGGTGGCGGCCGCGGTGAAGGATTCCACCATCTGCTCGCTCGCTCGCGCCAACGACAACGACGTGAAGCGCGCCGGCGAGGCGATCAAGGCAGCGCGGCGCGGCCGCGTGCACACCTTCATCGCGACGAGCCCGATCCATATGCAGCACAAGCTGCGCATGGAGCCCGACGCGGTGCTCGAGGCCGCGGTGCGCGCCGTCAAGCTCGCGCGCCAGTACACCGACGACGTGGAGTTCTCCGCCGAGGACGCGGTGCGCTCCGACGTGGACTTCCTCTGCCGCGTCTTCGAGGCCACCATCGCGGCGGGCGCGACCACCATCAACGTCCCGGACACCGTGGGCTACAGCGTTCCGGAGCTGTGGGGCGAGCTCTTCACGAAGCTCATGAGCCGTGTGCCCAACGCCGACAAGGCGGTATGGTCCACGCACTGCCACAACGACCTGGGCATGGCGGTAGCCAACTCCCTCGCCGCAGTGATGGCGGGGGCGCGCCAGGTGGAGTGCACCATCAACGGGCTGGGCGAGCGCGCCGGCAACGCCTCCCTCGAGGAGATCGTCATGGCCATCAAGACGCGCTCCGACATCTTCCCGTGCACCACCGGCATCGACGCCACGCAGATCGTGCCCGCGAGCAAGCTGGTGTCGACCATCACCGGCTACCCGGTCCAGCCCAACAAGGCCGTGGTCGGGGCCAACGCGTTCGCGCACGAGTCGGGTATCCACCAGGACGGTGTCCTGAAGCACCGCGAGACCTACGAGATCATGCGTGCCTCGGACGTGGGCTGGGGTGCCAACCGCCTCACCCTGGGCAAGCTCTCCGGGCGCAGCGCCTTCAAGGCGCGCCTCCAGGAGCTCGGCATCACGCTCGCTTCCGAGGAGCAGCTGAACGCCGCCTTCGCGCGTTTCAAGGATCTCGCCGACAAGAAGCGCGAGATCTTCGACGAGGACATCCAGGCGTTGATGGGCGACGAGGCGGTGACCCCCGAGGCCGAGCACTACAAGTTGGTGTCCCTCTCGGCGCATTCGGAGACCGGCGAGCAGCCGTTCTCGCGCGTGGTCATGTCGGAAGCGGGGCGTGAGATGCGCGCCGAGGCGCGCGGCGGGGGCATCGTGGACGCCACGTTCAAGGCGATCGAGAGCATGGTGCAGAGCGGCACGGAGCTGCTGCTGTACTCGGTGAACAACGTGACGGAGGGCACCGACTCGCAGGGCGAGGTCACGGTGCGCCTGTCGAAGGCCGGGCGCATCGTGAATGGCATGGGATCGGACACCGACATCGTCGTCGCGTCCGCCAAGGCCTACATGAGCGCCCTCAACAAGATGGCCGCCAAGACCCAGCGCATGAACCCGCAATACGGCGACGAGGCGGTGGCCACCGGAACGCTGTGAGCATCGCGGTGGTCCCGCCTTTCGAGCTTCGCGACGGCGGGACCATGCCACGCCTGGGCATGGGCACGTGGCACATGGGCGAGCGCGCCGGCAGCCGGGCGAGCGAGGTCGCGGCCTTGCGCATGGGAGTAGATCTCGGCATGACCCTCATCGACACCGCGGAGATGTACGGGGAGGGCGGCGCGGAGAGCGTGGTAGGCGAGGCGATCGGCGGGCGCCGCGAGGGGGTCTTCGTGGTGAGCAAGTTCTATCCGCACCACGCCTCGCGCCTGAAGCTGGTGGCCGCTTGCGACGGGTCCCTGCGCCAGCTCGGCATCGACACGCTCGACCTTTACCTGTTGCATTGGCGTGGCCCGGTGCCGCTCGCCGAGACCGTCGCGACCCTCGAGGAGCTCCAACGCCAGGGCAAGATCCGGCGCTGGGGCGTATCCAATTTCGACGTGGCCGACATGGAGGATCTCCTCGCCGTCCCGGGCGGCGAGCGGGTAGCGGCCAACCAGGTGCTCTACAATCTCGCGCGGCGCGGCGCCGAGTTCGACCTCCTGCCGTGGTGCGCCAAACGCTCCATCGCAGTGATGGCGTATTCGCCGCTGGACGAGGGCCGGCTGGTGCGCCACCCCGCGCTCGACGCCGTCGCCAAGCGCCTCGGCGCGAGCACGGCGCAAGTCGCGCTCGCATGGCTCCTGCGCAACGATGGCGTTGTCACCATCCCGAAGGCGGCAAGCAGCGCGCACGTCTCCTCCAATCGCGACGCGTCCGCTCTCGTGCTCGACGGCGCAGCCCTCGAGACGCTCGAGCGCGCATTTCCCGCGCCGCGGCGCAAACGGCCGCTCGAGATGATCTGAAGTCGGCGCGCGGCGACACGCGATGCGCCACTTAAACATGGAG
>JBBRQA010000136.1:0-10700 GCA_038227085.1 Burkholderiales bacterium | reverse complement strand
GCCGCGATGCAGTTCTTCGCCGCCCAGGACTGGCCCGGCAACGTGCGCCAACTCGAGAACGTCTGCCACTGGATGACCGTGATGGCGCCCGGCCAGGTCGTCGACGTGAAGGACCTGCCGCCGGAAGTGCGTGGCGATGCGACCGCCTCTGCCGCAGCCGACAGCGATTGGCGCCGCATGCTCGAGCGCGAGGTGGCGAGCCGCCTCGCGCGCGGCGAGTCCGACATCGCCGACCCGCTCACGCGCGACTTCGAGACGGCGCTCATCGTGAAAGCGTTGCAGCACACCGGCGGGCGCCGCATCGAGGCAGCGGGTCTCCTGGGCATCGGCCGCAACACCCTCACCCGCAAGGTGCAGGAGCTGAAGATCGACACCAAGGACTAGGCCTTGTAGCGCTTCTCGAAATCTCCGGTGGTGAGCGCGGGGCTTTCGTGAAAGCCCTGGTACTCGTCGCAGCCGAGCTCCTTCAGCAGGCGGAACTGCTCCGGGGTCTCGACGCCTTCGGCGACCACCGAGAGATGCAGCGAGTGCGCCATGGCGAGGATCGCCTTGATGATGGCCTCGTCGTTGGCGTCGGCGTGGATGTCGCGCACGAACGAGCTGTCGATCTTGATGGAGTCGACGGGCAGCGTCTTCAGGTACGACAGCGACGAGTAGCCGGTGCCGAAATCGTCGATCGAGATGCCGACGCCCAGCTGCCCCAGGCGGTGCAGCAGCGACGCCTTCTCCGCGATGTTCTGCATGAGATGCGACTCGGTGAGCTCGAGCTCGAGGCAGGCGGCGTCGATGCCGGTGCGCGCTAGCGCCCCTTCCACTGCCCGGTACAGGCGCTCGCCGTCCACCACCTGCCCGACGGACAGGTTGACCGAGACCTTGAGGCCCTTCTTCACGCTCCGCTGCCAGACGTGGATCTGCGCGCAGGCATTGGCCAGCACCCACTCGCCGATCGGCACGATGAGCCCTGAGTCCTCGGCGACCTCGATGAATTTTTCGGGCATGAGGAGCCCGCGGCGCGGATGCTGCCAGCGGATGAGCGCCTCGACGCCCACCAGCTCGCCGGTCGCCATCTTCACGCGCGGCTGGTAGTGCAGCACGAGCTCGTTCCTCTTCAGCGCGAGGCGCAGGTAGTTCTCCACGGAGAGGCGCTCCTGGGCGCGCGAATTCATCTCCTGGGAGAAGAACTGGTAGTTGTTGCGCCCCTTCTCCTTGGCGAAGTACATGGCGACGTCGGCGTTCTTCATGAGCGCCGCGCTGTCCTTGCCGTCCGCCGGATAGAGGCTGATGCCGATCGAGCACGAGGTGGACAGGTGCTGGTTGTCGATCAGCATCGGCGCGCCCATGGCGGCGATCATCTTCTCGGCCACCTGCTGCGCGCCCTCGTCGTCGTCGTCCTCGAGGTTTTCCAGGATCACGGCAAACTCGTCGCCCCCCAGGCGCGCCACGGTGTCCGTCGCGCGCACGCAAGCGGTGAGCCGGCCCGCCACGCGCTTCAGCAGCTCGTCGCCCACCTGGTGGCCGAGCGAGTCGTTGATGGTCTTGAAGCGGTCGAGGTCGATGAACATGAAGGCGAAACCGGTGTGGTGGCGCGCGGCGTTGAAGACTCCCTGCTCGAGACGGTCGTGGAGCAGCACCCGATTGGGGAGGCCGGTCAGCGGATCGCGCGTGGCGAGGTATTCGGCGCGTTCCTCGGCGCGCTTCCTCTTGGTGACGTCGGTGGAGGTGCCGGTCATGCGCAGCGCCCTCCCGGATTCGTCGCGCTGCGTGACCTTGCCGCGCGAATGGATCCAGATCCACTCGGCGGACGCGTTCAGAACCCGGTACTCGCAATCGAACTCCTCGCTCACGCCCTTGGTGGCGTTGCCAAGAGCGGCGAGGAAGACGTCCTTGTCCTCCTTGTGGTTCCAGGCGAGCACTTCGTCCCCCGAGAACGTCGACTCGCGCGGCGCGGCGCCGAGGAGCGAAGACCAGCTCTCGTTGAAGTAGACCTTGTTGTTGCGCAGGTCCCAATCCCAGAGCGCAAGGCGCGACCCGGTGAGCGCGAGGTCGAGGCGCTCCTTGGCGCGCGCCATCTGCTGCTCGGTGCGCTTCCTCAGCGTGATGTCGCGCGCCACCCCGATGAGGTAAGTGCGCTCGCCCACGTGGAGCGGCTTGCCGGAAAGCGCATAGGGGCGCACGTTTCCGGCGCGGTCGATGATCTCCGCCTCGAGCGCCATCTCGCGCCCCTGCTCGAACACTTCGCGCATCGAGCTCTCGACGTGCTCGCGGTCGCGCGGCGAGACGAAATCGAGCGGATGCATGGTCCGGATCTCGGCTCCGGCATAGCCGATGGCCGCGGAGAGCGCCGCGTTCCAGCGCAGGATCACGCCGTCGGAGGACACCAGGAAGAAGGCCCCCGCCAAGCTGTCGAGCACGGCCTCGGAGAACTCCTTCTCGCGCGCGAGGCTCTCCTCGGCGCCGCGGCGCCGGCGTGTCTCGTCCTCGAGGCGCTCGGCCAGCGGACGGTTGCCCGCGACGAACGCGTCGTTGCGCGCGGAGGAGGCAAGCCCGGACTCGCGGCGCGCCTCGAGCCGCGCCATGGCCAGCGACGCGATGTTGGAGAGCGCGGTGCGGTCTGCCTTGCCGGGGCGGCGCGCCTTCTTGTCCAGCACGGTAAGGGTGCCGACGACGCAGCCGTCGGGTGCGGCGAGCGGCAGGATGCCCACGAAGCGCACGCGCGGCCCGGACGCAACGAGCGGATGGGTGGCCAGCTCGGTCGCGGCCGCATCCTCGATGAAGAGCGGTGCCGCCGGAGGCTGCGCGGCGAAGGCGAACGATTGGTCGCGCGGCAGGTAGGCGAATGAAATTCCCGCCCGCGCGCGGAGGCGTTCGCGCTTGCCGTCGAAGAAGGAGAGCCACGCCATGGGGAATTCGGCCACATCCTGCGCGCGCTTCACCAGCTCGTCGAGCGCCGGCAGCGGCTGGTCGGGATCGAGCACGCCGTACGCGCGCAAGCGCGCGATGCGCTCGTCTTCCTGGATGCCCGGCGGGGCGTGCGATGACATATCGCTCAGAACACCAGCTCGCAGACCACGGGGGCGTGGTCCGAGGGCCGCTCGAGCTTGCGCGGAGCCACGTCGATCCTGCATGCCGTGCAGGCGCGCGCCAACTCCGGCGACAGCAGCATGTGGTCGATACGAAGCCCCATGTTGCGGCGAAAGGCGCCCATGCGGTAGTCCCACCAGCTGAACGACTTGTCGGGCTGCTCGAAGAGGCGGAATGCATCGACGAAGCCCAGCGCGATGAGCCGCTGGAGCGCGGCGCGCTCGGGCTCGCTGAACAGCACCTGGCCCGCCCACGCCGCCGGATCGTGCACGTCGCGGTCCTCGGGTGCGACATTGAAGTCGCCGGTCACGATGAGCCGGGGGTGTGCGCTGAGCTCGGACTCGAGCCAGGTGGCGAGCGCGTCGAACCAGCGCAGCTTGTACGCGTATTTGTCGGACCCGACGCTCTGGCCGTTGGGGACGTACACGCTCACCACGCGCACCCCGTCCACGTCGCTCGCGATGACGCGGCTCTGCTCGTCGATGAACTCGGGTATGCCGCGGCAGACCGCCACCGCTTCGTTGCGCGACAGGATCGCGACTCCGTTATAGGTGCGTTGCCCGTGATGAACGCTGCGATAGCTGGCCGCCGCGAGCTCGGCCGCGGGGAAGGTCGCATCCTCGCACTTGGTTTCCTGCAGGCAGACGATGTCGGGGCAGTGCGCCACGAGCCAATCGAGCAGGTGCGGAAGGCGGACCCGGAGCGAGTTGACGTTCCAGGTGGCGACCTTCACGGGCGCGTTACCGTGGCGCAGGCTCGGGCGCAGCGGTTTCCGATGGCTTGGCGGGAGCCGCGGGAGGATTCTGGCGCAGCGGCGCCTGGCCGGGCAGGCGCGTGCGCGGATAGCCCGCGCTGTCGAGGGACGCATGCCACGTGTCCTCCTCGAATCCCTTCATCTTGCTCGTGCCCACGACGAAGTACGGCACGTCGAGCGCGCCGGACAGCTTCTTCAGCGCTTCCTGGTCGTCCGCATTGTTCTGCGCATCGCGCTCCGTGTACGGGACGCCGCGGCGCGTGAGGAGGTCGCGCGCCCTGTCGCAGGGATCGCCGCAAGCCGCGCCGGTGAAGAGGATCACCGGGTTCCTGCGCGCGGCTACCTGCGTCGCGAAGGGAAGTTGCGTGTCCTCGGTGCCGCCGCCGCCCACGCGACGCTGCGAGGCGTCCTTGGCATCGGCGGGAGGCGGCGAATCGGAGAAGTGGACCTTGCCGTCCTTGTCGGTCCAGCGGTAGACGTTGGTCTGCGCTTGGGCGAGCAATGCGCCGGCAAGCGCGGCAGCGAGAAAGGTAAGCGCGATCGTTCGGGTCTTCATGTCTCCTCCAGCGTTCAGGCCCTTGCGGTCATTCCATTATGCCGCAGGAGCGCGTCGATCTGCGGCTTGCGGCCGCGGAAGGCGACGAAGGAATCGAGCGCGGGCCGGCTGCCACCGCAAGCGAGCACCTCGCGGCGAAATCGCGCGCCGATCTCCGGATTCAGCACGCCCGCCTCCTCGAACGCCCCGTAGGCGTCCGACGAGAGCACCTCGGCCCACTTGTAACTGTAGTAGCCCGCCGCGTAACCGCCCGCGAAGATGTGCGAGAACTGGTTGGGGAAGCGGTTGTACTCGGGCGCCGGGACCACCGCCACCTGCGAGCGCACTTCCTCCAGCAGCTTCAGCAAGTCGCCGCGCGCCGGGTCGAAGTCGAAATGCAGGTGCATGTCGAACAGGGCGAACTCGAGCTGGCGCACGAACTGCATGCCGCTCTCGAAATTCTTCGCCTCCACCATGCGGTCGAAGAGCGCGCGCGGGATACGCTCGCCGGTTTCGACGTGGAGCGTCATGGGCGCGACCACGTCCCACTCCCAGCAGAAGTTCTCCATGAACTGGCTGGGAAGCTCGACCGCGTCCCACTCGACGCCGTTGATGCCGGTCACGCCAAGCTCGTCGACCTGGGTGAGAAGCTGGTGCAGGCCGTGGCCAAACTCGTGGAAGAGCGTATTCACCTCGTTGTGGGTGAAGAGCGCGGGCTTTCCGCCCACCGGCGCCGAGAAATTGCAGGTGAGGAATGCGACCGGAGTCTGCACGCGGTTGCCGAGGCGGCGGCGGTTGATCGCATCGTCCATCCACGCGCCGCCACGCTTGGAGTCGCGCGCGTAGAGGTCGAGGTAGAACTGGCCCACGCGTACGCCGGTCGCGTCACCGATCTCGAAGAATCGCACCGACGGATGCCAGGTCTCGGCCTCGCCTGGACGGATCTTCACGCTGTAGATGGTCTCGACCACGCGGAACATGCCGGCCAGGACTTCGTCTTCCGGGAAGTACTGCTTCACTTCCTGGTCGGAGAAGGAGTAGCGCTTCTGGCGCAGCTTCTCGCTCGCGTAGGCCACGTCCCAGGCCCGCACCTGCGCCACTCCCAGCTCTTCAAGCGCGAAGCTGCGCAACTCTTCCATGTCGCGCTCGGCGAAAGGCTTGGAGCGGTGCGCGAGGTCCTCGAGGAAGCCGAGCGCCTCGGCCGGCGAGGCGGCCATCTTGGTCGCCAGCGAGAGGTCGGCGTAGGAGCCGAAACCGAGGAGCTTCGCCGCCTCGGCGCGCAGCTCGAGGAGGCGCTTGATGTTGGCGGTGTTGTCCCACTCGGGCTTGCCGAATTCCGAGGCGCGCGTCACGAAGGCGCGGTACATGCGCTCGCGCAGCCCGTTGTGGTCGGCGTATTGCATCACCGGCAGGTAGCACGGCATGTGCAGCGTGAGCTTCCAGCCCTCGTGGCCTTCCTTGGCCGCCGCCGCGCGCGCGGTATCGCGCACGTCCTGGGGAATGCCGGAGAGTTCGGACTCGTCGGTGATGAAGAGGCCGAAATCGTTGGTCGCGTCGAGCACGTTGTCCTGGAAGCGCGAGCCGGTGCGCGCGAGCTCATCCTGGATCGCCAGGAAGCGTGCCTTCTCGGGCGGCGGCAGTTCCGCGCCGCCGAGTCGGAAATCGCGCAGCTCGTTCTCGACGTGGCGCTGGCGTGCCGGCGGATAGGCCTCGAAAGCGCTCGCCGCGCGCAGGGCCTTGAAGCCCGCATGCAGGCGCTGGTCCTGGCCCTGCTCGGAGAAATACTGCGTCACCTTCGGCAGCGCGGCGTTGTACGCGTCGCGCAGCGCAGGCGAGTTCACCACCGCGTTCAGGTGGCTTACCTGCGCCCAGGCGCGCGCCAGCTTCTCGTTGGCGTCGTCGAGGGGCTCGACGAAGTTCTCCCATGTGGGCGCCACGTCCAGGGAGGCGAGCCGTTCGACCGCGGCGCGCCCTTCCGCGATCAGTTGCTCGACGGCGGGGGCGACGTGCTCGGCGCGCACCGAAGCGAAGCGTGGCAGCGCGGAAAAATCGAGAAGGGGGTTGTTCATGGGAATCTCCGTGATGCGCCAGCGATGCGGCCTCGAAATCAAGTGCCGTGGACGGTGCGCCCCCCGACCAGGGTTCGTACCACGCGGCCGGTGAGCTCGAGCCCCAGGAACGGCGTGTTCTTGCCCTGGCTCGCGAGCGCCGTGGGCGTCACCACCCAGGGGAGCGCCGGGTCGAAGAGGCAGATGTCGGCAGGTACGCCGGTTTCGAGGGTGCCCGCGCGCACTCCGAGCACCCGCGCCGCGCGATGCGTGACCGCCGCGAGCGACTGCACCGGAGCGATACCCGCCTCCCTTCCCCATTGGAGCGTGAGCGGCAGGAGGAGTTCGAGGCCGGTCGCGCCCGGCTCGGCCTCGGCGAAGGGCACCTGCTTCGCGTCGTCGTCCACCGGCGTATGGTCGGAACAGACGGCGTCGATGGTGCCGTCGGCGACCCCGCGGCGCAGCGCATCGCGATCGCCCGGATCGCGCAGCGGCGGCGACAGGTTGCAGAGCGCGTCGAAGTCGCCGATGTCGCGGTCGCACAGGTGAAGGTGATGCACGCCCACGTCGCAGGTGATCGGCGCACCCGCCGCTTTGGCCTGCGCAACGATCGCGACTCCCGCCGCGCTGGAAAGGCGCGCGATGTGGACGCGGGCGCCGGTAGCCGACATCAACTCGATGATGGTGCGCAGGGCGATCGTCTCGGCGATCACCGGGATTGGGGCGAGGCCCAGGCGCGTCGCCACCTCGCCCTCGTGGGCGACGCCGTCCCTGGCGAGGTGCGCGTCCTGCGGGCGCAGCCACACGGTGAAGCCGAAGGTGGACGCATAGCGCATCGCCTGCAGGAGCGTCGCGGGATCGGGAAGCGCGGCGTTGCCCTGGAAGAAGCCGACGCATCCGGCTTCGGCCAGCTCCGCCATCTCGGCGAGCTTCGCGCCCTGCAGACCCACGGTGAGCGCGCCCAGCGGATGCACGCGCGCCAGATCGAGGCTCGCGGCGCGGCGCGTGAGCATCTCCACCAGGCCCGGTTCGTCGAGGGGCGGATCGGTGTCGGGCGGGCAAGCGAGCGTCGTGACGCCGCCGGCGGCCGCGGCGATGAGCTCCGACTCGAGCGTGGCCTTGTATTCGAACCCCGGCTCGCGCAGGCGCACGGACAGGTCGACCAGTCCGGGACAGGCGATGAGCCCCTTCGCGTCTATCGTCTCGTCGGCGCGGAACCCGTCCGGTGATTTTCCGATCGCGGCGATTTTTCCCTCGGCGACGAATATCGAAGCGGTCTCGTCGCGCTTGGTCGCCGGATCGATCACGCGGGCTGAGCGAATTTCGATCTTCATGAGGATCCGAGCATGGACATGACCGCCATCCGCACTGCGATGCCGAAGGTCACCTGCGGCAGGATCACGCTCTGGCGCCCGTCGGCCACCGGCGAGTCGATCTCCACGCCGCGGTTCATCGGGCCCGGGTGCATCACGATCGCGTCGGGCCTGGCGCGCGCGAGCTTCTCCGCGGTGAGCCCGTAGCACTTGAAGAATTCCCCTGCGGAGGGCAGCAGGGCGCCATTCATGCGCTCGTTCTGCAGGCGCAGCATGATCACCACGTCGCAGTCGCGGATGCCCTCGGCCATGTCGTGGAAGACACGCACGCCAAGGCGCTCCACCGCCGCTGGGATCAGCGTCTTCGGGGCGATCACGCGCAGGTCCGGGACGCCGAGTGTCTTCAGCGCGTGGATCTGCGAGCGCGCCACGCGCGAGTGCATCACGTCGCCCACGATCGCCACCGTGAGCGCCGAGAAGTCCTTCTTGTAGTGGCGGATCGTATACATGTCGAGCAGGCCCTGGGTGGGATGCGCATGGCGCCCGTCGCCCGCGTTGATCACCGCGATGCCGGGCTTCACGTGGCGCGCGATGAGGTGCGGCGCGCCCGATTGCGAGTGGCGCACGATGAACATGTCGGCGTCCATCGCCTGCAGGTTGAAAACCGTGTCGAGGAGCGTTTCGCCCTTGGTGGTCGACGAGGCGCCCACGTTCAGGTTGATCACGTCGGCCGACAGCCGTTTCGCCGCGATCTCGAAGGTGGTCCGCGTGCGCGTCGAATTCTCGAAGAACACGTTGAAGATCGACTTGCCGCGCAGGAGCGGCACTTTTTTTACCTCGCGCTCCGAGACCGACACGAACTGGTCGGCGCTGTCGAGGATGTGACGGATCATCTCGGCCGGCAGCCCCTCGGTGGTGAGGAGGTGCTTGAGGCGCCCGTCGGACCCGATCTGCACGCTCGCCTTGTTGCGCATGCTCATGGGCGCTTCACCGCCGCGAAGCGCAGCTTGCCGTTGTCATTGGACAGGACCAGGTCCTCGTCGGGGGCGACGTCGACCTTCGCGCCGAGGAAGTCCGCCGAGAACGGCAGCTCGCGCCCGCCGCGATCGGCGAGGGCCGCCAGGCGCACGGCGCGCGGGCGCCCGAAATCGAAGAGCTCGTTCAGCGCGGCGCGGATGGTGCGCCCGGTGTGGAGCACGTCGTCGACCAGGATCACCTCGCGCCCATCGACCGGAAACGGAATCTGGCTGCGGCGCGATTCGCGGTGCAGGCCGATGCGCCCGAAGTCGTCGCGGTGCAGCGTGACGGCGAGAAGCCCGAGGGGCGTGGTGATCGCAAGCGCCCGATGCAGCCGCTCGGCCACCCATGCGCCGCCCGTGTAGATGCCGACCAGCGCGGCATCCCCGGCGATCTTGCCGCGCATCGCGTCGGCCATCGCGTGCACCAGTTGCTCGGGATCAGGGAGAGACATGGTAACGGCCTTGCGGATCGTCGAGGTAGCTTTGCAGGATGATGGTCGCGGCGAGGGCGTCGACGTCGCTCTTGCGCGAAGCGCGCGTGCGCGTTTCGCGCAGCTGCGCCTCCGCGGTGGCGGATGTGAGGGTCTCGTCCACCAGCACCACCGGCACCTTGTAGCGCGCAGCGAGCCGGCGCGCGAACTTCTCGGCGAGCTTGGCCACCGCGTGCTCCGAGCCGTCGGAGTGGTGCGGCTGGCCCACCACGAAGGCGACCGGATGCCACTCGGCCACGACGCGGTCGATGTGAGCGAAGCGCTTCTCGTTGGCCTCGGCCTCGATCGCGCCGAGCGGATTGGCGATGCAAGTGGAGGTCTCGCCCACGGCGAGCCCGATGCGCTTGGCGCCGAAGTCGAATCCGATGAGCGTGCCGGAGACGGCTTCGGTGGCGCTCATCACGCGTGCCCCGCCTCCTCGGAGAGATTGGCGGCATTTACCCCGAGGGACTGCATCGCGGCCTGGTAGCGCTCCTCCGGGACCAAGTCGAAGATGAGGTTCGGGTCCGCGGCAACGGTGAGCCAGCCGTTCCTCGAGATTTCGTCCTCGAGCTGCCCCGGCGCCCAGCCGGCGTAGCCAAGCGCCACCAGCTGCTGGCGCGGGCCGCTGCCCGTGGCCATCGCCTCCAGGATGTCGCGCGACGTAGTGAGGCCGATGTCGCCTACCGGCAGCGTCGACTTCCAAGCGCCCACCGGGCGATGCAGCACGAAGCCGTGGTCGAACTGCACCGGGCCGCCGAAGAACACCGGCTGGCCGGCGAGCGGCGAATCCTCCAGGGGGATCTCCACCTGCTTGAAGAGGGCGGCCAACGTGACCTCGATGGGGCGGTTCACCACGATCCCGAGCGCGCCGCGCTCGTTGTGCTCGCAAACGAAGGTGAGGGTACGGGAAAAATTGGGGTCCGACATCGCCGGCATGGCGATGAGGAAGTGGCTGGTAAGGTTGATCGTTTGCATTGGCCACCGGTCGCGTATTTTAGCGCTTCGCGGGATTTGGCTCAAATCGAACCTGGAGGTTCCTGGATTGCCCGCCTACGACTCGGTCCTGCACTGGTTTCGCCGCGACCTGCGCGACGACGACAACGCGGGCCTGTATTACGCGCTCAAGTCGGCGCGCCGCGTGCATTGCGCCTTCGTGTTCGACCGCGAAATCCTCGACCGGCTGGGCGATCGCGCGGACCGGCGCGTCGAATTCATCCACGCGAGCGTGGCCGAGCTGCAGGGGTCGCTGCGCGCCAGGGGCGGCGACCTGATCGTCCTGCACGACGCCGCGCGCGATGCGATTCCTGCGCTCGCGCGCCGCCTCGGCGTGGACGCGGTGTTCGCGAACGGCGATTACGAGCCCGAAGCCGTGGCGCGCGACGATGCCGTGCGTGCGGCGCTGGAGGCTGACGGCCGGCGCATGCACCTCGCCAAGGACCAGGCGATCTTCGAGAAGGACGAGGTCCTCAGCCAGGCG
>JBBRQA010000135.1:0-10739 GCA_038227085.1 Burkholderiales bacterium | reverse complement strand
ATGCGCCGTCGCCCACCTTGCGGAATTTCACTTCGCATCCGGTCGCCGCATTGGCGCCCGGGCTCGACCAATAGAGGCCTACCGCTTCGTACGTGGGAACCGCGCGCGTGCCGGTCGAGGGGTCTGCGGACTGCGCATGCGCCGGGGTCGGCCAGCTCGCGACGGCGGCGCCAACGAGAAGCAACGAAGCCGCGGCGATGACGCGCGCTCTGCGGGGATTCGAAAGGGCCTGCGTCTGCATGAATCCGGTCTCTCAAACGACAACGTAACGAGACGGATCTGTAGCAAGGGCAATGCCAAGCTAACTTATCCCTTTATTATCATGCTGTTATGAGCCCTACCGCGTTAGGCTCCAGAGCGCTGCTGTAGCTGGGAGAAGGCGGATTTGTAGTCGAGCCCGAATTTCGTTGTAGGAAACACCCTACACGTGTCGGACAAGGACTACACCCTGTAGCTATGCAGCGACAAACCGTGGCTGGCGCGTGACGCGGATCGTCACCGTCTAGCTACGGCGTTGATTTCAATACGGGAATTTTCGTCGCCGGAAAGCGGCACCAACACAAACGCGCCGGCGAGGCGGCGCGTTGGTGGAACGGCTACGGCGCGACGATCAGTCGGCGGCGCCCGAGGGACGCACGACAGAGCGAGCGGGCTCTTTCCAGAGCGACTCGTAGGCCGCGAAAAGCTTCGGCTGCTCGTAGCGCCACTCGAGCTCGTTCTCGACGCGACTGCGTCCGTACGCGCCCATCCGGGCGCGGCGCGCGGGATCGTCCATCAGCTCGACGATCTTCGCGGCAAGATCGTCGGGATCGTTCCGCTTCGCGTAGAGCGAGGCGTCCTGCGCCGAGAAGCGGCCCTCGGCAAGGTCGAACTGCACGATCGGCTTGGCGAGCGCCATGTACTCCATGATCTTGTTCATGGTGGACTTGTCGTTCATCTCGTTGGCGATGTCCGGGTTCACGCAGACGTCAGCGGTATTCAACATCGCGAGGAGCTCGGCGTCGGGCACGCGGCCGGTGAAGGTGACGTAGTCCTCGATGTCGAACTTCTTCGCGAGCGCTTTCATCTCGTCGAGCGAGGTGCCGCCGCCGACCAGGCCGAAGTGGATGTCGTGCCGGCCGTGCACGTCCACCACGGCGCGCACCGCGCAGAGGAGGAGGTCGATGCCTTCCTGGCGGCCCATCACGCCCACGTAGCCCACGAGGTACTTGCGCCCGCGCTTCAGCGACGCGTCTGGCGCGACGATCTTCAGCCGCTCGAGGCTGGGGCCGCTCCTCACCACGAATACCTTGTCGGGATCCATCCCACCGCGCTCAATGGCGATGCGGCGATAGGATTCGTTGGTAGCGAGCGACACGTCCGCGGTCTTGAAGGTGAGGCGCTCGAGGGCGACCATCATCTTCCAGAAGAAGTCGCGGCGGCCGAACTTCGCCTCGTATAGCTCGGGGTTGATGTCGTGGTGGTCGAAGACGAACTTCTTGCCGAGCAGCTTGAAGAACCCGCCGATGAGGAAGAAGAGGTCCGGCGGGTTGCATGCGTGGATCACGTCGAAGCCACGCGCAAAGAGCACGCGCCAGGTGAGCACGAAGGTCCAGAAGAGCGCGAGGCTGTACTCGATCGCGTATCCGAGCGCGCCCTCGGCCTCCACCGCGAGGTCGTAGCGGTAGATCGCGATGCCGTCGATCTCCTCGAAGTGCTTCTCGCAGCCCTTGCCCGTCGGGCAGATGATCGAAACGCCGTAGCCGGCGCTCTTGAGCGCCGTGGCTTCCTGCCACACGCGACGGTCGAACGGACTCGGCAGGTTCTCGACGAGGAAAAGGACTTTCTTCATTACCAGCAGATCCCGTCGTACACGCCCTCGACGCTGCGTTCGCCGGTGATGCGCACCAGGTCGACGATCTGCTGGCGCTCGTTGATGCGCGCCGGGATGTCGCGGAATTCCGGCGAGCCGTTGCCGATCACGATCGTGCCCGCGTGCGCCAGGACCTCGTCGATGGAATTCACCATCAGCTTCGAGATGTGGGGGATGTGGTTGAGGATGTATTCCTTGTTGGCGCCGTGGATGGCCGCCATGCGCACGTTGCTGTCGTAGACGCGCAGGTCGTAGCCCTTGCCGATGAGGCGCTCCACCAGCTCCACCATCGGGCTCTCGCGCAGGTCGTCGGTGCCGGCCTTGAAGCTGAAGCCGAGGATGCCGATCTTCTTCGAGCCCTTGTCCATCACAGCGCGGATCCCGCGCGCGATCTGCTCGTCGTTCGACGGCAGGATCGCGTCGATGATCGGCACCTTCACGTCCATCAGCTTCGCCTTGTATGACAGCGCGCGCACGTCCTTCGGCAGGCACGAGCCGCCGAAGGCGAAGCCGGGCTTGAGGTAATAGGGCGAGAGGTTGAGCTTGGTGTCCTGGCAGAAGATGTCCATCAGCTTGTGGCTGTCGAGCCCCAGGCCCTTGCAGATGTTGCCGATCTCGTTGGCGAACGCGACCTTCAACGCGTGCCATGTGTTGTCCGCGTACTTCACCATCTCCGCGGTCTCGTAATCGGTGCGGATCATGGGACCGGGGAGATGCCCGTAGAGCTTCGCGAGCACGTCGCCCGCGCCCTGCCCCACCTCGCCGATCACGGTCTTGGGCGGATGGAAGTAGTCGTACACCGCGGTGCCTTCCCGCAGGAATTCGGGATTGATCGCGAGGCCGAAGTCCTCGCCCGCCTTGAGGCCCGAGGCCGCCTCGAGCGCGGGGATCACCACGCCCTTCATGCTTCCCGGAAGGAGCGTCGAGCGCATCACCACGGTATGTCCCGGATGCTCGCGCAGCGCTTCGCCGATCTGCTCGCAGACCCGGCGCACGTACTTCAGGTCGATGTGGCCGTTGCCCAGGCTCGGCGTGCCCACGCACACGAGGGACAGATCCGTCGCGGCAACCGCAGCCTTGACGTCGGTGGTCGCGACCAGGCGTCCCGCCGCCACCTGCTCGGCGATGATCTCGCCGATGTCCTTCTCGATGATCGGCGACTTGCCGGAGTTGATCAGGTCGACTTTCGTCTGCTGCGGGTCGACGCCCATGACTTCGTGGCCTTCCTTGGCGAGGCAGCCGGCGGCCACCGCACCCACATAACCCAGGCCCATGATGCTGATCTTCATTGCTATTCGTCTCCGCGGCTTGTCATCCCCGCGAAGGCGGGGATCCAGTCGCAAGAATGGCGTCGGCACTTGACTACGCGCCCAGCGAAAAAACGCGGCTTTCTAGTCCGTCCGGACTAAGGCGCCGGGGATGGGACCGGGTAGCTCGGCCGTCGGGACGATTTCGCGCCAGATGGCATCGACTTTCGGCACCAGGACGTCCGCGGAGAAGCGCTCCGCGGCCGCCCGGCGCGCGGCCTCACCCATCGCCTTGCGGCGCGCGGAATCGGTGAGGAGGCCCGTGAGCGCGGACTCGAGGCCCGGCACGTCCAGTGGCTCCAGCAGCATCCCGGTGCGTCCGTCGTCCACCGCCGTCGGAATGCCGCCCACGCGCGTGGACACGACCGGAACCCCCGCGGCCTGCGCCTCGAGCACCGACATCGGCAGCGCTTCGTAGTGGGACGGCAGCGCGAACACCCACGCACGCTTCATCAACGCATCCTTGGCCTCGCCCACGATCCAGCCGGGCATCTCGACCGAGTCTTCCACCTGCAGCTCGCGCGCCAGCGCCCTTGCAACCTCGATCTCGCCCACGCCGCCGAGAACGAGCCGCGCTCCGGGAACCGCGCGCAGCACGCCGCGCCACGCGCGCAAAAGGTCATGCACGCCCTTCCTCTCCTTGATGACGCCGAGAAAAAGCACGGTCGGCGCCCCTGCGTCGAGAGACGCCTGCCACGGCGGGATCTCCACGGGATTGGGGATCACCACCACGCGGCTCGCGGGCTGCATGCCGAGGAGCGCGGCGCGCCACTCCTCCGAGAGCGCGATCACACTGTGCGCGCGCGCGTAGATCCAGCGAATGAAGCGTCGCACCAAGGGGCCGCGCGTGCGGTAGAACTCGATGAAGTTGCCGCCGTGCATGTGCAGCACGTAGGGCACGCGCAATAGGTGCGCCGGCACGATGAAGAGCGCCTTCCTCCAGAAGCTCGCGTCGGAGGCAATGTGCACATGCGCGAGGGCGACGCGCCGGGTGAGCAGCACCCCCATGAACGTGAGCCAGCTCACCGCCGCCTGCGCCGCCTTGCGCACCTTGGTGCCGTCGCAGTGGGTCGAGAGGTAGCGCGCGTTCCATCGGCGGAACAGCCCTTGCGCGAAATACACGTTCACCATGGCGGAAATCCCGCCGCGGACATCGCGGCGAGTGCCGATCATGACGATGCGCCGCTCGCCCATGGTCACACTCGCGCCGGACCGCAATCGATCTCGGTGCGCAGCACCTGGTTGCCGGAAAGCCGCGCGCGCCACACCAGGGTGGGCGCGGGCTCCTTGCGATCGAAGGCGCGCGAGACCCAGCCGCCGATCGGCGCTTCGCTGCCGTGGAGAAGCTGCGTCGCCGCGCCCGTGGTTTGCGGCCAGCGGATATCGAGCGCCCGGTCGCCGCGCGCGAGGCGCGCGCCCTCCGCCGACCTCGTCACAGCGCATTTCTCGTGGGCGTGCAGGAAGAGCTCCACCTCGTGCTCGCCTTCCATCTGCAGCGTGTCCTCGATCACGATGCGGCGTGCCGTCTTGTCGAGCACGATGCGCCTGCGATGCATCACCGGGTCGGCGAGCGCCGTGTAGCCGTCGTGCCAGCCCTCGAAGGCGTCTTCGCCCGCGGAGGTGCTCCATTGCGAGCAGCCGGCGCGCGCCTTGCGCAGCCACATGAAGTTGCCGCCCTGCTGCGACTGGTCGCGACCGTCGACGCGCACCGTGTTGTGCGCGGAGGTGCCGCGGAAATACGCGCGCCACTCGGCCTCGGTGTGATAGGCAAAGGTGCCCGGGTCGACGAGGAACTCTTCCCCCGCCATCGACAGCGTGAAGGAGAGCGCATCGGCGTGGCCGTGCGCGGCGATCTCGCGGTAGCCGAGCGGGCCTGCGTCGGCGACCATGCGGATCTCGTCATCGGTCTCGAAGTCGCAGCCGAGGATGTAGTAGCCGCCATCGGGAAATTCGCGACGCACGGGCAGGCGCGCGTTCGACGTGTCGATCGCCGCGAACGCGCCCGGGGCGCCGGCCCCGAAGAGCCAGCGCGTCTTGTCGTCGAGGGTCTCGGCCTTCGCCTTGAAGTCGCCGCGCCCGAAGAGGATCGCTCCAGTGGCGAGCAGCGAGTGGTAGCGGCTGAAGCCCGGGCGCGGGTCGAGCCGCACCGCGAAGCCGTCGTCCGCGTCGCCGAACATCGGCACGTTGCCGCCGTGGTCGATGACGCATGCGAGGTAGACCAGCATCGCCTCGATGCGCGCCACGTAAGCCGCCGGGAAGTCGAGGCCGTTGGCACGCGCGGCGAGCAGCGGCAGGAGCAGCAGATCGAGCTCGAACTGTTGATAGGAAACGGCTTGCTCGCGGTTCACGCCGTCGGGCGCGTTCTGCAGCAGCGCCTCGCGCTCGAGGATGTCGCCCGCGGTCTTGCGCCACTGCGCCGCCGCATCCCAATGCGGCCACGCCAGCGCCGCGGTGTAGAGGCCGGCGACTTCGCCCACCAGGTGATTGTTGGCCGACGAGTGCAGCGACAAGTGCCCCGAGATGAATTCCGCGTGCTGGTAGACGCTTTCGAGCCAGCGATCGCGAAACGCCTCGCCGTCTGCTCCCGCGAAGAGCGGCGAGTGCAAGCCGCCCAGGAGCTGCCACGCGAGCGCCCAGTTGATGAGGCGCAGCCCCAGCTCGAGCGAGCTCGACCAGTTCGCACCCATGCGGAACGGGCACGCGTCGAACCAGCTCTGCAGGTGCTCGCGCACGGTGTTCGCGTAGCGCATGTCGCCGGTGAGCGCGCAGGCCTGCGCGAGCGTGACGAGATGCAAATGCCGGTTGGGCTCCCACAGGTACTTGCAGTCGCCGACGCGTGTGGAATCGCGATAGTCGAGCTGCTTGCCGAATTCGAGCGGCGCCTCGATGCCGGTCTTCGGGTCGCGGTTCCAGCGCGGCGGAGTGCCGAGCACGACGTTTTCCATGGCGAACACGTCGAAGCGGCCTTCCATGACACGATCGGCCGCGGCGATGTACGGCGCAGGATCGACTTTCACGCTCGCGTGGATCCACGGCGCCGCCACGCGCGTGAGATCCGCCTTCGGCACCACGCAGGGGACGAAGCCCCAGCGCTCGGCGCGCATCGCCCCGGCCTTGACCACGCGATGGGCGATCTCGGCCGCCGACATGCAGCGCAGCCGGTTCAGCTTCCACGCGAGCCCCGAGGGCGCCACGGCTTTCATGCGTACTGGCGGTGCCAGATCTCGAGGTTCAGGAGCGCCCACAGGGTCTTCTCGTGGTTCTGCTTGCCGTCCATGTGGTCGTCGAGCATGCGGTCGAGCACCTGTTGGTCGTAGTACGTTCGCGTCTTCGAGCCGGAGCTCCTTAGGTGGTCGTTGAGGTATTCCTTGAGCGGGCCCTGGAACCACTTGTTGACCGGCACGCGGAAGCCGACCTTGGGACGATCGAGGATCGCGTCGGGGATGAGGCTCCTGCCCGCCTGGCGCAGGATCCACTTGGTCTTCATGCCCTTCACGCGGTAGCTGTCGGGAAGCGACGAGACGTAGCCCGCGAGCTCGTGATCGAGGAACGGCACGCGCGACTCGATCGAAGCGGCCATCGTCATGCGGTCGCCGCGCTCGAGGAGGTTGTCGGGAAGCCAGCTGGTCTGGTCGAAATAGAGGATGCGGCGCAGCGTCGTGGAATCGAGCGCGGCGTCGAAAGGTGGGAGCGCCGCGCCCTCGCCCGCCGAGCGCATGCGCAGCACCGTGAGCTTCGCGCGCTCGGCGTGGTTCAACGCCCCGAACCAGCGCACGTAACGCTCGCGCCAGTCCTCGATGTTCAGGTTCGTCACCGCCGTCTTCGCGCGCCGGAATTCGTAGGGCAGCGACTGGGTGAGCGGCGCGATCAGGTTATTGCGGATATAGCCCGGCAGCAGCTGGTAGCCCTGCGCGAAGCGCTCGTAGACGTGCTTGGGGTAGCCGCCGAGAATCTCGTCGCTGCCCTCGCCGGTCAGCACCATCTTCACCGACCTGGACGCTTCCTTGGCGAGCATGTAGATGGGAATGTCCGAGGGCTCCGAGACCGGCGCGTCGCGATAGCCCACCAGCTTCGGCAGGTTGGCCACGATGTCGTCGAAATTCACGGTGAGCTCGTGATGCTGGGTGCCGAAGTGCTTGGCGACCACGTTGGCGTAGCCCAGCTCGCTGTAGCCGCCCTCGCCGAAGCCCACCGAGAACGTGCGCACGTTGGTGTTGTGGCGCGTCATGAGGGCGACGATCGTCGAGGAGTCGAGGCCGCCGGAGAGGAACGCGCCGAACGGCACGTCGCTCACCATCTGCATCTTCACCGCCTCGTCGAGGCGGCCGAGAAAAGTCTGCACCACGTCGCGATCGGGCGCCTTCTCTGGCGGCGATTCGCGGTCCGGCGCGCTCCAGTAGCGCCGCTCGGTGAACGTGCCCTTCTCCCACGTGGCGCAGGTGCCGGGATTCAGCTTGCGGATCCCTTCGAAGAGCGTCTTCGGGCCGGGCACGTACCGGTAGGCGAGGAAGTCCCACACCGCGGAGAGATTCACCCCGGGCCTGGCCTGCGGCAATTGCAGCAGTGCCTTGATCTCGGAGGCGAAGCAGAGCGTCTCGCCGTCCTGGCGAATGAAGAGCGGCTTTTCGCCGAATCGGTCGCGCGCCATGTAGAGGCGCTGGTTCTTCGCGTCCCAGATCGCGAAGGCGAACATGCCGCGCAGCTTGTCGACGACCTTGTCACCCCAGTGCTGGTAGGCGCGCAGCAGCACCTCGGTGTCGGAGTGGTGCTCGAAGGTGTAACCGTAGACCTTGAGCTGGTCCCTCAGCTCGCGAAAGTTGTAGATCTCGCCGTTGAAGGTGATGGCGAGCCCTGCCTTGTCGTCGAGCATCGGCTGGTGGCCGCCCTCGGGATCGATGATCGCGAGGCGCCGGTGGCCCAGCAGCACGCGCTTCCCGGCGCAGGTGAAGAACTCCGCGATGCCGTGGCCGTCGGGGCCGCGGTGCGCGATCGAGTCGAGCATGCGTTCGACGGTCGCGCTCGTGATGTCGCTTTCAGCTGGTGCGATGACGCCGACGATTCCGCACATGGCTAATCCTCGCGCCCGAAGAGCTTCTGGGGCATGTCGCGGTGCGCACGGCGTGTGCCGGGTGCGGGAATGTGCCCGTACGCCGCCGATGCGGCCGGGGCGATGCCGCAGAGCTGCGCGTAGTGTATGGAGAGCTCCTGCGCGAGGCGCTCAATGGAGAATGCGGCGCGCACGCGGCGCCGGCAGGCGCGGCTCATCCACGCCAGGCGCTCGCGATCGGCCGCGAGGATGGCGAGGGACTCCGCGATCGACTTGCCGTCGCGCGCCGGCACCAGGAAGCCGTGGATGCCGTCGGTCATGACGTCTGGGATCGCGCCCACCGCGGTCGCTATCACCGGAATGCCGGCCGCCATCGACTCGAGGAGCGCGTACGGCAAGCCTTCGCTGTAGCTGGGCAGCATCATCACGTCGGCGCCGGCAAGGAGCTTCACCTTGTCGTTGCCGAACACCGGGCCTACGAAGCAGGTGCGGCTCGCGATGCCGAGCGCCTGGGCGTAGCGGCGCAGGCGCGGCTCCTCCTCGCCGCTGCCGGCGATCACGAGGCGCGCGTCGACGCCCAGCTCGTGCGCGAGGCGCAGGCCCTGCAGCGTCTCGTAGAGCCCCTTCTCACGCGCGATGCGCCCGATGTAGACCAGCCGCAGCGCGCCGCCGTTTTCCGCCTGCACCGTGGGCACCGCGCCATACGGGCGACAGTCGATGCCATTGGGAAGCGCCACCACGCGCTGCTCGGGGACGAAGTTGCGGTAGGCCTCGAGCTCGACCTTGGCCAGCACCAGCACGAGGTCGGGCGCCTTCAGCGTGAAGCGCAGGAAGGCGGTAAGGACGCGGGAACCCGGGAAGAATCGCTGCGGCAGCTTGCCGCCGTGCACCTGGTAGACCACACGGGCGCCCAGCATCTTCGCGACCGCGAGATAGGCCAGATCGCGCCAGTAGGCGCGCTTGTTGAGCGAGGCGTTGATGTGGACCAGCGAGACCTGCCGGAAGATGATCGTCGCCGCCAGGAAGAACGGCGCGAGCAAGAGGCGCAGGATTCGCCCGGCGGGCCCCTCGTCGCGGCCTTCGCTGCCCACCTGGAAGTGCACCACCTCGTACTCGTCGGCGAGCGTCGAGCCCATGAGGAGGTTCAGATGCGTGCTCACCCCGCTCACGGCGGCGCGGTGGGGTCCGAGGAGGAGGATGACGGGGGTGCGAATCATGAGATCTCCGAAAAATCAGGCTTCGGTCGCCGCGCCGAAATAGCGGCGCACGTCGAGGTTCTGGACCAGCATGCGGGCCTTGCCGCGCGGCGTACGCGCGATGGAATCGACTTGCACCACCTCCACGTCGCAGCCGCCCTGGGACTTGGCGGCGACCGCGGCGGCGATGCGCCCGGCCTGCTCACTGGTGAGCCTGTGGTCGGCGACCACCTTCAGCACGAGCTTGCCGGGACGGTCCTGCTCGTACTGGATGGTCTCGACTTCCGCGAGCTCGGGAAAATGCGCGACGCCGATGGTCGTGATCGATACCAGGCGCTGGTCGTGGCAGACGATGAATTCCTGCAGGCGCCCGACGATGCGCTCGCACGCGGGATACCCGGGCAGCAGCGGATGCTCCCGATCGCTCAGCATCGCGAGGTCACCCGTGCGATAGCGAAGGAAAGGCATGACCTTGTTGTCAAAGCTCGTGCCCACCACGAAGCCGAGCTTGCCGGGCTGGGTGATGGGACGGTTCTCCGCGTCGAGCAGCTCGAAATGCCCGTACTGCGGCCAGAAGAAATAGCGTTCGTCGTCGGGCATCGAGGCGGCCATCAGCACGCGCTCCGAATGGCCGTAGTGCGAGAGGACGGGGCAGCCGAACACCTCGCGGATCTTGTCCATCTGGTAGCCGTAGACGTTCTCCGAATAGAGCATCACGCCCTTCACCCCGCGCGTGAACTCGGGGAGCGGATTGGCGGCGAGCCAGCGCACGAGCGGAAAGAGCGCCGAGGGAAACGCCTCGATGAACGCCGGGCGGTGCTGCGCGAGGGCTTCAGCGTAGGCCGGCATGTAGCGTCGCTCGAGGTGATCCGAGGACAGGATCAGCTGGCGCTTGATCGGCTCGTGCATCCAGATGCGCCCGCCGGGTTGTGCCGCCGATGGCACCGTGCGCCCGCGCAGCGCGAGCACCAGGTCGCGCGCGCCCACGCCGGCGCGTGCGCGGAAATCCTGGAGGAAGGCGAATTCCTTCGGGCGCGTCACGTGTTTCTGGAGGTAGAACTGCATCGGGTTGCGCGTCGAGCCGCCGGTGAACATCTCCATGCGCGTGCCGCCCGACATGGCGCGCGAGAGGTAGCGGTCGGGATGGCGCTTGATGTCGAGCTTGTCGGTGACGGGAAGGCGCTGCAGCACCTCGCGCGCGTCGCGCTTGCCGTCGAGGAGGCCGCGGAAACCCTGGAACGAGGGCACGGTATCGAAAGCCCACTGCAGCGTGGCGGAGAGTTTCGCGTGGGCGAGCTCGTCACGCGATCGCGCGCACTGGGCGTCGCCGATCTCTT
>JBBRQA010000134.1:0-10815 GCA_038227085.1 Burkholderiales bacterium | reverse complement strand
TGCGTGGGCGTCCCGGACGCGGTCGCGCAGCTCCTCGACAAGCTCGTGGAAAACGCGGCCGACTTCGCCGCGCCCGGCACCGCGATCCGCGTCGCGCTCGCCGCCGAAGGCCGTCGCGCCCTCCTCTCCGTGGAGAACGACGGTCCCGCGCTTCCCGAGGCGACCGTCTCGCGGCTGTTCGATCCGATGGTGTCGCTCAGGGTTGCCGAGCCGGGGCGCGAGGGCGGGCACCTGGGGCTGGGGCTTGCCATCGTGCGCCTCGTCGCGGAATTCCACGGCGGACGGGTGCGCGCCCGAAACCTCGTCGCCGCGAGCGGCGCGCGATTCGAAGTCGAGATCCTTTTGCCGTAAACTCGTCCCCGAAATCAAGGGGATAAGAATTTGGGCCGCATCGTACTCCTGCTCATCATCGGGTTCCTGGTCTACCTCGCGTTCCGCGGGTTCTTCCGGGTGAACACGCGCAAGCGCGCACCGCCCGCGAAGAGCGTGGAAGGCGAGAACATGGTCACCTGCGCGCGTTGCGGCGTGAACCTTCCGGCGAGCGAGGCGCGCCTCCTCGAGGGCGTGTTCACCTGCCAGGACAATCCCCGCTGCAAGGCGCCATGAGCGTCATGGCCGACAAGCTCGCGGTCGACGCCCCCAAGCGCTCCCCCCTCATCGTCGTGGCCGACGACACGACGTGGCGGACGCTCTCGGTCCTTTGTTTCTATCGCCTGGTGCTCGCCATCCTCGTGGGCGGCGCCTTCGTCTTCCTCAACCGCTTCTTCAACCTGGGCATCGTGACGCCCTCGGCCGTGGTGCCGACGGTGGTGTCGTACACCATCGCCTCGCTGATCCTGATCGTGCCGGCGCGGCTGCGCGAGCCCAGCCTCACGCTCCAGGTGACCGCCGGGATCATCGTGGACGTGGTCGCCATCGTGATGCTCATGTACGCGAGCGGCGGGGTGAGGAGCGGCCTGGGCGTGATCCTCCTCGTCTCGCTCGCCGCCGCCGGCCTCATCACGCGCGGGCGCCTCGCCTTCTTCCATGCGGCGATCGCGGCGATCGCGATCCTCCTCGAGCAGACCTTCCAGATGTGGCGCTACGACGCGGGCGCGCAGGACTTCGTGCAGACCGGCATCACGAGCGCCGCATTCTTCGCGACCGCGGGCCTCGCCTCCACGCTCGCGCGTTATGCGCGCACCAGCGAGGAGATCGCGGAGGAGCGCAAGATCGACCTCGCCAACCTCTCGCAGATCAACGAGCTCGTGATCCGCGACATGCAGGACGGCATCCTGGTGGTGGATGGCAACGGGCGCATCCGCCAGAACAACCCGCGCGCCACGCAGCTCCTGGGACCCCTGCCCTCGGGACGCTGGCCCACCATCTCGGACTACGCGCCCGAGATCGCCGGGCTCCTCGAGGCGTGGCGGCGCGGCTCCGAGACCACGTTCATGCAGCTGCGCGCGCCGCGCGTCGCGGGCGAGCTGCAGGTGCACTTCGTGCCGATCGGCGCGGGCGACCCGGCGCCCACCGTGATCTTCGTCGAGGACGTGGGCCGCATGCGCGCGCAGGCGCAGCAGATGAAGCTGGTGGCGCTGGGCCGGCTCACCGCCTCGATCGCGCACGAGATCCGCAACCCGCTCTCGTCGATCGGGCACGCCGCCGAGCTCCTCGAGGAAGACCGCGGCTTGAACAACGCGGAGATGCGGTTGATCGAGATCATCCGCGGCAATGTGTCTCGCCTCGACCGCATCGTGGAGGAGATCCTCTACCTCAACCGCCGCGACCGCGCGCAGCCCGAGTCGATCGACGCCTCGGCCTACCTCGCCAACTTCGCCAAGGAATTCTGCGCGACCGAGAAGGTCGACGACGATTGCCTCGACGTCCAGGTGCGCACCGCGCAGCGCCTGTGGTTCGACCGCCAGCACCTGGACCAGGTGCTCTGGAACATCGCGCGCAACGCCTGGCGCCATGGCCGGCACCAGACCGGCTCGGTGCGCGTCATCGTCGCGCCGTCCGCGCTCCCCGCCCGGCTCACCATCGACGTGATCGACGACGGTCCGGGGGTCGCGCACGAGACCCAGGCGCACCTCTTCGAGCCGTTCTTCACCACCGAGGCCCAGGGAACGGGCCTGGGGCTGTACATCGCGCGCGAGCTTTGCGAAGGCAACGGCGCGCGCATCGAATACGTCGAAGGCTCCGGCGGCGGACACTTCCGGATCACGTTGAAAGGCGCCTGATGAATCGCAAAGCGGTCCTGATCGTCGACGACGAGGCCGACATCCGCGAGCTCCTCGTACTGACCCTGTCGCGCATGGGCGTCGACGCCGACACGGCATCGACCTTCAAGGAAGCCCAGGAGGCGCTGAACACGCGCCAATACGATCTCGCGCTCACCGACATGCGGCTCCCGGACGGCGATGGCCTGATGGTGCTGCGCCACATCGCCGAGCACCACGGCAATACGCCGGTGGCGGTGATCACCGCGTACGGCTCGACCGAGAACGCGGTGGCCGCGCTCAAGGCGGGCGCCTTCGACTATCTCGCCAAGCCGATCAAGCTGGAGCAGCTGCGCCCGTTGGTGATGAGCGCGTTGAAGCTGCCCAAGCCCGCGCAGAACCGGCGCGTGGCCACCGGCGAGAGCAACGTGACCGGGCTGCCGCGGCTGCTGGGCGAGTCCGCGCCGATCGCGAAGGCCCGCGACATGATCTCGAAGCTGGCGCGCTCGCAGGCGCCGGTCTATATCACCGGCGAGTCCGGGAGCGGCAAGGAAGTCGCGGCGCGGTTGATTCATTCGGGCTCCGCTCGCGCCGACGCGCCGTTCGTCGCGGTCAACTGCGGCGCGATCCCCGAGAACCTGATGGAGAGCGAGTTCTTCGGCTACAAGAAGGGCGCCTTCACCGGCGCCGACACCGACAAGATGGGCTACCTCAAGGCGGCCGAGCGCGGCACGCTCTTCCTCGACGAGGTGGGCGACCTGCCGCTGGCGATGCAGGTGAAGCTCCTGCGCGTGATCCAGGAGAAGAAGGTGCGCCGCGTCGGCGACACGGTGGAGGATCCGATCGATGTGCGCATCATCTCGGCGACGCACCGCAGCCTCTCCGAGCAAGTGGACGCCGGCGAATTCCGCCAGGACCTTTTCTATCGGCTGAACGTGATCGAGCTGAAGATGCCGAGCCTGCGCGAGATCCCCGAGGACATCCCGCTCATGGTGCAGGAAGTCGTCGAGCGCCTCGCACGCCAAAGCGGCAACCCGCCGCCGGCGATCGCCGAGGAGGCGATGCTGGCGCTGCGCCGCTACGACTTCCCCGGCAACGTGCGCGAGCTGGAGAACATCCTCGAGCGCGCGCTCGCCCTCTGCACCGACAACAAGATCCTCGAGAGCGACCTCTACCTCACGCAGGCGACCTCCAAGGACAAGATCGCTCCCCTCGACGGCGCGCTCGGCACGCGCGGCCTTCCCCTGCACGATTTCCTCGACCAGGTCGAGCGCGAGGCGATCACCAAGGCCCTCGAGGCGACGCGCTTCAACAAGACCGCCGCGGCCAAATTGCTGGGAATCACCTTCCGGTCGCTGCGGTATCGATTGGATCGCCTTGGCATCGACTGAACAATTGGTGTCAGGTACCGAGTGAGCACTCGCTCGGTACCTGACACGATTTTTCTGTCGCCGCACTGCGACGAGCGGCCGGAGGGCGAGAGGATCTCGCTCCTCGTGATCCACAACATCGCGCTGCCGCCGGGCGAGTATGGCGGCCCGTGGATCGATGACCTTTTCATGGGCAGGCTCGATCCCAGGGCGCATCCATTCTTCGAGGACATCGCCGCGCTCGAGGTGTCGTCGCACTATTTGATCCGCCGGGACGGCTCGCTCACCCAGTACGTCCCGACCGAGAAGCGCGCATGGCACGCGGGCGTGTCGAGCTGGAAGGGACGCGAGCGCTGCAACGACTTCTCGATCGGCATCGAGCTCGAGGGCTCCGACGACGTTCCTTTCTCCGAGCCCCAGTACGGCACGCTCATTGCGCTCACCAGGGAGCTCTTCGCGCGCCACGGCACGCTCGACATCGTGGGCCATAGCGACATCGCCCCCGGCCGCAAGACCGACCCCGGCCCGTGGTTCCAATGGGAGCGTTTCCGGGCCGCCCTGGCGTAATGGCTGCTGCTCATTTGTTCAGCAGGAACCCTCGCCAAGGGCCTGAATATGCGAGGGAAAAAAGACCTTCAAAAGTCTCTTGCTTTGCCCATGGGGCTTTACTAGACTTTGTGCCCATAGCCTCCACGCGGCACTATATGTTGTGGAAAGCCTGTGAATAAGATGTGCAAAAGGCCGTCTTTCCGCGGGCTTATCCGTGGCGAATCCGGTGCTTAGCGGAATGCAGGCCTAAAACAGTTTCCAGGAGACACCCATGCGCTTGGCATCCGATATCAATCCCGCCGCCCCGCTTGCCAACCCCATCCTCGGGGAGGAAAGCAGTACGCAGCAGCAGGAGAGATACGCGGATTACAAGATCATCCGCCGCAACGGCGCCGTGGTCGGCTTCGAGCCGGACAAGATCGCGGTGGCGATGACCAAGGCGTTCCTCGCGGTGTCGGGCAACACCGCGGCGGCGAGCGCCGGGGTGAGCGACAAGGTGCACGCGCTCACCCAGTCGGTGGTGCAGTCGCTCATGCGCCGCCATCCCGCCGGCGGCACGTTCCACATCGAGGACGTGCAGGACCAGGTGGAGCTCGCGATGATGCGCGCCGGCGAGCACCAGGTCGCGCGCTCGTACGTCCTCTATCGCGAGGAGCGTGCGCGCGAGCGCGCCAAGCGCGTGCAGGAAGCGGTGGAATCGCGCCAGCCCGCGATCCACGTGATGAATGGCGGCGCCAAGGAGCCGCTCGATACCGCCAAGCTCGAGGTGCTCATCACCAGTGCCTGCGCCAACCTGGGTGCCGACGTCGATCCCAAGAAGATCATGGACGCGACCCTGCGCGATCTCTACGACGGCGTGCCGCTGGAAGAGGTGCACAAGTGCGCCATCCTCGCCGCGCGCATGCTGATCGAGCAGGATCCCGACTACACCTACGTCACCGCGCGCCTCCTCCTGCACACCATCCGCCGCGAAGTGCTCGGCGCGGAAGTGCTGCACGAAGAGATGGCCACCGGCTACGGCGAATACTTCCCGACCTTCATCAGCCAGGGCGTGAAGGCGCAGCTCCTCGACGAGCGCCTCGCCTCCTTCGACTTGAAGCGCCTCGGTGCGGCTCTCAAGCCCGAGCGCGACCTCCTGTTCAACTACCTCGGCCTCCAGACCCTTTACGACCGCTACTTCCTCCACATCCAGGAAAAGCGCATCGAGCTGCCGCAGGCCTTCTTCATGCGCGTGGCCATGGGGCTGTCGCTCCAGGAGATCAACCGCGAAGAGCGCGCCATCGAGTTCTACAACGTGCTCTCGAGCTTCGACTTCATGTCGTCGACGCCGACCCTCTTCAATGCGGGCACGCTACGCTCGCAACTGTCGTCGTGCTACCTCACGACGGTCGCCGACGACCTGGACGGGATCTATGAAGCCATCAAGGAAAACGCGCTCCTCAGCAAGTTCGCCGGAGGGCTCGGAAACGACTGGACGCCAGTGCGCGCCCTGGGCTCCTACATCAAGGGAACGAATGGAAAATCCCAGGGTGTGGTTCCGTTTCTCAAGGTCGTCTCGGACACGGCGGTAGCGGTCAATCAGGGTGGAAAACGCAAGGGCGCGGTGTGCTGCTACCTCGAGACGTGGCACCTCGACATCGAGGAGTTCCTCGAGCTGCGCAAGAATACCGGCGACGATCGCCGCCGCACCCACGACATGAACACGTCGAACTGGATCCCGGACCTCTTCATGAAGCGCGTGATGGAAGGCGGCGACTGGACGCTCTTCTCGCCCTCCGACGTCCCGGATCTCCACGACAAGATGGGCAAGGCCTTCGAGGACGCGTACGTGGAATACGAGCGCAAGGCCGCGCGCGGGGAGCTCAAGCTCCACAAGAAGATCGCCGCGCAGAGCCTCTGGCGCAAGATGCTGACGATGCTCTTCGAGACCGGGCATCCGTGGATCACGTTCAAGGACGCGTCGAACATCCGCAGCCCGCAGCAGCACGTGGGCGTGGTGCACAGCTCCAACCTCTGCACCGAAATCACCCTGAACACCAATGCCGAAGAGATCGCCGTCTGCAACCTGGGCAGCGTGAACCTGCTCGCCCACGTGAAGCACGGCAAGCTCGACCACGCCAAGCTGAAGAGCACCATCACCACGGCGATGCGCATGCTCGACAACGTGATCGACATCAACTACTACGCGGTGAAGAAGGCGCGCGATTCGAACATGCGCCACCGCCCCGTGGGCCTGGGCATCATGGGCTTCCAGGATTCGCTGCACGAGCTGCGCATCCCGTACGCGAGCGATGCCGCGGTGGAATTCGCCGACAAGTCGATGGAAGCGGTGTGCTACTACGCGTACTGGGCCTCGACCGAGCTCGCGAAGGAGCGCGGCCGCTACTCGAGCTTCCCGGGGTCCCTCTGGGACAAGGGCATCCTCCCGCATGACTCGCTGAAGCTGCTGCTCGACGAGCGCGGCGGCTACGTCGAGGTGGACATGTCCGAGTCGATGGACTGGAACGCGCTGCGCGCCCGCATCAAGGAGCACGGCATGCGCAACTCCAACTGCGTGGCCATCGCCCCGACCGCGACCATCTCCAACATCATCGGTGTCTCGGCCTCGATCGAGCCCAACTACCAGAACCTGTTCGTGAAGTCGAACCTGTCGGGCGAGTTCACGGTGGTGAACGAGGCGATGGTCAAGGACCTCAAGAAGATGGGACTCTGGGACGCGGTGATGGTCAACGACCTCAAGCACTTCGACGGCTCGATCGGCAAGATCGACCGCATCCCGCAGGACGTGCGCCACCTCTACGCGACCGCTTTCGAGGTCGACGCGCGCTGGCTGGTGGAGGCGGGCGCGCGCCGCCAGAAGTGGATCGACCAGGCGCAGTCGCTCAACATCTACATGGCGGGCGCCTCGGGCAAGAAGCTGGACGAGACCTACAAGCTCGCATGGCTGCGCGGCCTGAAGACGACGTATTACCTCCGCACGCTGGCTGCAACCTCGGCGGAGAAGTCGACGGGCACGGGGGGCGAGCTGAATGCGGTGTCGTCCAGCGGTGGCCAGGGCGCCATGGGTGCGCCGGCGGCGGGCGAGGGCGCGTCGGAGGAGGCGAAGTTCTGCTCCATCGACAACCCCGAGTGCGAGGCCTGCCAGTAAGGAGTTTTGGGGAGAGGTACCGCAGGCGAATCAGGGATGCAGGGAGGCGGGGTACCGCCTCCCTTTTTTTCGCTCAGTTGCCGAAGGTCATGACGACGATCGCGATCGCCGTGCCGAGCGTCGCGGGGATGCGGTATTCCTTGTACTTCGGGTTGGTGCGCGCGAGCCCGGCGAAGAGCACGCCGCCGACCACCAACAGGTGCAGCAGCAACACGCGGTGCGGCTTGGCGGCGGCGAAGTAGTCGCGCACCAGGGGCTCGCTGAAGATCATGTTGGCCGCGGTCCATGCGAGCACGCCCGAGCCGAGGTAGATCACCGCCGGATAGCGCTCGATGCCGCGTAGCAGCCACCCCGAGCCCCACGCGACGATCGGGACGCTCAGCGCGAGCCCGAAGAGGACGAGCACGAAGCTGCCCCGCGCGGCGCCGGCCACGGCGAGCACGTTGTCCAGGCCCATCACGGCATCGGCCATCACGATCGTGCCCATGGCGGCCCAGAAGCCGACCGCGCGCACCGGGCACGCAGAAGCCTCGGCAGGCGGAATGAGGAGTTTGTAGGCGATCCACACCAGGACCGCGCCGCCCACGAGGAGCATTCCGGGAATTTCGAGGAGCCGCACCACCATGAGCGTCATGACCGCGCGCACCACGATGGCGCCCACCACGCCCCACACGATGGCGCGCTGGCGCTGTCTCTCCGGGAGATTGCGCGCCGCGAGCGCGATCACCAGCGCGTTGTCGCCGGCGAGCATGAGGTCGATCACCGCGATCGTCGCGAGCGATGTGAGGAAGGGCCCGGAAAGAAATTCCATCGCCCCATTGTGAACCTGCCGCGCGGCCCGGGAATCGAGAATTGAAATGCCCGAACTTCCGGTACCCTTGCGCGTCACAGATCCTTCGGGCCACCTTCGACCAAAAGAAGACCATGGAGCAACGCCCCGGCACCGCCTTTCCCCTCGAAGTCACGCCGCTCCTGCCCCCGGAGCTCGCGCGCCTCGCGGAGCTCGCCAACAACCTGTGGTTCAGCTGGGACCGACCCACGCGCGCGCTCTTCGCGCGCCTCGACCACACCGTCTGGGAGGCGGTCGACCAGAACCCCAAGGCCCTCCTCAAGAACGTGAGCCAGCGGCGGCTCGACGAGGCGTCGCGCGATCCCACCTTCATGCACGACTACGACCGCACCATCGCGGCCTACGACGCGTATCACTTTCGCCCGCCCAGCCCCGACGGCGCCGCCGCGCTGAAGGAGGGCGAGCTGGTCGCGTATTTCTGCGCGGAATTCGGCTTCCACGAAAGCCTGCCCATCTATTCGGGCGGCCTGGGCATCCTTGCCGGCGACCACTGCAAGACGGCGAGTGACCTTGCGCTACCGTTCGTCGCGGTGGGCCTGCTCTATCGCCAGGGCTATTTCACGCAGGCGATCGACGGCGAGGGCTGGCAGCACGCCGCCTATGGCGACAACGACTTCAGCGACTTGCCGATCACCCCGGTGATGAAGGACGGAAGCCCCCTCGAGGTGAGCGTGGAGTTCGGCGACCACGACGTGCACGCGCGCGTGTGGCACGCGCAGGTCGGGCGCGTGAACCTCTACCTCCTCGACACCGACCTCGAGAGCAACAAGCCCGAGGACCGCGCCACTGCGCACCGGCTGTATGGCGGCGACCGCACCACGCGCATCCAGCAGGAGATCGTGCTCGGCATGGGAGGGGCGCGCGCGCTCGCGGCGATGGGCATCAAGCCCACCGCGTGGCACATCAACGAGGGGCACGCGGCCTTCCTCATCCTCGAGCGCATGCGCGTTGCGATTCGCGAGGGGCTCGACCTGGCTTCCGCGCTGGAAGCGGTCGCGGCCAATACCATCTTCACCACGCACACGGCGGTGGCCGCGGGCCACGACCATTTCGCCGCCGACGTGATGGCGCGCTACTTCTCGCGCTACTGCCGCGAGCTGGGCATCAATACCGAGGACCTCCTCGCCCTCGGGCGCACGCCGAAGGACAACGACTTCAACATGACGGCGCTGGCCGCGCGCGGCTCGCGCTTCCAGAATGGTGTCTCGCGCATTCACGGCGACGTCTCCGCGATGATCCTCGCCGACCTCTGGCCCGAAGTGCCCGAGCAGGAGAATCCGGTCCTCTACGTCACCAACGGCGTGCACGTGCCGAGCTTCCTCGCGCCGGAATGGGCCGACGCCTTCGACAAGTTCATCGGCAGCGGCTGGAACCGCCACCTCGAGGAGGCGGACGCGCTCGCCCCGCTGCTACAGATGCCCGACCACGTGTTCTGGAGCATCCGCCAGCATCTGAAGTCGCGCATGCTGACCCTCGTCGGCGAGCGCGTGCGCGAGCAGTCGTTCCGCAACCACGGCAGCGAAGCGCACGTCGACCGGTTGCTGCGCCTTGCCGACCCCGCGAATCCCAACGTGCTCACCATCGGCTTCGCGCGCCGCTTCGCCACCTACAAGCGCGCGACCCTCCTCTTCGACCAGCTCGACTGGCTGAAGGAGATCGTCACCGGCACCAACCGCCAGGTGGTCTTCATCTTCGCGGGCAAGGCGCACCCCGCCGACGAGCCCGGCAAGCAGATGATCCAGCGCGTCTACGAAGTGATGGGGATGCACGAGTTCGAGGGCCACGTCCTCTTCGTCGAGGGCTACGACCTGCGCCTCGCGCGGCGCCTCGTCTCCGGCGTGGACGTGTGGCTCAACAACCCGATCTTCCCGATGGAGGCCTCCGGCACCTCGGGCATGAAGGCGGGCTTCAACGGCGTGGTCAACCTGTCGGTGCTCGACGGCTGGTGGGGCGAGGGCTACGACGGCGCCAACGGCTGGGCGATCAAGCCCGCGAGCGAGAGGCTCGACGACGGCCGGCGCAACGTGGAGGAGAGCCGCTCGCTCTACGAGCTCCTCCAGGACAAGGTGATCCCGCTCTACTACGAGCGCGGCACGATGGGATTCTCGCCGGAGTGGATCAAGATGGCGAAGCACTCGATCATGACGCTGCTGCCGCGCTTCAACAGCCAGCGCATGGTGGGCGAGTACCTCACGCGCTTCTACGTGCCCGCGTCGCGGCGCGGCAAGCAGATGATCGAGCGCAACTACAAGACCGCGCGCGATCTCGCCGAGTGGAAGCGCAAGGTGCGCGCGGCATGGCCGCACGTCACCCTGAGGAGCGTGGGCAAGCCCGAGCCGCGCGTCGAGTTCGGGCACAAGGTGCGCTTCACGGTGGGCGCGCACATCGATCGGCTGGTGCCCGAAGACATCCGCGTGGAGCTCCTGATCTCGCCCGCGCTACCGGATCTCGCGGCCAGGCATGCGCCGGACGCCTACGCCTTCACGCCCGACGGGATCGACGATAATGGTGACCATCGCTACGTGCTCGACCTCGCGCCGGAGCTCTGCGGCAAGCTCGAGTACCGCATCCGCGCGTATCCGCACCACGCCGCGCTCTCGCATCCGTTCGAGCTCGGGCTCATGAAGTGGGCGTGATCCGCGCGTAGATGTCCGCGTAGGCGCGCGCGGCGCGCTCCCAGCCGAAGTCCCTCGCCAT
>JBBRQA010000133.1:0-10841 GCA_038227085.1 Burkholderiales bacterium | reverse complement strand
CCATGAGGCTCAAGAACAAGGTGGCGATCGTCACCGGGGCGGGCTCGGGGTTCGGCGAGGCGATCGCACGCCGCTTCGCGGAGGAGGGCGCCCGGGTCGTGGTGAACGACATCGTGGGCGACGCCTCCCAGCGTGTCGCGAGCGAAATCGCCGCGCGCGGCGGTGAAGCATCGGTGCACGTGGCCGATGTGTCGAAGGACGCCCAGGTCGCGAGCCTGGTGCGGTCCTCGGTCGCCCGCTTCGGCCGCCTCGACATCATCGTCAACAACGCCGGCACCACGCACCGCAACCAGCCGATGCTCGACGTCTCCGAGGACGAGTTCGACCGCGTCTACGCGGTGAACGTGAAGTCGCTCTTCCTCACCGCGAAGCACGCCGTGCCCCATTTCCGCACGGCGGGCGGCGGCTGCTTCGTGACCATCGCCTCCACGGCCGGGGTGCGCCCGCGCCCGGGGCTCACCTGGTACAACGGCTCGAAAGGCGCGGCGATCGTGACCTCGCGCTCGATGGCCGCCGAGCTCGGGCCCGACAAGATCCGCGTGAACGTGATCAACCCCGTGATCGGCGAGACCGGGTTGCTCGAGATGTTCATGGGCATGCCCGACACCCCGGAGAACCGCAAGAGATTCCTCGCCGGCATTCCCCTGGGCCGCTTCGCCAGGCCGCTCGACGTCGCCAACGCCGCGCTCTTCCTCGCCTCCGACGAAGCCGAGTTCATCACCGGCGCGTGCGTCGAAGTCGACGGGGGGCGCTGCGTATGAGCGCGATGCAATCGGTCGGCAAATACCAGCTGCTGCGCGAGCTCGGCAAGGGCGCCACCGGCAAGGTCTACCTCGCCGAGGATCCCTTCAACAAGCGCAAGGTCGCGATCAAGGTGGCATTCCCCGAGGCGTTGAAGCACTCCGAGGACGGCGCCTTCTACAAGAGCATGTTCCTGAACGAGGCCGCGCTCGCCGGCAAGCTCAACCACCCGCACATCACGCAGATCTACGACGCGGTGGTCGAGGACAAGTACAGCTACATCGTGATGGAGTACGTCGAGGGCGGAACCCTCGAGAAATTCTGCAATCCCGAGGCGCTCCTCGAGACGCGCGACGTGGCGGAGATCGCCTTCAAGTGCGTGCGCGCGCTCGCCTTCGCGCAGACGCTCGGTCTCACGCACCGCGACATCAAGCCCGGCAACATCCTCCACAGCGACGGCACCGAGATCAAGATCGCCGACTTCGGCGCGTCGATCAACAAGGTTTCCGACCGCACCGTCATCACCAATGTCGGCTCGCCCGCGTACATGGCGCCGGAGCTGGTCACCGGCCAGGCGCAGGCCTCGCACCTTACCGACATCTACGCGCTGGGCGTGGTGATGTACTACCTGCTCGCCGGCAAGCTGCCTTTTTCCGGCGCGAACACGCTCTCGGTGATCTACCAGATCGTGAATACCGATCCGGAGCCTCCCTCTGCGCACCGCAAGGGCATCTCCGCGGAGCTCGACGCGGTGGTGATGAAGGCGATGGCGAAGGATCCCGCCAAGCGTTTCGCGACGTGGGATGAGTTCGGCGCCGCGCTCGCCGAGATCTGGAAGAAGGAGCACAAGGCCGAGGAGAAGCGCGACCAGTCGGATACCGAGCGCTTCAGCATGATGCGCACGCTGCCCTTCTTCCGCGAGTTCCCCGAGAACGAGCTGTGGGAAGTCCTGAAGCTCACCAAGTGGGCCAAGTTCAAGCCCGACACCGCGCTCATCAAGGAAGGCGACCAGGGCGACTCGTTCTTCATCCTCGCGGGGGGCTACGTGCGCGTGACGCGGGGCAAGAAAACGCTCTCGGTGCTTACCGCGGGCGACTGCTTCGGAGAGATGTCGTACCTCGCGAAAAGCGGCGACCCGCACCGCTCCGCCACGGTCACCACGACCTCCGACGCGATCATTCTCAAGATGCGCGCCGAGGACCTGCGCAGCGCCTCGCTCTCGTGCCGGCGCCTCTTCGACGAGCGTTTCCTCAACACGCTGGTGGAGCGCCTCGAGAAGGCGAACGAGCAGCTCTCCGTCATGTCGTGATCACGGTCGGTCGCATCGATCGCCATCCTCAGTTCATCGCCGAGCTTGCCGATTCCTTCGAGCGTGAATGGCCCGAGTGGTCGCGGAGCGTCGCGCGCATCGAGCTGGAGGCGATCTTCGCCAGCGGTCCCGAGGGCGAGCTGCCCCTTGTGCTGGCCGCCTTCGACGACGGCCGCGTGCTCGGCACCATCGCGCTGCGACCCTGGTTCGGAGACGACGCGATGCCGGAGACCCCATGGGTGCGCCAGTTTTTCGTGCTGCCCGCGTGTCGCGGACGCGGCATCGATCGAACCCTCGCCGCAGCCATCGAAGGCGAGGCGCGCGCGCTCGGCTTTCCATGCCTCTACGCGGCCACCAACCGCATCGAGCCCCTGCTCGTGCGCCGCGGCTGGCAGCTCTACCGTCGCGTCGAGCACGCCGGCGCGCCGATGGCTTGGATGAGGAAAGTGGTGTCAGGTACGACGTTCCGCGGGGCAGAAAGTCGTACCTGACACCACTTTTCAGTTGAATGCGTAAAACGCGAGGAAGGTCGCGATCATCGCGAAGGCGATGACGACCTTCGCGACGGCCGCGATCAGGAGGCCGAGCCACGTGCCGAGGCCTACCTTGCCCGCCTTCGCGAGGCCGCCGCGTGCCCACAGCTCGCCCAGGACGGCGCCCACGAACGGGCCGAGCAGGAGCCCGGGGATGCCGAAGAAGATGCCGATCACGCCCCCGACGCTCGCGCCCAGCAGCGCGCGCGGGCTGGCGCCGACGTGTCTGGCGCCCAGGAGCGATGCGACGAAATCGGCGGCGAAGCCGAGCGCGGCGAGGATGCCGATGATGGTGAGCCCCGCGGCGCCCACGCGCGTGAAGTCTCCGGCCCACGCGGCGAGGACGAGCCCGCCGAAGACGAGGAGCACGCCCGGCAGGACCGGAACGACGGTGCCCGCGAGTCCCAGGATGACCAGGAGCGCGGCGAGGGCGAGGGCGACGTTCGGGTCCATGGGATAATTGAAGACATGAGCGCGGTGCGCGAAGTTTCCCACGACGCAAACAAGTCCCGGCAAGCCGAGGTCGCATCCGAGCTTGCGCGCGTCCTGCCCGCCCAATCGGTGCTGGTCGAGAGCGAGGCGCTCAAGCCCTACGAATGCGACGGCCTTTCCGCCTACCGGGCGACGCCGCTGGTGGCGACGATCCCGGCCGACGAGCGAGAGGTCGCCGCCGTCCTCGCCGTCGCGCGCGCCACGCATACTCCGGTCGTCGCGCGCGGCTCGGGTACGGGCCTGTCGGGGGGAGCGCTGCCGCTCGCCGACGGCATCCTCCTGTCGCTCGCTAAATTCAACCGTATCGCGGCCGTCGATGCCCTCGCGCGCACGGCGCGAGTGCAGCCGGGCGTCACCAACCTGAAGATCTCGCAGCACGTCGCGCACCTGGGCCTCTACTACGCGCCCGATCCATCGAGCCAGATCGCCTGCTCCATCGGCGGCAACGTCGCGGAGAACTCGGGCGGCGTGCATTGCCTCAAGTACGGTCTCACGGTCCACAACATAGCGAGGATTCGCGCCATCACGATCGAAGGCGACATCGTCGACCTGGGCTCCGAGTCTCTCGATACGCCAGGCTACGACCTGCTTGCGTTGGCTACCGGCTCCGAGGGCCTGCTCGCGATCACGCTCGAGGTCACGGTGAAGCTGCTGCCCAAGCCGGAAGCCGCGCAGGTCGTCATGGCCTCCTTCGCCGACGTGGAGAGCGCGGGCGAGGCGGTGGCGCGCGTCATCGGCGCCGGCATCGTCCCGGCCGGGCTCGAGATGATGGACAAGCTCGCCACGCGCGCGGTCGAAGGCTTCGTGCACGCGGGCTACGACCTCGAGGCCGAGGCGATCCTGCTCGCGGAATCCGACGGCACGCGCGAAGAGGTGGCGCACGAGGTCGCGCAGATGATCGAGGTGATGCGCGCGAGCGGGGCGAGCGACATCCGCTGCTCGCAGGACGACGCGGAGCGCCTGCGCTTCTGGTCGGGACGCAAGGCCGCGTTTCCCGCGGTCGGGCGCATCTCGCCCGACTACTACTGCATCGACGGCTCGATCCCGCGCGGCGCGCTCGCGAAAGTGCTGAAGCGGACCGCGGAATTGTCGGAGCGCTACGGATTGCGCTGCGCCAACGTTTTCCACGCGGGCGACGGCAACCTCCACCCGCTCATCCTCTACGACGCCAACATTCCCGGGGAGCTCGAGACTACCGAGCGCTTCGCCGCCGACATCCTCGAGCTGTGCATCGAGGTGGGCGGCACCATCACCGGCGAGCACGGCGTGGGCATCGAGAAGATCAACCAGATGTGCAGCCAGTTCCGGCCGGCCGAGCTCGCACAGTTCCGCGCGATCAAGGCGGCGTTCGATCCGGAGGGCCTGCTCAATCCCGGCAAGATGGTGCCCACGCTGCATCGCTGCGCGGAGTACGGCGCGATGCGCGTGAAGGGCGGCGCGCTACCCCATCCCGACCTTCCCCGTTTCTGATGAACGCGGCCGCGAAACCCGAGGTTCGAGCCCAGGTCCTTTCCGCGCTGCGGGCGATACGGCCCGCGATGACTGTCATCGCCGACGACGAGGGCCTGAAGCCCTTCGAGACGGACGCTTTCATCGCCCACCGCGAGACGCCGATGCTCGCCGTCCTGCCCGATAACGAAGAGCAGGTGCGCGAGATCGTGACGGCCTGCCGCGCGCTCGGCGTGCCGGTGGTGTCGCGCGGGGCGGGCACCGGCATTTCCGGGGGCGCCATCCCGAATCGCGACGGCGTGCTCCTCGTCATGTCCAAGATGAAGCGCATCGAGGAGGTGAACGGCCTCGCGCGCACCGCGACCGTGGGGCCGGGCGTGCGCAACCTGAAGGTGTCGGAGACGGTCGCGCACCTCGGGCTCTTCTACGCGCCCGACCCGTCGAGCCAGTCGATCTGCTCGATCGGCGGCAACGTCGCCGAGAATTCCGGCGGCGTGCATTGCCTCAAGTACGGCCTCACCACGCACAACCTCCTCGCGGTGCGCGCGGTCGACGCCGACGGCGACGTGATCGACGTTGGCAGCCTCGCCCTCGACGCGCCAGGATACGATCTCCTCGCGCTCATCACCGGCAGCGAAGGCAACCTGGGCGTCATCACGCGCGTGACCGTGCGCCTGGTGGCGCTGCCGGAGCGCACCGAGACCCTGCTCGCGGCCTTCCCGAGCGTGCGCCAGGCCGCGGAGGCGGTGGGCGAGATCATCGGCGCGGGCGTGATCCCCGCCGCCCTCGAGATGATGGACCGCATCGTGATCGAGGCGTGCGAGCGCTTCATGGCGATGGGATTCCCCGCCGGCGCGGAGGCCCTGCTGCTCGCCGAGGTGGATGGCGGAAGCGAAGAAACCCAGGAGGCGCTCGATGCGGTTCGCGCGATTCTCGCGCGCTGCGGGGCCACGGAGGTTCGCGTGGCCGCCACCTCCGCGGAGCGCGAGCGCCTGTGGAAGGCGCGCAAGGGCGCCTTCACCGCGCTCGCCACCATCCTTCCCGACTACTACACCATCGACGGCACCATCCCGCGGCGCTGCCTGCCCGACGTGCTGGACGAGATCGCGCGCCTCTCCGTCGAATACGGCATGGTCGTCGGCAACGTCTTCCACGCGGGCGACGGCAACATCCATCCGTGCATCTTCTACGACGCCAACCAGCCCGGCGAGCTGGAGAGGAGCGAGGAGTTCGGCGGGCGCATCCTCGAGCTGTGCGTCGAGGTGGGCGGCACCATCACCGGCGAGCATGGGGTCGGCATCGAGAAGCTGCGCCAGATGTGCGTGCAGTTCCGCGCCCCGGAGCTCGCGGCCTTCCACGACGTGAAGCGCGCCTTCGATCCCGACGGCATCCTCAATCCGGGCAAGGCGGTGCCGACCTTGAAGCGTTGCGCGGAGTGGGGCGGCACCCACATGCGCGCCGGTCGCATGCCGCACGCCGACATCCCGCGCTTCTGATGGGCGAAGCCTTCATCGCGGATCTCTGTGAGCGCATTCGCGACAGCGCGGCGCGCAAGGCGCCGTTGAGTATTCGCGGCGGAGGCAGCAAGGACTTCTACGGCCAGGCGGCCGAAGGCGAGAGCGTCGACATGTCGCCCTACTCGGGCATCGTCGCCTACGAGCCCAAGGAGCTGGTCGTCACGGTGCGCGCCGGCACGCGCCTCACCGATCTCGAGGCGGCGCTCGCCGCGGAGCGCCAGATGCTGGCGTTCGAGCCGCCGCATTTCGGCGCGGCGGCGACGATCGGCGGCGCGGTGGCCGCGGGGCTCTCCGGTCCGCGCCGCCCGTACGCGGGGGCGGTGCGCGACTTCGTGCTCGGCACGCGAGTGGTGAACGGCAAGGGCGAGGACCTCGCGTTCGGCGGGCGCGTCATCAAGAACGTCGCCGGCTACGACGTCTCGCGCCTCATGTCGGGCGCGCTCGGCACGCTCGGCGTGATCACCGAGATCTCCTTCAAGGTGTTGCCGCGCCCGGCGCTCGAGACGACCCTCGTGTTCGACCTCGACGAGGAAGGCGCCACCGAGCAGGCCAATCGCTGGGCGGGCCAGCCGCTTCCCCTGTCGGCCACGTCGTGGCAGGACGGCAAGCTGCGCGTGCGCCTGTCGGGCGCCGCCACCGCCGTCGCGGCGGCCAAAGCGAAGATGGGCGGCGCGGAGATCGACCCGGGCGACTACTGGCTCGATCTGCGCGAGCAGCGCCTGGCGTTCTTCTCCGGCGCGCGGCCCCTGTGGCGGCTGTGCGTGCCGCAGACCGCGGCCCCCATCAGGACCGCGCATGCGCAGCTCGTCGAATGGGGCGGGGGGGTGCGCTGGGTGAGCGGCGACCTCGACACGCTCAACATCCGCTCGACCACCGAGCGCCTCGGCGGCCATGCAACGCTCTTCCGTGGCGGCGACAAGTCGGTCGGCGTGTTCCATCCACTGCAGCCGGCGCTCATGAAGATCCATCGCAGGCTGAAGGATGCCTTCGATCCGGCCCACGTTCTCAATCCAGGACGCATGTATGACTTCTAGCTACACCCTCTACTATTCGCCGGGATCGTGCGCCTTGATCGTCCACATCCTCCTCGAGGAATTCGGCGTGCCGTTCGAAGCGGTACCTGTCGATACGGCCAGGGGCGAGCACCGCCAGGATGAATACCGGCGCATCAATCCGAAGCAGAAGGTGCCGGCACTGGTCACTCCCGAGGGCGTCCTCACCGAGTGTGTCGCGATCGTCGAATATCTCTGCGACAGGCACGACGACGCCCGCCTCCTCGGCAAGCCCGGGTCGTGGCAGCGCGCACGGACGATGGAGAGAATCGCCACGCTGGCCACGGAGATCCATCCGCTCTTCAACCGTTTCTTCCACCCGGACGACTTCTCGCCCGACAAGGGGGTGCAGGACAAGGTGAAGGAGCACGGCACCGGGAAGCTGCTTGCCTGGTTCCGCGAGGAGGACGCCAAGCTCACGCATCCTTACTGGTCGGGCGACACGCTCAGCGCGGCCGACATCTACTTCACGGTGGTCACGCGCTGGGGCCGCTGGCTCACCCCGGCCGCGACGGAGATGAAGAACATCCGCCCGTTCTACGAGCGCATGCTGGCGCGGCCCGCGGTGAAGCGCGCGATGGAGCGCGAGGGCGTCAAGGGCTTCGGCACGACCTGATGCAGACCCGGCTCGCCGACTGGATCAAGGATACCGCCCAGGGCATCGAGGCCGATGCCATCCTGAGGAAGTGCGTGCATTGCGGGTTCTGCCTCGCGACCTGTCCCACGTACAACCTGCTGGGCGACGAGTTGGACAGCCCGCGCGGGCGCATCTATCTCATGAAGGAGATGCTCGAGGGCGCCGCGGTGACCCGGCGCACGCAGCTTCACCTCGACCGCTGCGTCACCTGCCGCGCGTGCGAGACCACATGCCCCTCGGGCGTCGAGTACGGACGCCTCGTGGACATCGGCCGCGACCTGGTGGAGAAGAAGGTGCCGCGCACGCCGTGGGATCGGCTGCGCCGCTGGCTCCTGAAGAGCACGCTGCCGCATCGGGGCTTCTTCGGCCTGGCGCTCGCGTTGGGGCGCCTGGCGAAGCCTCTCCTCCCCGCGAAGCTCGCGCGCAAAATCCCGAAGCGCCGCGCCCACGGCGCGTGGCCCGCGGCACGGCACGCGCGCCGCATGCTGGTGCTCGCGGGCTGCGTGCAGCCGGCCATGGCGCCCTCGATCAACGCCGCGGCCGCGCGCGTCCTGGACCGCATCGGCATCTCGCTCGTCGAGGCGCCCGCCGCCGGCTGCTGCGGCGCGGTGACCTTCCACTTGAATTACCAGGACGAGTCGCTCGCCTACGTAAAGGCCAACATCGACGCGTGGTGGCCCGAGGTCGAGAAGGGCGCCGAGGCGGTGGTGATCACCGCGAGCGGGTGCGGGACGATGGTCAAGGAATACGCGCACCTGCTGCAGCACGATCCGGCCTATGCGGCGAAGGCGAAGCGCATCTCCGCGATGGCGCGCGACATTTCCGAGGTGATCGACGCGCAACGCCCGGCCATCGCGAAGCTGGCGGTCGCGACGGGCGGCAAGGTCGCGTTCCACTCGCCGTGCAGCCTGCAGCACGGGCTGAAGATCAACGGCGTCGTGGAGGAGATCCTGCGCGATGCCGGCTTCACGCTCACCGCGGTGCCCGACGCGCACCTCTGCTGCGGCTCGGCCGGCACCTACTCGATCCTGAAGCCCGGCATCTCGCGCCAGCTGCTGCGCAACAAGGTGAATGCCCTGGAGTCCGGCGCGCCCGCGATGATCGCCACCGCCAACATCGGCTGCCTCGCGCACATCGAGTCGGGCACCGCGAAGCCGGTGCGGCACTGGATCGAGCTGCTGGACGAGCGGATGAGCTAGCGCTTGTAGAGGATGAAGAGCTCGTTGCGGTCGCCGGGGCGCGAGCCGCGCCACACCTCGGACCACTCGGCGCCGACCATGGGAATCTTGAGCGGGGCGGCCTGCGCGAGCAGCGCGTGGCAGCGCCCCGCGGCGGGACTTTCCTCGCGGATCGTGGTGATGTTGGCGAAGTAGTCGAGGAGGGCGCGCTGCGCATCGCCCACGTTGTGGCGCGCGATGCACTGGAAATCGGGCGGAAGCTCCTCGATGATCCGCCCCGCCACGGCCCGGTAGCTGCGCGCCTCGTCCACCAGGGGCAGCCCGATGGTCATCATCAGCATCCACACCATGGTGATGCCCGCGGTCCAGTTCACCAGGGCGCGGCGCGTGGAGCGCAGCGAGCGCGCCACCACCACCATCCAGATCAGCGTGAGCAGGGCGGCGAGCGCGAAGGCGATGAAGCTGAAGTGGTACTTGTAGCCGGGGACTTCCCTGGCGATCCACGTCGCGGCGATCTCGGGGCTGCCGGTCATGGCGGCGAACCAGCCGACCCACAGCGCCGCGCCGAACGAGATGAAGGTCATCATCCCGAACCAGTCGAGCGCGCTCGCCGCGCCGCGCGGCACGCTGTCGAGCTCCGCCACGCCGAGGATCGCGAGCGGCAGCAGGAGCGCGAGGCCGTTGGCTTCGCGCGCGTCGGCGAATACCGAGGCCACGAGGAAGAACGCGATGAAGCCCGCGAGCGGCAGCATCAGCTCGCGCCGGTCGAGGACGTGGCGGCGCGCGCGCCACAGCGACCAGGCGGCGAGCGGCCAGGCCGGCCACGCGTACCACGGCAGGATGCGCGCGAAGTAAAGGAGCTCCATGCCCTCGTGCGAGGAGGCGTCGGTCCAGCGCGACGCCGAGGCGTTGGCGAGCCATACCTGCAGGTAGCCGGGCGCGGCGCTCGCCAATGCGAGCGGCCAGATCGCCAGGAGCGGAGCCGCGCAGGCGATCGCGATCGCAACGGTCGTCATGTAGTCGCGCGTGCGCCAGAAGGCGCTGGTGGCGGGCAATAGCACCATCATTCCCACCAGCATCCCCGCCGGCAGGAAGCCGTTGCCGAGGAACGCCACCCCGATCGCCAGGCCGGCGAGAAGGCCGCCTACGCGTGGCCGGCGCCTGGCGAGGATCAACCCGTAGATGCCGAACGCCACGCCGGTGAGGCCGGCGAGGTCGGGCATCATCTCGTGCGCGCGCAGCAACAAGCCCAGGCAGCCGATGAAGAGGAGGACCCCCAGCCGGATCGCGCGCTCTCCCATCAGCTCGCGGCAGGCGAGCGAGAGCAGCGCCAGCGTCGAGCCCATGAAGAACCCGGAGGTGAGGCGCGCCGCGTCGTGCGCGGGCAGCACGGTGCCGAAGACCTTGGTGAACGCCGCGGCCACCCACATGAAGAGGGGCGCCTTGTCGAAGTAGGGCTCGCCGGCGATGCGGAACATCACCCAGTCGCCCGAGCGCAGCATCTCGGTCACCACGCCGAACACGACCGCCTCGTCGTACTTCCACGGATCGTGGCCGACGAGACCCGGCACCAACCACGCGAAGCACACCACGAGGAAGAGCGCCGTCTTGAGCGGCGTGCGCGTGCCGTCGTAGGCGATTGGGGTCAGACCCCAATTCATGCGTGTGTTGTCGCCGCTAGCCGCCATGTCTCACGAAATTGGGCTCTGACCCCGGTTCTCCCGCATGGTCGATTAAAACAAAAAAGGCAGCCGCGAGGCTGCCTTTTCGAGCGCGGGCACTGCCGATTACTCGGCGGCCTTCGCCGTGCCCTTGCGGGCGTAGCGCTTCTTGAACTTGTCCACGCGGCCGGCAGTGTCCACGATCTTCTGCTTGCCGGTGTAGAAGGGATGCGACTCGGCCGAGATCTCGATCTTGTAGACCGGATACTCCT
>JBBRQA010000132.1:0-10855 GCA_038227085.1 Burkholderiales bacterium | reverse complement strand
GATGCGGGCGTGCGCACCGCGGAGTACTGCGCGTACGCCGCGCTGTCGGTGGGCACCACGAGGTTGTTGCCGTCCACGCCGCCGTACAGGAACACGCACACCAGCGCCTTGTAGTCGGATGCGGTTTGCGCGTGGGCGGCGCCCCCAGCCAGGAGCGAGATCGGCACCAGGCGCGAGGCGAAGCCGCCGGCGGTGAGGGCACCCGTGCGCAGCAGGAATTCACGGCGATTCTTCATCGTTGCACCTGGTATTGGGGCGAGGTCATGACGAGCCAGATGCCGGCGCGCGCGCGCGCCAGGGCATCGCTCGCCGACGCCGCGTTGACCGCGGAGACGATCGCGCTCTTCATCGCGGCGGACATGCGCCCGCCCATGAGGTTGCGGTCCAGGCGCTCGGCGAGGGCCGAGGAGTCGAGCGCGACAGCCTGGTAGGTGGCGAGGTCGAGCTGCGTGCCGGTCGCTCCAAATACGGTGGCGTCGGGCGCGATGGACGGCGTGAAGAGGAGGGAGTTGGCGACGTTGGCCCGCCCGATGGCGGTGGTCGAAGTCTGGATGCCGAACTCCGGGCCGAGGAGTTGGGTGCCCGGGACCACGTAGTCGAAGGGGTAGTAGTTGAACACCGACGGCGGATAGAACACGAACTGTCCCAGGCCGTTGGACGCGTTGCGGAAGAAGACGCCGTCGGTCGCGGCGTTCATCGCGCGGGCGATGGACGTCATATAGAGCGCCGGCTCGATGAGCTTGCCGTACGCCGGATCGATCTTGCGCGCGCCGCGCGCTTCGGGGTCGAGGAGTATCGAGCGCACCACGGCGCGCAAGTCGCCGCGCACGCCCACGCCGTTATTGTCGAACACCGCCGTTACGCGCGCCACGTAGGCGGGCGTCGGATCGCTGGTCACCAGCTTCTGGATGAGCTGCTTGCCGATGAACGGCCCCACGTTGGCGTGATTGAAGATGTTCTGGTGGGCGAAGGCGAGGTCCTGCGCCATGGTCATGCCGGCCGAAGCCACCACGCCGTTCAACAATACCTTGGTGCCGAACTCGTGATTGGCGTCCACCGCGAGCATCGCGCCCAGGTAGTTGCGCGGGTTGTTGCTGCGCGCGGCCGCGCCTGCCACCGTGGGATAGGTCCACCCGGTGAAGACCCGGGAGAAGCCCTTGATCTCGGCCAGCTGGTAGGTGGGAAGTGGCGTGCCGGATGCATCGAGCTTGCGCGTCCCGTCGGGGTTGAGCAGATAGGTGCCCACCGAGAAGAGCTGCATGATTTCTCGCGCGTAGTTCTCGTTGGGGTCGGTGCCGGCGGCCGCGTTGGTCTTGTTGTTGTTGACCATGTCGAGATAGTCGCCCATCACCGGCGAGAGCGTCACCGCGGAGAGGAGGTCGTAGAAGTTGCCGAACGCACGGTCGCGGAAGATCTGCTGGTAGTCGCGCATCGCGTAGTTGCGCGCGTTGTCCACGCCCGAGGCGACCATGATCTGCGAGAGAGCGAAGGCGACGCGCTGGCGCAACTGGTCGGGCTGTGCGATGGCGTTGCGGAAAAATTGCAGCTGGAGCTGGTACAGCGAGTAATTGTCGCGTGCGCAGAAGCTGTCCGGGCGCACCGGCTGCGTGCGATCGTCCACGCACGAATCGGGACGATTGGCGGGCATCCACGCGTACGCCGGATATTGCGTCGCGGGCGTGGCGAGCTGCTCGTCGATCCATGCGCCCGGCCCGAGAGTGGCCGCGTGGTCGACCCCGCTATCGGTCGGACCGAACGTCGCCTGGCGCAGGAGGCGCGTCGCGTCGGCGCGCACATCCGCGCTGGACAGCGCCGCGCAGAGGATCACGCCATCGGCGCTGCGCCCCGATTGCGCGGACTTGGCGAGCACCGTGGCGTCCACGGTGAGGCGCTGGTTGAAGTCGTTGCGGTAGGAATCGTCCAGGGTATTGCGATACAACGGGGTGGTTCCCGCGGGGCACTGCCCCGCGGCGGCAGGAGTGGCGTAGAAGGCGATGCCCTGGTAGCGCAGGCCCGCATTGGACTTGAGGGCTTCGCACTCAACGGGATCGGCGCTGTAGAAATGCGCATGGCGGGTAGTAGCGGGGCCGTGCACGAAGCGGCATAGCGGCACCAGGCCGGGCGCGTCCGTCGAGCGCGCGAAAATGCCGAACTCACCGCCGGTGCGTGTCCAGCCGGCGGACTCGGCATCGCGCATTTCGTTCGCGTCCGTGGTGACGAAGTAGTGGCCGAGTGCGGCATGGAAATATTCCACCGCGGTAGCGGTAGGCTCCAAGGCCTGTGCTGTCGCTCCCCAGCAACAAAGTGCCGCAAATGCGGCGGTACCTGTTCGACGCATGACGCGTTCTCCCCGTTGCGACCACTATAATCCGATGGCCGCGCTTGCCGTTGTAATTGAGGTAACGAGTTGTAGGCCCTTCCGTGTACCGCGCCAGCGAATATTCTTCTGCCCATGAACCGCTCCCTCGACGAACTGCGCGATGACGTCGCCCTCGCCAACCGCATCCTGGAACGCCTGGGGCTTTCCCACGCCTTTGGCCACGCCAGTGCCCGCGTTCCGGGCACCAACTCATTCCTCCTGCCCGCGCGGCGCAGCCCCGGGCTCTGCGAGGCCGCCGACCTGCTGCTCCTGGATACCGAGGGCCGCATCGTGGCGGGCGACGGCGAGCCCAACAGCGAGTTCTGGATCCACGCGCGCCTCTATGCCGCGCGCCTCGACGTGGGCGGCGTGGTGCACGCGCACCCGCCCGCGTGCGTGTGCCTCACGCAGGTGGGCGAGCCCCACCGCGTGGTGCACAACCAGGGCGGCATCTTCGCCGACGGCGTGCCGGAGTATTCGCGCGTGGGCCTGATTCGCTCGCGCGAGCTGGGCGACCTCCTCGCGCAGGTGATCGCGAAAGGCAACTCCGTGATGATGCGCGGCCACGGCATCACGACCGCCTTCGCCGACGTGCGTGCGGCGACGGTCGCGGCCTGCTACCTCGAGGAGAGCGCGGCCCTGCAGCTGCGCATGCTCGCCGCCGCCGGCGGCAACGCGGGGAAGATCCGCGCCTTCACGCGCGAGGAGGCCGAGGGCCTGCGCGACCAGATCACCGGCAACGTCGCCAAGCGCGCATGGGAGTATTTCGCGGCGGTGGCTCTCGAAACCCCGCTGGGTGCGGGGCAGCGGTAAGGACACGTGGATTACAGCGGTAAAGCCGCGGCGGGCGTAACTGTGAAGCGCATCACAGAGGAGGCGGCGGCGGGAGGCTACATTTGCTCTCGTGAAATCCGAACAACCGCCAAGGACAAAGCCGTGATCACGCTCACTTTTCTGGTGCTACTGTTGTGCCTCGCCTCGCTGGCCAGGACCGTATGGCAGCATGCACGTACCGCGATCCGCAGCACGGCCGCCGCACACGCGCCGGCCGCGATCGGCCATCATGGGTCCGCGGCCCGCTCCATTGCCTGACCCATCATCGCCTGACCCGATCGGAGAACAAAGTTGAAGAAATTGCTCGCCATTTTTACCACGCTCGTGATCGGCGCCTTCTCGTTTCACGCGGCCGCCGCCGCTGACGCGCAGCGCGCCACCGAACCCGAAGCCGAAGCGATGGTGAAGAAAGCCGTCGCCTACTACAAGAAGAACGGCCGCGAGAAGGCACTCGCCGAATTCATGAAGACACCCGGCCCCTTCGTCGACCGCGACCTGTACATGACGGTCTATACACTGCAGGCCGACTCGCTCTCGCACATCAACCCCAAGATGGTCGGCAAGAACATGATGGACCTGCGCGACGCCGACGGGAAATACCACATCAAGGAACGCATGGAGGCCGCCCAGAAGGGCGACCACGGCTGGCAGGACTTCAAGTTCTTCAACCCCGTGTCGCGCAAGATCGAGCCCAAGCGCATGTACTGGGAAAAGTACGACAACCTGGTGTTCGCCTGCGGAGCGTACAAGGCCGAGAACTAACCGTCTCCGCGCAACCTGCGGAAAACGGCGAGTATTGGCAAACTCTGATATTTCCCTTGTCCCGTCAACGGTTTATTGGGTAGACTGCCTCACGCGTCCCCGAAAGAGGGACTCGCTCAGCGAAGAGCGAATGGAGGGCAGCAGAGTTGAAACCGACCGATATCGGTGATCCGGCGTATTTCCACAAGGTCGTCGATTGCCAATGGGCATGCCCGGCGCACACGCCGGTCCCGGAATACATCCGCCTCATCGCCCAGGGCCGCTACGGCGATGCGTACATGGTCAACTGGAAGTCGAACGTGTTTCCCGGGATCCTGGGACGCACGTGCGACCGCCCGTGCGAGCCGGCCTGCCGGCGCGGCCGCGTCGAGGAGAACCAGGGCGAGAAGCCCGAGCCGGTCGCGATCTGCCGGCTGAAGCGCGTCGCCGCGGACTTCAAGGAGGACATTCGCGATCGCCTGCCGAAGAGGCCGGCCAAGCGCAACGGCAAGCGCATCGCGTGCGTGGGCGCGGGGCCTGCGTCCCTCACCGTCGCGCGCGACTTGGCACCGCTCGGCTATCACGTCACGATTTTCGATTCCGACCGCCTCGCCGGAGGCATGATCCGTTCGCAGATTCCCAAGTTCCGCCTTCCCGAGTCGGTGATCGACGAAGAGACCGGCTACATCCTCGACCTGGGCGTCGAGTTTCGCGCGGGCATCCGCATCGACTCGCTGAAGAAGCTACTCGGCGAGGGCTACGACGCGGTCTTCATCGGCTCGGGCGCGCCGCGCGGGCGTGATCTCGACATCCCCGGCCGCAAAGAGGCCGCGGCCAACATCCACATCGGCATCGACTGGCTGTCGTCGGTCGCGTTCGGCCACGTGACCAAGATCGGCCGGCGCGTGATCGTGCTGGGGGGCGGCAACACAGCCATGGACTGCTGCCGCTCGTCACGCCGCCTGGGCGGCGAGGACGTGAAGGTGATCGTGCGCTCGGGCTTCGAGGAGATGAAGGCGAGCCCTTGGGAGAAGGAAGACGCGGCGCACGAGGGCATCCCGATCCTCAACTACCTCGTGCCCAAGGCTTTCCTGCACGACGATAAGCGCCTGAGGGGCGTGGTGTTCCAGAAGGTGAAGGCTCTGCGCGACGAGCAGGGCCGGCGCAGCCTCGTGCCCACCGGCGAGCCTGACCAGACCTTCGAATGCGACGACGTGCTGGTAGCCGTCGGGCAGGAGAACGCCTTCCCGTGGATCGAGCGCGATGCCGGCCTCGAGTTCGACGACTCGGGGATGCCCGTGCTCGATCCGGTGACGCTGCAATCGACGCGCCGCGAGGTGTTCTTCGGCGGGGATGCGGCGCTCGGCCCCAAGAACATCATCTGGGCGGTCGCCCACGGCCACGACGCCGCCATCTCGATCGATCGACTGTGCCACGGCGAGGACGTCCACGCGCGCCCGCCGCCGATGGTCAACCTCCTGTCGCAGAAGATGGGCATCCACGAGTGGAGCTACGACAACCAGGTCGCCCCGGACGCGCGCTTCAAGGTGCCGCTGAAGGACCTCAAGATCGCGCTGAAAGACATCCGCCAGGAGGTCGAGCTGGGCTTCGACCCCGAGCTCGCCTGGAAGGAGGCGCAGCGCTGCCTCAACTGCGACGTGCAGACGGTCTTTGCGCCGAAGCTGTGCATCGAGTGCGATGCGTGCGTCGACATCTGCCCGGTGGATTGCATCACCTTCACGGCCAATGGCGAGGAGGGGGAGTTGCGCGCGCGCTTGAACGCTCCAGCCGCCCATCCCGACCAGTCGCTCTACGTGTCGACCGCGCTCAAGACCGAGCGCGTGATGGTGAAGGACGAGGACGTATGCCTGCACTGTGGCCTGTGCGCGGAGCGCTGCCCGACCGGGGCCTGGGACATGCAGAAATTCCTGCTGGAAATGTCCGACGCAGGGCCCGCCTGCCGTTCTTCGAGCGCGCGCCAGGCGGTCGCGTGACGATTACCGCTGTAATCGCAGGGGGGAGGAAAAAGGCGCCTTGAATCAATAGAATGCGGCACGCATCCAGGTCAAAAAAAAGGAGGTATGACGACCATTCCGATAGCCGCAAAACGTGGCGCCGTGGCTGGCGCCGTGCTCGCAGCGATGCTCTGCTCGCTGGCCGCATCCGCCGATTCCGCCGACCTCAAGCCGTTGAACCGCGTCGATCCCGAATTTTCTCGCGAGGCCGTAATTGCGGGTGCCGAAAGTGGAATGGTGAAGGCGCGCATGACCATCGACGCCAGCGGAGAAGTCACGCGCGTGGAAATCGTCGATGCCCGGCCGCGCCGCGTGTTCGACCGTGCGGTCGTCAAGACGCTGTCGCAGTGGAAATTCTCGCCCGGAGGCGATTTACGCGAGAAGGAAATCGAGATCGCGTTCAAGAGGTGATTACAGGGGTAATTGCCTGCGGGACGCACGTGTGACCCAGTCCACACGGGTTGCGCCGGCGCTGCGGCACACTGGGCGAATGAACCTACAACCTAGGGAGGCACCATGACAAGACTGCTCCTCGTCGCATGCGCCGCTCTGTCGATCGGCATCGGTTTTCCTGCCGCCGCTCAGGACAAATCCAAGGGCACCGCTGCCGAAGCCACGGCCATGGTCCAGAAGGCGATCGCGCATCTCAAGAAGGTCGGGCGCGACAAGGCGTTCGCCGATTTCAATAACAAATCGGGAGCCTTCACGGATCGCGACCTTTACGTAGTCGTCTATGACATGAAGGGCAAGGTCCTCGCGCACGGCGCCAACCCGAAGCTGATCGGCAAGGACCTGATCGACCTGCGCGACAACGACGGCAAGTACTTCGTCAAGGAGCGGGTCGAGATGATGTCCAGGGCGCCCGACGCGAAGGGATGGCAGGACTACAAATTCATGAATCCCGTCACCCGGCAGATCGAGCCCAAGTCCATGTACCTGCAGCGCTCCGAGGACATGATCGTGGGCACCGGCATCTACAAGTAGAGCAAGAAAATGTTCCTACGCAAACTGAGAATCGGCACGCGACTCGCCCTGGGATTCGGCGCGATACTTGCCATCATGCTGGCGGTATCCGTCGTCGGAATCTGGCTCGGCAAGAAGAGCCGCGACGACCTCGCCGCCGTGATCGGCACCGCCGGCGCCAAGCAGAACCTCGCTGCCGAGATGAAGGCTCTCGCCCTCGAGCAGTCGGCGGTGATGCGCAACATCGGCCTGCATTCAGACATCAAGGCGATGCAGGTTGACGAGGACCGCGCGCGCAGCCTCGGCAAGACCTACGACGAGGCGCGTGAGCGCATGTCGCACATGGTCCTCAACGCCACGGAGCGCGAGATCCTCGAGGCGCTCAGCAAGAGCGACAAGGAGATCGACAAGCCCTTCCAGCAGGCCCTCGGGCTTTCCACCAGCTTTCGCAACGAAGAGGCGGCGAAGGTGCTCATGACCGAAGTCGACCCGCACGTCCAGAAGACACTGGCCGAGCTGAACCGGCTGATCGACCTGCAGAAGAAGGCGAACCAGGAGGCGACCCAGGCGGCGATGGTGAACGGCGACCGCCTCGCCGTCACCGTCTACGTGGTCGAGGCGATCGTGCTCCTGCTCGCAATGCTGGTCGCGTGGACCACCACGCGCAGCATCACCGGCCCGTTGCGCGAGGCGGTCGAAGTCGCCCGGCGCGTCGCCGCGGGCGACCTCACCTCGCGCGTCGAGACCAGCGGGCGCGACGAGGCCGCCGACCTGCTGCGCGCGCTGGCCGAGATGAACGACGGCCTGGGCCACATGGTCGCGAAGATCCGCACCGGCGCCGAATCGATCGCGGTGGGCGCGGGCCAAGTGGCCGCGGGCAACCAGCAGCTTTCCAGCCGTACAGAGGAGCACGCGAGCTCGCTCGAGGAGACCGCCTCCACGCTCGAGGAATTCACCACCACCGTGCGCCAGAACGCCGAGCACGCCAAGCAGGCGAGCCAGCTCGCTTCGAGCGCCTCGGCCACAGCCGAGAAGGGCGGCCTGGTCGTCGGCAAGGTTGTCACCACGATGCAGGAGGTGACCACGTCGTCCAAGCGCATCACCGACATCATTGGCGTGATCGACGGCATCTCGTTCCAGACCAACATCCTCGCCCTGAACGCCGCCGTCGAAGCCGCGCGCGCGGGCGAACAGGGACGAGGATTCGCGGTGGTCGCCGCCGAGGTGAGGAGCCTCGCGCAGCGCTCCGCAGAATCGGCCAAGGAAATCCGCGGCCTCATCGCCAATTCGGTGAAGGGCGTGGAGGCGGGCGCGCGCCTGGTGGGCGAGGCCGGCAAGACCATGGAAGAGCTGGTCGCCTCGGTGCGCAAGGTCGCCGAAATCATGACCGAGATCGCTTCGGCCAGCCACGAGCAAAGCTCGGGGATCGAGCAGATCAACAAGGCCATCACCCAGATGGACACGGTGGTGCAGATGAACGCCTCGCTGGTCGAGGAGGCTACGGCGGCCGCCACCAGCATGGCGGGCCAGGCCACCGGACTCGCCCGCGCGGTCGCCCAGTTCCGCATCGACGAGAACGCGGTAGCCGAGCCCCGTACCGCCGCACCGGCGCACGCGGCGCCGGCGTGGCAGGCGGTCAGTGGCGAGAAGCGCGCGCCCCAGATTACCGAGCGGCGCGAGCCCGCGCTCGCCGCCCCCCACGAAGAAGAATGGAAAGAATTCTAGGAGCGCATGCCATGCCAATGATCGCGATGACTCGGGAGATGGGTTCGCTGGGCAAGGACGTCGCGGCGGGAGTCGCGGCGCGCTGCGGCAAGCGCGTGGTCTACCACGAGATCATCGAGCCGATCGCGAGCAAGATGCGGCTCCGCAAGAGCCACGTGGAACGGTTCCTCGAAGGCAAGTCAGGCATCTGGGAGCGCCTCACCACGGACAAGACGAGCCTGTCGATCTTCACCGCCGACGAAACCTTCAAGTTCCTGCGCGACGATTCGACCGGCGTGATCCGCGGCTGGGGCGCGGTGCACCTGCTCAAGAACATCCCGCACGTGATCCGTGTGCGCGTGTGCGCGCCCCTGGAGACGCGCATCGCGCGCATGATGGAGCGCCTCGCCACCGACAACCGCGACACCGTGGAGAGCGAGATCCAGCTCTCCGAGGAGGCGCACAGCGCGATCACCAAGCGACACTTCGGAGTGAACTGGCGCGACCCCGAGCTCTACGATCTCGTGCTTTCCACTGAACGCCTGTCGGTCGAGGAGTGCGTCGAGGAGGTCGAGTCGTTGATGAAGAAGAAGTGCTTCCAGGAAACTCCGGAGTCGGTGCAGCTTGCCAGCGACCTTTCGCTCCAATGGAGCGTGCGCTCGGCGTTGCGGCGCGACCCGCGCACGGCCGACACCCGCATCATGGTCGAATGCCGCAACGGCGTGGCGACCCTGGCCGGCATGGTCGAGCTCCAGACCGAGGTGGACGCCGCGGCCGAGCTCGCCGCCGCCACCGAGGGTGTCACCGGCGTCAGCAACCAGTTGAAGGCCTCCGATACGGCGACTTCACGATTCCGACGCGAGGGGTAAGTGGGAGCACGGGTCGTATTGAGCCTCGATGGCGCGATCGTTTCGGAGGTCGAGCTTGCGAAGGCCGTGACCATCGTCGGGCGACATCCGGCATGCGACATCTGCATCGACCACCCGGCGATCTCCGCTCGCCACATGCTGTTCCGCATCGAGGGGCACACGGTCTTCGTGGAAGACCTGGCGAGCACCAACGGCACCAAGGTGAACGGTATCGCCTCGAGCCACCAGGTCGTCCACCATCTCGACCTGGTCGAGGTGGGCAAGCACAAGCTGCATTTCTTCGACGACGCGATGCTCTCGGGCTCGGTGGGCGACCTCGAGAGCACCGTGCTCACGGAATTCGAGCGCACCATGCTCGTTCAACACGCGCCGCCACCGGGCGTACCCCGCCCGGCGCCGCGCGGCGGCGAGGACCTTTCGCGCACCATGGCGATCGTTCGCGACCCGCAGGTCCGGATGGGCCCCGCGCAGGAAGCGGTGCGCACCGACTCCGCGCAGGCGCCGGGAATGCTGGCACTGCGCGTGCTCGCGGGGACGCGCAAGGGCGAGATCATCGCCCTTGAGCAGGCGAACACGATGATCGGCACGGCGGGCGGGGAGAGCGCGCTCGTGGTCAAGCGCGGCGCGCGCCATTTCATCGCGCGCTTCTCCGGTAACGAATCCCCGCGCCTGAACCGCGCGCCGCTGGGACCGGGGTCGCACCCGATCGGCGAGCGTGACGTGATCGACGTGGGCGACGCGAGATTCGAAGTGATTCTGGTGACGCGCTAGGCGCGCACCGCGAAGGGGAGAGAGCCGATGATGCAGGAAGAGAAGGGCGCCCATAAGACCGGGGGCGCGGAGCAAGCCGCCGACCTCCTGGTGACGGTCGCCTCCACGCTGAACGAAAGGCTCGCGATCACCGCCGACGAGCTCGCGCGGAGCCAGGCCATGCTGCGCGAGGCCTCGGAGGAGCTGATGACCGCCTTTCGCGGCGCCGCCGACCGCATCGTGGCGGCGCAGCGCGCGAGCGTCGCCGCCCTCCCGGAAAAGGCCGCAGAATACGGCGTGGTGCTCGACCACCTCTACGGCGCCGTCCAGCACCTGCAATCGCATGACCTGGTGAACCAGCTGATCGAGGCGCAGAAACTGCGCGTGGACAAGATGCGCGAGAAGCTGGGCGAGGCGATCTCGCTCAACGTCCCGCCTATCGCCCATCCCGGCGCCACCGAGCAGTGGATCGAGCGCTCGCGCGCGATGCTCGACTGCATAGTGGCCGGCATCAAGCAGATCGACGAAGACACGCGCGCCCCGCGCACCGACAAGAAGCACGCCGGCAGCGTGGACCTATTCTAGAAACGAGGCACCAACCATGAAAACAATCCTCGCAG
>JBBRQA010000131.1:0-10863 GCA_038227085.1 Burkholderiales bacterium | reverse complement strand
GGAACGCCGATCACCATGGGCGCGACACCTCTCCTCACGATCGACGTGTGGGAGCACGCGTACTACATCGACTACGAAAACCGGCGCCCCGAATTCGTGGACGCGGTGATCGACAAGCTCCTCAACTGGAGCTTCGCCGCCGAGCAGCTCGACAAGGCGCGCTCGGGAGAGCGCAAGGCCGCCTAGTAGACCTCACAAGATCCGGGGTCGGTACAATTACGACCTCGGATGTCTCGCATCTCCCCCAACGATTCCCGCCGCGCGATCGCGTCCTGGCTGCTGGCCTGTTGCGCGCTGGTCTTCGCCATGGTCGTGGTAGGCGGCATCACGCGCCTTACGCACTCGGGCCTGTCGATCGTCGAATGGCAGCCGATCGTGGGTACCATCCCGCCGCTCGACGACGCCCACTGGGCCGAAACCTTCAGCAAATACCAGCGCACGCCCGAGTTCCGCTTGCGCAATCACGACATGACACTGGAGGGCTTCAAGGAAATCTTCTGGTGGGAGTATTGGCACCGCCTCCTTGGGCGCGTGGTCGGGCTGGTCTTCCTGTTGCCCTTCCTCTACTTCCTCGCGCGGCAACGAATCGACGCCCGACTGGGCATGCGGCTCGCGGTCATCTTCCTGCTGGGCGGGCTGCAAGGCGCACTGGGCTGGTACATGGTGAAGAGCGGCCTGGTTGACGATCCGCGCGTGAGCTCGGTGCGCCTCGCGGCGCACCTGGGCCTCGCCTTCCTCCTCTACGCCTCGATGCTGTGGGTGGCGCTTGGGCTCCTGCTGGCTCCGGCCGTGCGTACGCGCCGCGGTCTCGCTCGGCATGGCGCAGCGGTGGTGGCTCTCGTGTTCGTGATGGCACTGTCCGGGGCGCTGGTCGCCGCGATCAAGGCGGGATATGCGTACAACACCTTTCCGCTGATGAACGGCGAGTGGCTCCCCGCCGAAATCCTGGTCATCCACCCGTGGTGGATGAATCTCATCCACAACATGGCCACGGTGCAGTTCAACCATCGCTGGCTCGCGATGGTGATCGCGATTGCGGTGGTCGCGCTCTGGTGGCGCATCCGCGTGGATCGGGGCGTCTCGCCGAGCGCCCGCGCCTGGAGCCACGCGTTGCTGGGGGCGGCCGCCGTGCAGATCGCCATCGGCATCGCGACGCTCCTCCTCAGGGTTCCGGTTCCCCTCGCCGCGCTCCACCAGTCAGGGGCGCTCGCCGTCTTCACATGCGCCATCGTCCTCGCGCATTCGCTCCGCGCGAAGGCGCACTGAGGCGCTACGCCAAGAGCATCAGCCGCCGAGCAGGGCGGCCAGCGCGGCGACGAGGATCAACAACGTATAGCGGTGCAGGACGCTCATTCTTTTTCAGCTTCTCGTCTCGTAGGGCGCCGCGGCTTCGAGAAGGGCGCGGCCCCGGTTTGCGTGCGCGGAGATCAAGCAGCGATCGCGCTTGATTCCACCGAGCCCGGCGCACGCGGCGCGCTCGAACGTGTATCGCGCCTCGATGCGGGCGCGATGCGCATTGCGTGCGGATTCCAGGGTCCTGAAGCCCCCCGCTAGATCCGATGAATGTCCCTGCGGTGGCTGTGCCACGCCGATTCCAAGGGCCGCGGCGCTGGCGATGATGGTTCCGATGCCCAGCGTAATGAGAACGGCTCGTCTCATGGTCCCTCCGTGATGGACCGGATGCGCCAACAGGCGCAATCCGAACCGCGCCATCATCGTGGGACCCCCACCGGACGGTCTGTCAGCCCTCCTGAAACGAGCTGCCCGCAAAGTCTGATACGGCCGTCGGACGAATCTGACAGCGGAAATCTAACGCTTGCGAAACAGCAACATCCCGCAGCGGGAAATCAGGCACAGACGATCTTTCGGCGCTACTGGGCGGCGGTGAGGCCGCCATCCACGTAGAGGACCTGGCCGGTCACGAAATCCGAAGCCCGTGAACAAAAGAACAAGGTGGCGCCCACGATATCCTGAGGATCGGCCACACGGCCCAGCGGGATGCGCGCAAGGAGCTCCTCCCAGCGGCCCGGGTCGCTGCGCCACTTTTCCGCGGCTTCGGTAAGCACAACGGTCGGTGCGATTCCGTTCACGTTGATCCCGTGCGGCGCAAGCTCGAGCGCATGCTGCTTCACCAGCATCACCAATGCCCCCTTCGTGGCGCAGTAACCCGAGTAGCCGTAGCCGCGCATCCCCAGCTGCGAGCGAACCGAGAGCATGTGGACTTGCTTACCGCCGCGGCGCCCCTCGATCTGGCGCGCCGCCGCGGCTTGCGCGAGGAACATCGCTGAGCGCAGGTTCACGCGATAGATCTCGTCGAAGGTCTCGGGACTTACCTCGGCGATCGTCTGCTCGCGGTTGAAGCCGATGCAGTTCACCAGCAGGTCCAGGCCTCCCAGGGCCTGCGCGGCCGAGCCTACGCTGGCGCGAATGCTCGCGACATCGTTGGCGTCCATGGCCAGGCCGAACGCGCGGTGCCCATCGCCCGAAAGCTTCTCGGCAAGGGCCACGGCTTTCGTCGCGCTACGCCCCGCTACGGCGACACTGGCGCCCGCCTCGGCGAGACCGAGCGCGACTGCCATCCCGATTCCACCATAGCCTCCCGGCACGAAGGCGCACTTTCCTTTCAAGTCGAAGAGGTCCAAGACGTCAGTCCATGTGCAGGCCGCCGTTCACATCGAGGATCTCGCCGGTGATGAAGCCCGCCAACGGCGAGACCAGGAAGCGCACGGCATGCGCGAATTCCTCGGGTTCGCAGAAGCGGCCGACGGGGATCTGCGAGAGGAGCTGGCGGCGCTGGGCCTCGGTGAGCTGCTCGGTGACCATGGGGGTCTTCACGTAGGCCGGCGACACCCCGTTGACGGTGACGCCGTGCAGCGCCGCCTCACGCGCGAGCGAGAAGGTCAGGGAAGTCATCGCGCCCTTCGATGCGGCGTACGCCGTGCCCGCAGTGAGGCCGCCGGTCTTGGCCGCGAGCGAGCAGATGTTCACGATCCGACCCCATTCACGCCTCTTCATGGAGGGAAGCACCGCACGCGCCCAGAAGAACGCGCCGTCGACGTTCACCGACATCACGCGCCGCCATTCGGCGTCCGCGGTGGCTTCGGCCTTGTCGTTGGAGAGCACGCCCGCGTTGTTCACCAGGATGTCGACGGGCCCGAGCACCTTCTCGATCTGCTGGTGCGCCTGTCGCACCGCGCCGGGATCGGCGATGTCGCAAGGTACCGCAACCGTGGTACCGCGTAGGAAGCGCACCAGTCCGTCGAGGCGCAGGGCATCGATATCCACCAGGGCGACCTGCGCGCCATCTTCGAGCAGCGTCCGCACCACCGCGAGCCCCATCGTCCCGGCGGCGCCAGTGACTACCGCCGTCTTTCCCGTGAGAACCATGGCTCTTTCTAAATGAGGATCGGTTTCGCCTAGCTTGTCGGAAATCGGGCTCCGGCACCAGTTCCATCACGTGTCGAGCGCGCTCTTCTTGCCGGCGAAGCCGCGCGAACGCACCGTGACGACGACGATGAAGAGGACGTACATGGACATCAGGGACCATTCCGAGGCATAGGCCCCAGCGAGTCCGACGACGAGGCCCACCAGGATGCCCGCGGCAACGGCGCCCCAGAAACTTCCCACCCCTCCCAGGACGATAATCAGGAAGGCGGGCACTACGGCGTCCACGCCGACGTGCGGTCGAATTCCCCAGATGGGCGCCATGACGATGCCGGCGACGGCGGCGAGCGCCGTGCCCAGCGCGAAGACGCCCAAACGCAGCCTCGCGAGGTTGTAGCCCAGCGCCCGCACCATCTCGCTGTCGTGGGCGCCGGCCTTGATGATGGCGCCCACCCGGGTCTTTTCGATGAAAATCCACAGCAGCGCGATCAGCGCAGCGGCAAGCACGCAAGCGAAGAAGCGGTAACGCGAGTAAATGAGGCCGCCCACCATTACCGCCCCCGAGATCGCTTCGGGAAGCGGAAGCGAGCGCTCGCGCGAGCCCCACACGACCCGGATCAGCTCCTCGATCACCAGCGCTGCCCCGAAAGTCAGAAGCAGGCCGTACAGCGGATCCTTTCCGTAGGTGCGGCGCAGGCAAAGCTCGAGCAGCATGCCGGATGCGCCCACCGCTACCGGGGCCGCGACCAGCACCAGCGCATAGGAAAGGGGCGCCGCCGTGGCGCCGAGGAGGGAGAGGGCCACGTACGCCCCGAGGGCGAAAAAGGAACCGTGGGCGAGGTTGATCACTTCCATCACGCCCACGATCAGCATGAACCCCAGCGCGATGAGCGCGAAGAGCAGTCCCAGCGACAAGCCGTTGACGACGTGCGGCAACAGGTTGGCGAAGAACTCCACAGCCTACATCTCGTACGTCGGCGTGGCCTCATAGCTCTCCAGCTTGCAGGCGCCGGGCGCGTCCTTGTCCTCGACCTCCTGCGGGGGCACGTGGGCGAGCAGCTTGAAGATGTCGTCCTTCTCGGCGGGCTTGTCGTTGTACGTCGCCATGTAGATGGTCTGCTGCATCTGATGAGTGGCCGGATTCATGTACGCATCGAAGTGCTGCATGCGATCGTGCGCCGTCACCTTCAGGGCCTCGAGCTCCTTGATCACCTTGATGTTATTCGTCGATCCCGCGCGCTCCACGGCGCGCAGCAGCTCCCGGGTCGCCATGTATCCGTTGTAGTAGACGTTGCCGGGGACCTTGATCTGCACGCCCGGATACGCCTTCTGGTAGGCGGCCACGAATTCCTTCACGCCCGGCAGGTCGAGGCGGTAGTACCAGTTGGTGCCGAACACGCCGAAGATCTCCTCGGGTCCCAGCCCGTAGACATCGGGCCAATCCTGCTGGTTGTTGATCCAGGCGTAAGCCTTGTCGAGCTTCAGCTGCACCACCTGCTTCCTCAGTGCCTTGATGTCGTCGCCGCCCACGGCGGTGGCGATGACATTCGGCTTCAGCTGCTGCACCTTGAGGAGGTAGGCGCTGAAGTCGCGCGTATTCTGCGGCACCAGCATCTCTTCCACGATCTTTCCGCCGTTGGCTTCCACCAGTGCGCGTGTCGCCTTGGAAGTCGCGTGGCCCCATACGTAGTCGTTGGTAAGGAGCACCCAGTTCTTGCCATTTACCTTCATCGCGTTCTTCACTATCGCGTGGGCGAAGTTGGTGCCGTTGCCGTCCCAAACGAACTTTACCCGATGGCAGTCCTTGCCGGCCTCGGTGGGAGAGCTCGAGTTGGTATTGAGGAACACGCAGCCGTATTTCTGCGCGACCTGCGAGATCGCGTTCGCCACGCCCGAGTGCAAGGCGCCGACGAGGAAGGCGCACTCGTTGCGCGTGATAAGGCGCTCGGCGATGCGCGAGCCGGTGGCGGGCGTGGTCTCCGTATCCATGTGCAGCGCTTCGACGGCGCGGCCGAGAACGCCGCCCTTGTCGTTGAATTCCTTGATGGCCATCATCGCGCCCAGGCGCTCCTCCATGCCGCTTGCGCCGTACTGGCCGCTCGCGTCCATGGTGAGGCCGAGGGTGAGGGGCTTCTTCGCGGCGGCCTGCGCCCACGCGTGGTTCACCTTCCAGGGGCCGAAGAAGGTGGCGCCGGTGCCGATGGCGATCGCCTGCATCAGGCTGCGGCGACGGGGTGAGGCGGGTTTCTCGTGGTTCATCTTATTTGTCCTCCGGGGTTGGTCAGCGCTTCACGATCTGGATGCCATTCAACTTCTCCTGGGCCTCGATCATCGAGGGGATGAGCCGGTCGCCGAGGCCCAGCGCAACGGCCTGCTCGAACGATTGGTGCACCGCTTCGCCGACGAAGCTCGGGATCGGCAGCGACTCGGCGAGGTGCGTGTAGTAGCGAAGGTCCTTGGCCGCGTTCTGGATCGAGAACTTCATGCGCGTGAGGTCGCCCTGCACGGCGCCGCCCGCCATCATCTGGAAAATGTTCGAGTTGAGGGCGCCCTGCGAGACCACCTCGAAGAGCTTGTCCAGCTTCACGCCCGCCTTGGCGGCCACGGCGAACGCCTCCGCGATGCTCGCGGCGATGGTGAGCGCCATGAAGTTGTTGACGAGCTTCAGGGTGTGGCCCGCGCCGGGCGGCCCCACGTGGAAGATGTTCTCGCAGAAGGCGGCAAGCACCGGCTTCACCTTGGCGAAATCGGCGTCGCCCGCGCCGACCATGGTGTTGAGGCGGCCTTCCTCGGCCTCCTTTGGCGTGCGCGCGAGCGGCGCGTCGATGAAGGCCACGCCCTTCGCCTCGAAGGCCTCGCGGATCTTCGCGGTGGAGCCGGGTTCGGCGGTCGAGGTGTCGAGCACCACGAGGCCCGGTCGCGCGGCGCCGAGGAGGCCCTGCGCCCCGAACACGTTGTCCTCGACCTGCGGCGAGCCGGTCACGCAGAGGATCACCACGTCGCTCGCCTGCGCGAGATCGGCGGGCGTCTTCATTTCCTTTGCGCCCGCCGCCACCAGGTCGGCGATCCGCGAGCGATCCTTGTGCACCAGGAACGCCAGCGGAAAGCCTTTTGCGACAAGATTCTTCGCCATCCCGTGGCCCATCATGCCCACCCCGATGAAGCCGATGCGTGGATTCGTCATGCTGTCTCCTCTTCCCAAAGTCGGATCACTTCCAGGTAGCGCATGGCGACGTCGTCCACCGCGCGCGCATCGGGCCAATCGCCGGCGAACCATTTTCCGGCAGCGCCCGCGAAGATCGAGCGGCCCACCGCAAAGCCGCGCACCCATGGGCTCGTCGCCGCCGCCTTGAATCCCGCGCGCAACCCCTCGGCATCCGAGTCCAGGCCGAGTACGAGCACGCCGCGGCACAGCGGATCGTTGCGCTCGATTGTGGCGTCGAGCTCGCGCCAGGCGAGCGCGTCGCGCGCGGGCGGCAGTTTCCACCAGTCGGGCCGGATTCCGCCGTCGTAGATCGCCTGCATCGCGCGCGCAGTGGTGGACGCGTCGTCGTCGTCACTGGGCGGGGGGATCACTTCCAGCAGGAGCTCGCGGCCGCTGGCGGCGCACTCCTCCGCGAGGATGCGGATCGTCGCGAGCTGCGCCTCGAGGTGAGCCGTAGCGTCGTCCGCGCGCAGGTGCACGAGGCATTTGGCGACGTGCGATGCGGGCCAGGCGCGCATCGCGAGCCCCACGTGCGCGCCCTGCTCGAACTCCAGCGGATTGGTGCCGGGCGTTTCCACCGGGCGCGCGATCCAGGTGCCCGCGGCAGTGAGCGCCGGCAGCACCGCGCTTCCGTAGCGATCGTCGACGAGCGCACCCGCGCCGCGCCGTCCCCGGCTCACGCGCACGAACGCCTGCGCGACCAGCGCCTTGAATTTCGCGATGCGCTCCGGCGCGCCGCCGTGTACACGGACGAGCGCTTCGAGCTGCGCGCGATGGTCAAACGCGAGCACGTGCAGCGGCGTGTCCACAGGACGGCGCACGGCGAATCGGTGCAGGTACTGGAAGCGGGCATCCTCGCGCAGCCGCGGCGTGGGGACCCCGTTGTCGAGGAGCTCGCGCAATTCCGCCTTGCCGGGCATCGCCGGCGCGCACCCGTGCCGCGACACCACGATTGCGCCGCACGCATTAGCCTGGCGGCAGCACTCCGCGACGGGCTCGTGCCGAAGCCAGCTGGCGAGGAACCCCGCCATGAAGGCGTCGCCCGCTCCGAGGACGTTGAAAGTCTCGACCGGGAAGCCTTCGTGGATCGCGCCCGCTTCGAGGCGCGCCGGAATCGGCCCTTCGAAAGCGACGCAGCCGCGCGCGCCCCTCTTCACGACGAGGAGCGCGGCGGTGGTTGCGCGCACCGCGCGCAGCGCCGCGATCACGTCTTCTGAACCACCCGCGATCTGGAATTCCTCGGTGGTTCCGACTACCAGGTCACAGCGCGGCAGGAACGCGCGCACGGTTGCGGTCGCCTCCGGCGACGGCGCGAAGCGGGCCGCGCCGTCCGCGGGCCGCGCCAGGCCCCACAGCACCGGGCGATAGTCGATGTCGAGCACGACGCTTTGTCCGGGGCCCTGCATGGCGTCCGCGGCGCGCTCACAAGCCAGGCGCGTGGACTCCCGCGACAGATGCGTGCCGGAAACGAGAAGTGCGCGGCAACCCGCGACGAAGGCCGCGTCTACGTGCCCGGCCTCGAGCGCCATGTCGGCACAGTTGTCGCGGTAGAAGATGTGCGGAAAATCGTCGGGGCCGCGAATCGCGAGGAAAACGAGCGCGGTGAGGCGCGCGGGGTCGGTCGTCACCTGCGAGACGTCGACTCCCTCTCGCGCGAGCGCATGGCGCACGAAGGCGCCGTTCTGCTCGTCGCCCACGCGCGTGATCATCGCCACGCGCAGGCCCAGCCGCGCGGCGCCCACCGCGGTGTTCGCGGGCGAACCGCCGAGATAGCGCGCGAAGGTCGATACCTCTTCCAGCGGGCAGCCGATCTGCTCGCCGTAGAGGTCCACCGCGGCGCGCCCCATGCACACGAGGTCGAAGGCGGGCATGGTCATTTGCGGCGCCGCTTCGCGAGGCGGGGCGTGATCTTCCGGGCGAGCTCGTGGCCGACGCTCACCACTAGCGATTGCGCAAGGCACAAGGGCTCCACCAGGGAGCGGAACGGCTGATCGCTCGCGTCACCAAGGTCGAAGGCCACGGTCGCGCTGCGGGCGAGCGGGCTGACCGCGCTGTCGGTGATGACCACCACCCCGACGCCGCGGTGAAAGGTTTCCGCGGCGAGCTCGATTACCTCCGGCGAGTAGTTGCGGAAGCTCACCGCCACCAGCACGTCGCCCGCTTTGATGGCGCGCGCCTGCTCGCGAACCATGCCGCCCACGCCGTCGAGGAGCGTCACGGCGAGCTCGAGCTGGCCCAGCGCATAAGCGAAGTAGCAGGCGACCGGAAAGGCGCGGCGCTGCGCAAGGAGGTGGACGCGCCCGGCCTTCGCCAGCAGCGACACCGCCGCTTGAAGCTTCTCCGGGGTGACGTGCTCCTCGAGGTGGGACAGGTTCGCGATGGAGCCGGCGACGAAATCGTGCAGCACCGCCTTCGGCCGGGAGAGCGCCGGCGAATGGGTGCGGCGCATCGACGCGATGCGCTCCCGGTAACTGTGGCTGCGCTCGACGAGGCGATCACGAAAGATGCGCTGCATGTCGGAGTAGCCGTCGTAGCCGAGCGCCTGCGCGAAGCGCACCATCGCCGATGGCTGCACCTCGACCTTGGTCGCGGCGGCGGCCACCGTGTCGAGGGCCACTTCGTGCGGCCGCTCGAGCGCGAAGCGTGCGATACGCTGCAGCTGTCGCGAAAGCGCCGGGAAGCGCCGTCCGATCTCGGCCTGGAGCTCCTCGTAGTTGCCGGCGCGCGCGTTCATTCACGGCATTAGAACAAATGTTCTTGCTCGTTGCAACTTTGGAACGTATATTTAACCGCCATGGATTTCCGGCCCGCCCATTCGACGCGCGCCCCGCCCTTCCCGGCGGCGTTGGTGGTCGCGACGCTGGCGCTCGCGACGGCGCCCTTCTGGGTGCTGAAGGTCGGCCTCTACCCGTACCTCGCGCTCGAGATCATGGTGTGGATGATCTTCGCGCTCGGCTACAACCTCCTGCTGGGACACTCCGGATTGCCGTCTTTCGGGCATGGCGCCTTCTTCGGCGTGGGCGCGTACGCGTTCGGCCTCGCGCAGCTGCGCCTGGGGGCGGGCCTGTGGCCGGCGCTCGCCGCGGCGGTGCTGGGAGCCGCGCTCGCCGGAGCGCTGGTTGGCGCGATGATCTCGCACCGCCGCGGAATCTACTACGCGCTCCTCACCATCGCGTTCGGGCAGGTGTTCTGGTTCGTCGCGATCAAGTGGCACGGCGTGACCGGGGGAGAGGATGGACTGCTCAACATCAAGCGCCCGGTGCTCGAGCTGGGCTTCACGAGCGTCCCGCTGGCGGGTGGCATCGCGCTGCACTATTTCACCCTCGCCGCGTTCGTGACTGTCGCGCTCGTGCTGTGGCGCCTGGTCAACTCACCGTTCGGCCGTGTGCTGGCCGCCGTAAAGCAGAACGAGACGCGCGCGTCGTTCGCGGGTTACAACACCTGGCTCTACAAATGGTGCGCCTTCACCGTCTCGTGCGCGATCGCTGGGCTCGCCGGCGCCCTCTTCGCGATGGCCCAGCAATCGGCCTACCCCAACGTGATGAGCCTTCACAACTCCGGCTTCGTGGTGATGATGGTGCTCGTCGGCGGCGGGCTGGTGAGCTTCTGGGGGCCGGTGGTGGGCGCGGCTTTCTTCATCCTCGCGCGCGACCTCCTCGGCGCGTATACGGAGACGTGGCTCCTTTGGTACGGGCTGCTCTTCATGGCGATGGTTCTCTTCAAGCCGGAAGGGATCGCGGGCATGCTGAAAGGCAGGACCGCGTGAGCGTGCCGCTTTTCACGGCCGAACGGCTCGCCAAGCGCTTCGGGGATCGCGCCGTGCTGCAGGACGTGAGCTTCGCGGTGGAAGAGGGTGAGGTGCACGGCATCATGGGGCCCAACGGCGCGGGCAAGACCACCTGCTTTCACGTGCTCACGGGCCGCTACGCTCCCGATGCCGGACGCGTAACCTTCGAGGGCCGGGACATCACCGGGCTCGCGCCGCGGCACATCGCGCGGCTGGGTATCGCGCGTTCCTTCCAGGTGATGAATCTCTTCGACGAGTTCTCCGCGCTCGAGAACGCCGTCATCGCGACGCCCGAGTTCCGCCGGCAAGGCCTCGATCCATGGCGCGATGCTTCCCGCGTCGCGACGGCGCGGGAGCGCGCTGCGCAGACGCTTGCCAACGTTGGACTCGCCGGCAAGGAAGGCGTGCGCGCGAAGAGCCTTTCCTACGGGGAGCGGCGGGCGCTCGAGATCGGCGTGGCGCTCGCTGCCGCGCCGCGCCTCCTCTT
>JBBRQA010000130.1:0-11290 GCA_038227085.1 Burkholderiales bacterium | reverse complement strand
TCCATGGTCCTCGGCGCCGAGCGCCGCGGCGAGATCAAGCCCGGCGTCACGTTGATCGAGGCCACCAGCGGCAACACCGGCATCGCGCTCGCGATGGTGGCGGCGATGCGCGGCTATCGCATGATCCTGGTGATGCCGGAGCACCTGTCGGTGGAGCGACGCCAGACCATGGCGGCTCTCGGCGCGCAATTCGTTCTCACCCCGGAGAAGGGCGGCATGGAGTTCGCGCGCGACACCGCCGAGCGCATGCGCGACGCGGGCGAGGGCGTGATCCTCGACCAGTTCGCCAATCCCGACAATCCGCTCGCGCACTATGTGGGCACCGGCCCCGAGATATGGCGCGACACGCAGGGCAAGATCACCCACTTCGTCGCGACCATGGGCACCACCGGCACGATCATGGGCTGCTCGCGTTTCCTGAAGGAAAAAAGCCCGGCGATCCAGGTGATCGGCGTGCAGCCCCAGCCGGGCGCGCAGGTTCCCGGCATCCGCAAATGGCCGGAGGCCTACCTGCCGAAGATCTTCGACCGCTCGCGCATCGACCGCGTGGTGGAAGTGAGCCAGCAGGAAAGCGAGGAGATGACCCGGCGCCTCGCGCGCGAAGAGGGGATCTTCGCGGGCATCTCCTCGGGCGGTGGCCTGGCCGCGGCGATGCGCATCTCCTCCGAGGTGAAGGACGCGGTGATCGTGCACATCGTGTGCGACCGCGGCGACCGCTACCTTTCCACCGGAGTATTCCCCGCCTGATGACGCCGATCCTCGTCTTCGACATCGAGACCATTCCCGACGCCGGGGGGCTGCGCAAGCTCTGGGAGCTGGGGCCGGAGGTGAGCGAGGACGCCGTCGTCGACCTGGTGCAGCAGCGCCGGCGGCAGGCCACGGGCAACGATTTCCTGCCCGCGCATGTGCAGAAGGTGGTCGCGATCTCGTGCGCGCTGCGCAGCAACGACGGGCTCAAGGTGTGGACGCTCGGCACGCGCGAGGATGCGGAGGCCGAGGTGGTGAAGCGCTTCTTCGACGGCGTCGAGAAATACAAGCCGCAGCTCGTCTCCTGGAACGGCAGCGGCTTCGACCTTCCCGTGCTCCACTACCGCGCCATGATCCACGGCATCCCCGGCTGCTGTTATTGGGACCAGGGCGAGAACGACCGCGAGTTCAAGTTCAACAACTACATCTCGCGCTTCCACTCGCGGCACACGGACTTGATGGACGTCCTCGCCGGCTACCAGAACCGCGCGTGGGCGCCCCTGGACGAGATGGCGCAGCTCTGCGGCCTGCCGGGCAAGCTCGGCATGGACGGCGCGCAGGTCTATCCCGCGTGGAAGCGCGGCGAGATCGAGGCGATCCGCAACTATTGCGAGACCGACGTCGCCAACACCTATCTGCTGTTCCAGCGCTTCCAGCTGATCCGCGGCATTGTGAATCCTGAGGAATACGCCCGGGAAGTCGAATTGTTCCGCGCCTTCCTCGCGGTGCAGGAGGCGGCGCACTGGAAGCAATTCGCCGCGGCGTGGAAAAAATAAGTGGTGTCAGGTACACATTTCAGCCGGCGAAATTTGTACCTGACACCATTTATTTCCTGAACGGCGTTCGCTCGTTCAGCTCATCCACGTACGCGGAGATGCGCGCACCCTCTTCGCCCAGAAACTCGTCCACGGCCTGGTTGAATGCCGGATGGGCGAGCCAATGGAAGGAGCGCGTGGCCTCGGGGAGGAAGCCGCGCGCGTGCTTGTGCTCGCCTTGCGCACCGCCCTCGAAGAGCGCGATTCCCCGCTCGATGCAGAACTCGATCGCCTGGTAGTAGCAGGCCTCGAAATGCAGGCCCGGCACGTGCTCGACGCTCCCCCAGTAGCGCCCGTAGAGAGCGTGCTCGCCAAAGAGGTCGAGCGCAGCCGCGATCGGCACGCCGTCGCGCTCGGCGATCACCAGCAGGACATTGCCGGGCATGCGCTCGGCGAGCATGCCGAAGAATTCGCGGGTGAGGTACGGTGTCGAGCGATGCTCGCGATAAGTGCGCCGGTAGCACTTGTTGAAGAAGTCCCAGTCGGCGGCGCTCGCTTCGTCGCCGGTGACCCGCCGCAAAGTCACGCCGGCGGCGGCGACGCGCTTCCTTTCCTGGCGGATCTTCTTCCTCTTGTCGTGCGAGAACGCCGCGAGGAAGGCCTCGAAGTCCGCGTAGCCGGGGTTGCGCCAATGGAACTGGATGCCGGTGCGCTCCAGCATCCCCGCGTCACGCAGCGCGGCGGCGTCGTCGTCTCGCGGGAAGAGGATGTGCAGCGACGAGAGCCCGTCGGTCCTGGCAAAGCGCAGGAGCTCCTTCGCAAGGCGCGCGCGCAGCGCGGGGCTTGGCGCCAGCAGGCGCGGGCCGGTGGCGGGCGTGAACGGCACTGCGCACAGGAGCTTCGGGTAGTAGGCGATGCCGTGCCGCTCGTAGGCGTCGGCCCAGCCCCAGTCGAATACGTACTCGCCATACGAGTGGCTCTTCACGTAGAGGGGCGCGGCGCCCACCAGCCGGTCACCGTCCCAGAGCGACGGGTACTGCGGGCTCCAGCCGGTGCGCGCCGATGCGCAGCCGCTCGCGTGCAGCGAATCGAGGAACGCATGGGACACGGTGGGATTGCCGCCGGCGAGGGCGTCCCAGTCGGCGGCGCTCACGCCCTCGAGGGAGTCGAGGACGCGCAGGGTTTCTGGCACGGGGGGGTTCTATAATGGCGTCCAATCCATTCTAGCCGCGCGAGCGGCCATTGCCGGTTTTCATGAAAATCGCAGTGGCTCAGGTCAATACGACCGTGGGCGACTTCGAGGGCAATGCGGCGAAGATCCGCGAGGCGGTGGACGCCGCGCGTGCCGCCGGCGCGGCGCTCGTCGTCACCCCGGAGATGGCGCTTTCGGGCTATCCGGCCGAGGACCTGTGGCTGCGCGACGACTTCTGCGACGCGTGCGTGGCGGAACTGATGAAGCTCGCGCCCTATTGCCTCGACGTGACGGTGATCGTGGGCTATCCCCACCGCGAGGGGCGAACGCGCTACAACGCGGCCGCCGTGCTCAAGGGCGGGCGCATCGAGCAGTTCTACTTCAAGCAGCGCCTGCCCAACTACAAGGTCTTCGACGAGAAGCGCTACTTCGAGCTGGGCAACCGCCCGTGCGTGTTCGAGCTCGACGGGCGCAAGGTCGCGCTCACCATCTGCGAGGACCTGTGGTTTCCCGAGCCCGCGGCCAAGGCGAAGGCGGCCGGCGCGCAGCTCCTGATATCGATCAACGCCTCGCCTTTCCACCGCGCGCAGCAGGCGGAGCGCTACCAGCACATGGGCGCGCGCGTGAAGGAGACGGGGCTGCCGCTGCTCTACGTGCACGGCGTGGGCGGCCAGGACGAGCTGGTTTTCGACGGGGCATCCTTCGCGCTCGACGCCGAAGGCGCGCTCACCTACCAGGCGGAGACGTTCCGCGAGGCGATCGACATCGTGGAGTTCGAGGGCACGGCGGTCAGCGGCACGCGCGCCCCGCCGCTCACCGAAGAGGAGCTCATCTACCGCGCCCTCATGACCGGCACCGCCGACTACGTGAACAAGAACCGCTTTCCGGGCGTGCTGCTGGGCCTCTCCGGGGGCATCGACTCCGCGCTCGTGCTCGCGGTGTGCGTCGATGCGCTCGGGCCCGAGCGCGTGCACGCGGTCATGATGCCGTCCGACTACACGGCATCGATGAGCATCGAGGACGCGCGCGCGATGGCGAGGATCCACGGAGTGGCGTACACCGAGATCGCGATCAAGCCGGTGTTCGAGGCCTTCCTCGCGCAGCTCGCGCCCTCGTTCGGCGAGATGGAGGCCGACAAGACCGAGGAGAACCTGCAGTCGCGCATCCGCGGCACGCTCCTCATGGCGCTGTCCAACAAGATGGGCTCGATCGTCGTCACCACCGGCAACAAGAGCGAGATGGCGACCGGCTACGCGACGCTCTACGGCGACATGGCGGGCGGCTTCGCGGTCATCAAGGACATCGTGAAGACGCTGGTCTACCGCATCTCCAACTGGCGCAACTCCAAGGGCCTCGTGATCCCGCAGCGCGTCATCGACAGGGCGCCCTCCGCGGAGCTCGCGCCCGGGCAGGTGGACCAGGACACGCTGCCGCCCTACGAAGTGCTGGATGCCGTGGTGGAGCGCTTCATGGAGCGCGACCAGTCGCCCGACCAGATCGCGAGCGCGGGCTACGACCGCGATGTGGTGCGCCAGGTCGTGCGCCTCATCCAGCTGAACGAGTACAAGCGCCGCCAGGCTCCGCCCGGAGTGCGCATCACGCCGCGCAGCTTCGGCAAGGACTGGCGCTTTCCGATAACATCGGGCTTCCGTCCGAAGACCTGAGCGACAGCCTTTCGCATGAAAAAAATCGAAGCGATCGTGAAGCCGTTCAAGCTGGACGAGGTGCGCGAGGCCCTCTCCGAGATCGGCGTGACCGGCCTCACCGTCACCGAGGTGAAGGGGTTCGGGCGCCAGAAGGGCCACACCGAGCTCTATCGCGGCGCCGAGTACGTGGTCGACTTCCTGCCGAAGGTGAAAGTGGAGGTGGTGGTCGCCGACTCGCTCCTCGAGAAGGCGATGGACGCCATCGTGAAGGCCGCGCGCACCGGCAAGATCGGCGACGGCAAGATCTTCGTCTTCGACGTGGGCCAGGTGCTCCGCATCCGCACCGGGGAGACTGGGGAGGAAGCTGTCTAGGCCCTAGCCTTTCCTGTATCCTAGCCGCACCAAAGGGATGGGGAACAGGAAATGCTTCTAGCTGCTTTCTATGTGTTCGCAATAGCCGCGATCATCCTGCACTACACCGGACACCTGAAGCGCTGGAATTGCGAGTGGATCCTCATCGTCCTCGCCATCGCCGTTTTCCCCGCCGTCCTCTTCCTCTAGTCTCTCAGCAGGCTCCTACGCGCCGCCGGGCTTGCGTCCGATAACGGGCGCGCCGCCCCCGTCCTATCGTGATGGAGTAGCCGCCCCTCGGGTGGCATGCGGAGAAAGTCATGCATCCCGTGCACCTCCCACGCGTGGGCGCGATGGTCGCCGTCCTCGCCTTGGCAAGCCTCGCCGCGTGCGGCGATCACAACCGCGACGCGAATCCTCTCCCCAAGGCCGACGCGTCCGCAGTCGTGATCGGCAAGGCGCCCGCTGAACCCTCCGGGGATCCCCCCGGTACGACCCCCGTGTCCGCCAACACGACCGAAGTTTCCAAGGGCGCGGAGCAGTCGGCCATGCCCCTTCCCGGGCAGCCGAACGATCACTCGAATCTCGCCCCTAACCCGTCGCAAAAAGCAGGTTCCGATTCCCCCAAAGGACAAACGCAATGAAAACGACCACCCCCGATAGCGATAAGCAGAGCGGCGAAGGCCAGCAGTACGGCGAAGGCAACTACAAGGCCACGCGCCAGTACAACGAGGGCCTGAAGGAGCACGTGCAGAATCACGACATCGAGAAGGAGGCGCGCGACGCCGCGCCCAAGTCGCCCGAAGAAGCGCGGGAAATGGAAGAGGCGGAGAACATCGGCAAGAGCCGCGCGCGCGGCGAGGAAACTCCCGACGCGCCGATCTAGCTCAGGCGCGCGAGCGGGTCCTGCTGGTAGAAAAGCCTGAGTTGCTCGTACACCGCGCCGTACGCGGGAGCGAGCAACTCGGGCGTCTCGAAGAAGCCTTCGGAAGCGACCGCGAAGAATTCACCGGCGCTCTCGGCGGCATATGGATCCAACGGTAGCGCATCGAGGGCCGCCTGCATGCGCCGCTCGTTGAGGCGTTCGGCCGCATCCACTCGGGCGCAGAAATCGGCGTAAGCCGCGGCGAACGCCTCTTTCCATTGCGAGGCCTTCATGCCGGCGTGAAGGGGCGGGAAGCCGTTCGGATCGCCGTTACGCATGTCGAGCTTGTGAGCGAACTCGTGGATCACCACGTTGTAGCCGGCCACGCGCAATTTCTCGTCGGCTGTCATCGCGACGTCCTCATACGAGAGGATGACCGGCCCGCCCAGCCACGCTTCCCCAGACATCGCGTTCTGGGTGAGATGCACCACCCCGTCCTCGTCGACCTCCTCGCGCTCCGGGGCGAACTGCGACGGATACAAGATCACTTCGGTCCAGCCGTCGTACCATTCGATGCCCAGCTCGAGGACCAGGATCGACGCCTGCGCCGCGATCTCGACCATCATCAGTTCGGAGATCGCCAGCTCGTGGGCCCCGGAGAAATGCTTGGTGGCGAGGAATTGGCCGGAAATTTCCCGAAGCCTCTCCGATGAAGCCGCATCCACGCCACGCATGAAGAGCCAGGACGATGTGGCCTCGCTCCACAGCCCCTTGTCGATCGGCCGTGACTTTTCGCGTGCGCGCGAGCGGAACCAGCCCGGCATCTAGGAAGGGGTCGCGCCCAGGCGGTTCACGCTGCCCCCGCCGAGGATCGAGCGCTTGACTTCGGGATCCCCGTAGAAGCGCACGTCCCCGGATCCGACCACGCTCACCGTGAGCTGCTCGCGCGCCCATACGGTCGCGTCGCCCGAGCCCGCGATGGAGATCTTCGCGGTGCGAGCCGCGAGCTTGCCCGCCTTCACGTCGCCCGAGCCCGCGATCGAGGTGTACAGGGTGTCGGTCTTGCCGCCCACCACGACGTCGCCGCTGCCGGCGATCGAGACCTGCAGCGTCGTGGAGTCCAGCTGGCCGATGCGTACATCGCCCGACCCCGACACCGCGATCTTGAGCTCAGGCGCGCGCAGCGTTGCCGCGGAGATGTCCCCGGAACCCGCGATCTTCAGCGCCTCGAGCGCTTTCGCGCTGACGTGCACGCGAACCTTGGACAGGCCGGAAAGGCCCATGCGCGAGCGCTTGCGGATCTTGAGGGTGTGGTCCTCGACGACGGTCTCCAGATCGGCGAGGGCGTCGGCGTCTCCTTCGACGACGAGCCCTTCCTTGTCGCCTTGCACCACGTCGACCTTCACCGGGGCGGCGAGTGCGATGGCGTTGAATCCGCTTGCCGCGCGAATCTCACTGCGCTCGGCGGCGGGTGCGGCGAGGGCGACCAGGGCGGTCATGACGGCGAACGGCACGGCGAGGCGGGTGATGATCGGCATGAGGACCTCCTTGGGCGAACGATACCGGTTGGATGCGCGCCGCGCCCTAGACGGATTCGCCGGCGGCGCCGATTCCCAGGGCGCGCCGGATCTCGAGCGCGATCGCCAGGGCGCGTGCCGGGTCGGACTCGCACACGGTAACGTGGCCCATCTTGCGCCCGGGCCGCGCGTCGCGCTTTCCGTAGAGGTGCAGGTGCGCGCCGGCATGGCCGAGCACCGCTTCCCAGCGCGGCTCGCCCCGGCTCCAGATGTCCCCGAGCAGGTTCACCATCACCGCGGGCGTGTGCTGCGACGGGTCGCCCAGGGGCAGCCCGCAGAGCACGCGCACCTGCTGCTCGAATTGCGAGGTGCGGCACGCGTCGATGGTGTAGTGGCCACTGTTGTGCGGGCGCGGCGCGATCTCGTTCACCAGCAGCTTGCCGCCCACGACGAACATCTCGACCGCTATCACGCCCACGTAGTCGAGCGCCCCGGCGATGCGCGCGGCAAGCTCGGTGGCTTCCCGCGCGAGCTCGGCGGCAATGCGCGCGGGCGCGACGGTGATGTCGAGGATGCCGTGCGCATGCCGGTTCTCGGCGACCGGGAAGGCGGCGATCTCGCCGCCCGCGCCGCGCGCGAGCACCACCGATATCTCGCGTTCGAGGACCAGGAGCTCCTCGAGCACGCACGGAACCGCTTTCCACCGGGAGAAGGTGCGCTCGAGGTCGGAGCGCGACTCGATGCGTGCCTGGCCCTTGCCGTCGTAGCCGAAGCGCGCGGTCTTGAGGAGCGCGGGAAGTTTCACCCGCTCGAGCGAAGGCGCGATGTCCGCCGCGGTATCGATCGACGCGAAGGCGCCGACCGGGAAGCCGCGATCGGCGAGGAAGCCCTTCTCGCGGCGCCGGTCCTGGGCCACCGCAACCGAGGCGCCGCTCGGGCGCACCACCGTGCGGTCGGCGAGCGCGTCGAGGGCTTCGGCCGGCGCGTTCTCGAATTCCGTCGTGACCGCGGCGCAATGGCGCGCGAGCTCGGCCAGCGACGCGGGATCGGTATACGCGGTATTGAGGTGCCCCGTGGCGAATTCCGCGGCGGGCGAGAGCGGATCGGGATCGAGGACCGTGACGCGGTAGCCCAGCGTGCGCGCGGCGACCGTGAACATGCGGCCCAGCTGCCCGCCGCCCAGGAGGCCGAGCGTAGCGCCCGGCAGGATCACAGCACGTCGGGCAGTTGCATCGCCGCGACCTGCTCGCGCAGCTTCTCGCGGTACTCGGCGAGCTTCTGCGCGAGGGCGGCGTCGGCGCCCGCGAGGAGGCTCACCGCGAAGAGGCCCGCGTTGGCCGCGCCCGCCTCGCCGATCGCGAAGGTCGCCACCGGGATGCCCTTGGGCATCTGCACGATCGAGTAGAGCGAGTCCTGCCCGGCGAGATGGCGCGAGGGGACCGGGACGCCGAGCACCGGGAGTGTCGTCTTGGAGGCGATCATGCCCGGCAGGTGCGCCGCGCCGCCCGCGCCCGCGATGATGCAAGCCAGCCCGCGGCCGCGCGCCTTCTCGGCGTAGTCGAACATGGCGTCCGGAGTGCGGTGCGCGGAGATGACGCCGGTCTCGAACGCGACGCCGAAGTCCTTCAGAACGCGCGCGGCGTGCTGCATGACGTCCCAGTCGCTTTGCGAGCCCATCACCACTCCGACCTTCGGATTTTCTTCCATGGCGTCAGCTCGCGAGGGCGCGCGCGTCTTCGAGCTGGCCGCGATACGCGTCGAAGATGTGCTTCAGCGCGTCCTTCATGTTTACCGTCGGCGCCCAGCCCAGCTCGCTCATGGTGTTGTCGATCTTCGGCACGCGGTTCTGCACGTCCTGGTATCCCTTGCCGTAGTACTCGCCCGAGGTCACGTCGAGCAGTTTCACCTTCGCCGCGTTGTCGCGGTATTCCGGGTAGCTCTTCGCGAGGTCGAGCATCATCTGCGCGAGCTCGCGCACCGAGTAGTTGTTCTTCGGGTTGCCCACATTGTAGATCTTGCCGCTCGCGATACCGCCCTTGTTCTCGATGATCTTCATGAGCGCCGAGATGCCGTCGTCGATGTAGGTGAACGCGCGTTTCTGCGAGCCGCCGTCCACCAGCTTGATAGGCTCGCCGCGCACGATGTGGCCGAGGAACTGCGTGATCACGCGCGAGCTGCCTTCCTTCGCGGTGTGGATCGAGTCCAGGCCCGCGCCGATCCAGTTGAACGGGCGGAAGAGCGTGAAGTCCAGCTGCCCCATCGAGCCGTACGCGTAGATCACGCGGTCCATGAGCTGCTTCGAGCACGAGTAGATCCAGCGCTGCTTGTCGATCGGGCCGAGCACCAGCTCCGACGCGTAGGGATCGAACTCGGCGTCGCGCGACATCCCGTAGACCTCGGAAGTCGATGGGAAGAGCACGCGCTTGCCGTACTTCACGCAGCTTCGCACGATCGGCAGGTTTGCCTCGAAGTCCAGCTCGAACACCTTGAGCGGCTGCTGGACGTAGGTGGCGGGCGTGGCGATCGCCACCAGCGGCAGGATCACGTCGCACTTGCGGATGTGGTACTCGATCCACTCCTTGTTGATGGTGATGTCGCCTTCGAAGAAGTGGAAGCGCGCGTTGGACATGAGGTCGGCGATGCGCTCCGAGCCCATGTCCATGCCGAACACCTCGTGGTCGGTCTCGGCGAGGATGCGGTTGGAGAGGTGGTGGCCGATGAAGCCGTTCACTCCAAGGATCAGGATTTTCTTCATTGGGGTTCTCCAAGCGGGACCGGCTCGCGGCCGAAGTGCTGCGCGAACGTCGACGTATCGAATGGCACGCCGTCCAGGTCGCAGTCGATGATTCTGAGTTCGCTGCCGTCGGCGCATTCCGCGCTGAGGAACGCGCCGGCGAGGCGCAGTGTGGGGGTGGCCGGCACCGCATTCTTGCCGACGACGCGCGTGCGCAGGACACGCAATCGTTGCGCGCCGAGCATGGTGAAGGCGCCGGGATAGGGCGGGGCGACCGCTCGCACCAGGTCGTGGATCTCGCGCGCGCTCCTGGTCCAGTCGATGCGCCCGTCGTCGGTCTTCCTGCCGCGGAAATAGCCGCCCTGCGAGAGGTCCTGGACGATGAGGGGCGCCATGCCGTCCAGCACGCCGGGGAGCGAGCGGTCGAGGAGCAGCTCCGCGGCCACCGTCACCTTGCGGAACACGTCGATGGCGCGGTCGTCCGGCAGGATCGGCACCGGAAACTGGTCGACGATGCGCCCGGCGTCGGGCTTCTCCACCATCTCGTGGAGCGTGGCCCCGGTGGCGCTCTCGCCGCGCAGCACCGCCCAATTCACCGGCGCGCGCCCGCGGAATTTCGGAAGCAGCGAGCCGTGCATGTTGAACGCGCCGCGCATCGCGGTTCCCAGCACCGCGGGCGAAAGCATGAACCGGTAGTAGAACGAGAAGATGAAGTCCGGCGAGATGTCGGTGAGGCGCTGCAGGAATTCCGGTGAGTTCGGATCGCCGGGCGTGGCGACCTCGAGGTCGTTGGCGCGCGCGAGCTTCTCCACGCTCTCGAACCAGACGTTCTCGTTCGGGTCGTCGCGGTGCGTGATCACCAGCTCGACCTTGACCCCGTGGGCGAGCAGCACCGAGAGGCAGCGCACCCCCACGTCGTGGTAGGCGAAGACGACGGCGCTGTAGGGATTCTCGACGATGTCGCGCGGCGCGCTCACGGATCGGTTTTCTCGAGGATCGCCTGGATCAGGAAGCGCGGGCGCTCGCGCACCTGCTGGTAGATGCGTCCCACGTACTCGCCGATGAGTCCGAGGCCGAAGAGCACCACGCCGGTGAGGAAGAACTGCAGGATGTCGCGGTCCCAGATCACCCAGATGCCATCGTAGGTCCCGGACAGCACGCGCTGGATGATCACCGCGACGTAGACCCCGAGCGATACCAGCGAGATGAAGATGCCGAACAGCGAAAACATCTGCAGCGGCAGCACCGAGAAGCCGGTGACGAGGTCGAAGTTGAGGCGGATCAGCTTGTACATCGAGTACTTCGACTCGCCCGCCTGGCGCTCCTCGTGCTCGACCTCGACCTCGGTGGGATTGTGCGAGAACGAATACGCGAGCGCCGGGATATACGTGCTCACCTCGCGCGAGGCGCGGATCGCGTCGATGATCGGCCGGTCGTAGGCGCGCAGCATGCAGCCCTGGTCGGTCATCTTGATGTGGGTGAT
>JBBRQA010000129.1:0-11350 GCA_038227085.1 Burkholderiales bacterium | reverse complement strand
CGCGCAACGAGTCGAGGATCGGCGGACCCGGCAGGGTGCTCACAGGCGCTCCGCAAGGTACACGATCGGGTGCCGTGCGACGCGCCCTGTGCCGTCCACGATCTGCTGGCGGCAGCTGGTCCCGGCGGCGGCGATCTTCGTGGTGGCCGCGGCGCAGCGCACCGCGGGAAGCAGCGCCGCCTCGCCCATCTTCATCGACACGTCGTAGTGCTCCTTCTCGTGGCCGAAGGCTCCGGCCATGCCGCAGCAGCTCGATTCGATCGCGGCGACGTCGGCGCCGGGAATCGTGCGCAGGAGCTCGAGCGTAGCGTCGAAGGTGCCGAACGCTTTCTGGTGGCAATGTCCATGCACGCGAATCGTATCCGATGCGCCGGCCTGCCACGGCGCGGCGATGCGGCCGGAGCGGATTTCGGCGGCGAGATACTCGTCGGCCAGCTGGGCGCCGGCGAGCAACGCGACCAGGGCGTCGCCGGGAAACATCGCGACATACTCGTCGCGGAAGGTGAAGACGCACGAGGGCTCGAGGCCCACGATCGGCGTCCCCGCCTCCAGATGCGGCTTCAACGCAGCCATGGTGCGCCGCGCCTCGACGCGCGCCTCGCCGAGCATCCCCGCCGCGAGATAGGTGCGCCCACAACACAGGGGCCGCTTGCCATCGCCCCTCGCGATGACGACCTCGTGGCCGGTAGCCTCGAGGACCTTCATCGCCGCCTCGAGATTTTCTGGCTCGAGCCAATTGTTGAAAGTATCCGCGAACAAGACGATGCGGCGTCTTGCGTCCCGAGCCTCGTGCCTCGCGACTTGCTTCGAAGTCCATGACCGCTGGAAGACCGGCAACGGGCGGCGCCGATCGAAGCCGAACGCTTCGATCACGGCGCCCGCGCCGGGAATGCGCGTTGCGACGCTGGCAATCGGCTGCCACCGCGCCGCCCACTTCGCGTATCGCGGCAAGTGGCCGATGAGCTTGTCGCGCGTGGTGAAGCCGTGGCGGCGCTTGTATTGCGAGAGGAACTCGATCTTCATGCGCGCCATGTCCACGCCGGTGGGGCATTCGCGCTTGCAGCCCTTGCACGACACGCACAGGTCCAACGCGTCGCGCACCGCTTCCTCGGCGGTTGCGTCGGGGCCGAGCTGGTTGGAAAGCGCGAGGCGCAGGGTGTTGGCGCGACCACGCGTCAAATCGCGCTCGGCTCCGGTTGCGCGATAGCTCGGGCACATGGTGCCGGCGTCGAACTTGCGGCAATGGCCGTTGTTGTTGCACATCTCCACCGCGCCCGCGAGACCGCCCCACGCGGTCCAGTCGAGCATCGTCTTGGGCGCGGGCTGCTGGTACGCGGGTCCGTAGCGAAAGAGCGAGCGGTCGTCCTGCCTGGGCGGGTCAACGATCTTGCCGGGGTTCATCAGCCCTTTCGGGTCGAACCACGACTTGATCTCGGCGAGCGAAGCGGTGAGCCGCGGCCCGAAGAAGGGCGCGATCCATTCGGAGCGCACCAGCCCGTCGCCGTGCTCGCCCGAGTACGCGCCCTTGTAGCGGCGCACCAGCTCCGCCGCCTCCTCGGCGATGGCGCGCATGCGCACCGCGCCGTCGCCCTTCATGTTGAGCACCGGGCGCACGTGCAGGCATCCCACCGAGGCGTGCGCGTACCAGGTGCCCTCGGTGCCGTGTTTGCGAAAGACCTCGGTGAGGTGCGTGGTGTATTCGGCGAGATGCTCGAGGGGCACCGCGCAATCCTCGATGAAGGACACGGGCTTCCCCTCGCCCTTCATCGACATCATGATGTTGAGCCCCGCCTTGCGCACGTCCCACAGCGACTTCTGCTGGCTGGCGTCGAGGACATCGACCACGGCCCCGGCAAAGCCCAGGTCGCCCATGAGCTCGGTGAGGCGCTTCACGCCCTGCACCTGCGGGCCGCGCTCGGCGCCGGCGAATTCCACCAGCAGGATCGCGTTCGGCTCGCCCTTCACGAACTCGCGGATGGTGGGCGCGAAGGCGGGATTGGAGAGCGCCAGGTCGAGCATGGTGCGGTCGACGAGCTCCACGGCGGTGGGACCGAGCTTCACGATGTGCTGTGCCGCGTCCATGGCGTCGTAGAAGCGCGGAAAGTGCGCCACGCCGAGCGCCTTGTGCTTCGGCAGCTCGGCGAGATCGAGGTGGATCTTCTCGAACCAGGCGAGCGTGCCCTCGCTGCCGACGAGGAGCTTGGCGAGGTTGAATCTGTCGGGAGCAAGGCGGTTCAGGTTATAGCCGGCCACGTTGCGCGCGACCTGGGGGGTGCGCAACGCGATTTCGTCTTTCTCCCGCGCGTATAGAGCGGCCGCGCGCGTGGCGATGTCGATGATGCGGCGATCCGAAGGCGCATCGTCGAAGCGGCCCCTCACCCCCGTGGGCAGCCATGCATCGATGGCGGCGACCCGATCCACCATGTTGCCGTAGGCGAGCGAGCGCGAGCCGCACGAGTTGTTGCCCGCCATGCCGCCGAGCGTCGCCTGCGCGGAGGTCGAGACGTCGACCGGATACCAGAGGCCGAGCGGGCGCAGCTCCGCGTTCAGCGCGTCGAGCACCTTGCCGGGCTCGACCACGGCGCGGCGCGCCGCCGCGTCGACTTCCAGGACGCGGTTCACGTATTTGCTGTCGTCGATCACCAGCGCCTCGCCCACGGTCTGCCCGCACTGCGACGTCCCCGCGCCGCGCGGAAGGATGGCGACGCCTTCTTCCGCGGCGATCTGCATCGCGATGATGGCGGCCTCCACGTTGCGCGGGATCACCACGCCGACCGGGAACACCTGGTAGATCGAGGCGTCGGTCGAGTAGCGCCCGCGGCTCGCCATGTCGAACAGGACTTCGCCATCGACTTCGCGCGCGAGGCGCGCGGAGAGCGGGGTCGGAGGGGTCATGGGGGCTTTTACCGGGGGGCGTGCCAAACGGGTCGCTGCTACGGCATTATGGATGGAAAATCGGGCCCGGCAGCAATGACGCATACGGGCTTTTGTTACTCGCGAGGAGACTTTCATGCCCGCCGGACGCCATTTCCTGCAGATTCCCGGTCCCACCAACGTGCCGGACCGCGTGCTGCGCGCGATCGACCATCCCACCATCGACCACCGCGGCCCGACGTTCCAGAGGCTCGGCAAGGAAGTGCTGGAAGGCATCAAGCGCATCTTCCAGACGCGCAACCCCGTCATCATCTATCCCGCATCCGGCACCGGCGCGTGGGAAGCGGCTTTGGTGAACACGCTTTCTCCCGGCGACAAGGTGCTGATGGCAGAGACCGGCCACTTCGCCTCGCTTTGGCACAAGATGGCTAAGAAGCTCAACCTCGACGTGGAATTCATTCCCGGCGACTGGCGTCACGGCGCGGACCACGCCGCCGTCGAGGCGCGCCTGGCCGCCGACAAGGGCCACGCGATCAAGGCGGTGGCGGTCGTGCACAACGAGACCTCGACCGGCGTCACCACGCGCATCCCGCTGGTGCGCAAGGCGATGGACAACGCGAAGCATCCCGCACTCCTCCTGGTCGACACCATCTCGTCGCTGGGCTCGATCGACTATCGCCACGACGAGTGGGGCGTGGACGTCACGGTTGGCGGCTCTCAGAAAGGCCTCATGCTTCCGCCGGGCTTGTCGTTCAATGCGGTCTCCGAGAAGGCGCTCGCGGCGAGCAAGTCCGCGGGGCTCACGCGCTCGTTCTGGGACTGGAGCGAGATGATCGGCGCCAACGCCACCGGCTTCTTCCCCTACACGCCGGCGACCAACCTGCTCTACGGACTGCGCGAAGCGATCCTGATGCTGGAGGAAGAAGGCCTTGCCAACGTGTTCGCGCGCCACGACCGCCACGCAGAGGCCACGCGCCGTGCGGTGCGCGCCTGGGGTCTGGAGATCCTCTGCCAGGACCCGGTGGAGTACAGCTCCGCCCTCACCGCCGTGATGATGCCCGCAGGACACGACGCGGACCGCTTCCGCAAGGCCGTCCTCGAGCACTTCGACATGTCGCTGGGGCAGGGACTGTCGAAACTTTCCGGCAAGATTTTCCGTATCGGCCACCTGGGCGATTTCAACGACCTCACGCTGATGGGCACGCTCGCAGGCGTCGAGATGGGCCTCGAACTCGCTGCGGTGCCGATGAAGAAGGGCGGCGTCCTCGCCGCCATGGAGCACCTCGCCGCCGAGGCACGCAGGACCACTGGAGTGCGCCAGGCCGCCTGACCCGAACCGGTTCCAACCGTCGCCGCGCAGAAGGCTACGGCCCACCCATAACGAGAGGAGAGTTCCACATGTCGTTCTCACGCCGCCGTTTCATGCTCGCCGCATCCGCCACCGTCCCGTTCACGCTGTGGGGAAGCGCCGCGCGCGCGCAGGGCACGATGCTCAAGATCTCGCACCAGTTTCCAGGAGGCTCCGGGGACGACGGGGACTTCCGCGACGTCCTCTGCCGCAAGTTCGCGGCGGAGCTCGAGAAGCGCACCAAGGGTGCCTTGAAGGCGCAGGTGTACGCCGGGTCGTCGCTCATGAAGACCAACGCGCAGTTCTCCGCGATGAGGAAGGGCGCGCTCGACCTCAGCTTATATCCGCTCCCCTACGCGGGCGGCGAGGTGCAGGAGACCAACATCGGCCTCATGCCGGGCATCATCCCCTCGTACGAGCAGGCGGGCCAGTGGAAGAATGGCGAGGTGGGGCGACTGCTGACGAAGATCCTGGAGGACAAGGGGATCGTGATGGTGAGCTGGATCTTCCAGGCGGGCGGTGCTGCGAGCCGCTCGCGCCCCCTCGTGGGCCCCGAGGATGCCAAGGGGATGAAGATTCGCGGCGGCAGCCGCGAGATGGACATGGTGCTGAAGGACGCGGGCGCCTCGGTGTTGTCCCTTCCCTCGAACGAGATCTACGCGGCAATGCAGACCGGCGCGATGGACGCGGCGCTCACCTCGTCCACGAGCCTCATCTCGTTCCGCCTCGAGGAGCTCGCCAAGCACCTCACCACGGGGCGCGGCAAGGCCTACTGGTTCATGTGCGAGCCGCTCATGATGTCAAAGCAGATCTTCGACGCGCTTCCCAAGGACCAGCGCGACGCGATCATGGCGGTCGGCGCGGACATGGAGAAGTTCGGGGCCGAGGGCGCCAAGAAGGACGATCAAGCAGTGGCCGGCGTCTACCAGAAGGCCGGGGCGAAGGTCTACGACCTCGACGCGCCGACCCTGAAGAAGTGGCAGGACATCGCCCGGCGCACCGCCTGGAAGGACTACGCCGAGAAGAGCGAGAGTTGCGCGCAGATCCTCAAGGCGGCTGAAAAGCTCCTTTGAGCCGGCTCGTCGAGGCCGGGCTCGATCCCGACTCCGGCCCGGAGGCTCCTCTCCAGGGACCGCTCGCGGCCGCTCGCGCGCTCGCGTGGCTGAACCGCTGGATCGTGCGCATCGGCTCGCTGGCGCTGATCGCCGCCGCGGCGATCCTCACCTACAGCGTGGTCTCCCGCAATTTCTTCAAGGCGACCACCGATTGGCAGGACGAGGCGGCGGTATTCTGCATCGTGGGCGCCGTGTTCACCGCGAGCGCCTACGTGCAGTCGTTTCGCGGCCACATCGGCATCGAGCTGCTGTCCGCGTTCCTGTCGCCGGCCGCCAACCGCGTGCGCGCCCTCGTCGTCGACGCCGGGTCGTTCCTGTTCTGCTCGTTTTTCGCGTGGAAGTCATGGACCCTATTGCACGAGGCCTACGTCGACAAGCAGACCACGACCTCGGCGTGGGGGCCGCCGCTTTGGATTCCCTACTCCTTCATGGCGCTGGGGATGACCCTCCTCGCCGCGCAGATCGCGCTCCAGATCGCCGCGCACCTGGAAAAGCGCCGGGCGCCCAGATGAGCATTCTCGCGCTGGGCCTGCTCTTCGGCGGCGTCACCCTGGTGGTGATGGCCTCGGGCATGCCGATCGCATTCGCGCTGGGCAGCGTCGCCGTGGTCTTCATGTACTTCTTCATGCCCGCGGCCTCCTTGAACACCGTCACGCAGAATGTGTACGAGGAGATGGCGAGCATCACGCTGCTCTCGATCCCGCTCTTCATCCTGAAGGGCGCCGCGATCGGGCGTTCGCGCGCCGGGCGCGACCTCTACGGGGCGCTGCATGCGTGGATGAGCCGCGTGCCGGGCGGCCTGGGCATCGCCAACGTATTCGCGTGCGCCCTCTTCGCCGCCATGGCGGGTTCGAGCCCCGCGACCTGCTCGGCGATTGGGCAGGCGGGAATCCCCGAGATGCGCAGGCGCGGATACTCGCCGGGCTTCGCCGCCGGCATCATCGCCGCGGGAGGCACACTCGGCATCCTGTTGCCGCCCTCGATCACGATGATCCTCTACTCGGTGGCCGCCGAGGTGTCGCTTGGGCGCCTCTTCCTGGCGGGCATCGGCCCGGGGCTCCTCCTCGTCACGTTGTTCGCAAGCTACGCGGTGTGGCGCTTCCGCAAGGAGTACCGCACGGCCGACGCGGTGTATCGCTCCGGCGGCTCCAAGTCCGCGTACCTGGACGACAACACGCTCACGTTGCGCCAGAAGGTCGAGATGCTGCCGCGCGTGCTGCCCTTCGTGATCCTGCTGATCGGCGTGATGGTGGCGCTCTACGGCGGGCTCGCCACGCCCTCGGAGACCGCGGGGTTGGGCGCGATCCTGGCGCTCGTCCTCATCGCGAGCATCTATTCGATGTGGCGCCCGAGCGACCTCGCACCCATCATGACCGCGACCTTGCGTGAATCGACCATGCTCATGTTCATCATCGGCATGTCGTTGCTCTATTCCTATGTGATGAGCTACCTGCATCTGTCGCAGAGCGGGGCGCAGTGGATCGTCGACATGCACCTGTCGAAGTGGCTGCTGCTCGCCGCGATCCTCGGCCTGGTGCTGGTGCTCGGATTCTTCCTGCCGCCGCTCAAGTCCGCGGGCTTCGACCTCATCTGGTTCGGCGTCCTCATGACGATCGTGATGGAGATGGGACTCATCCATCCGCCGGTGGGCCTCAACATCTTCGTGATCCGCAACATCGCGCCCGACATCCCGCTGAAGGACGTGATCTGGGGAGTGATGCCGTTCCTCGGGCTCATGTTCGCGGCGATATTCCTGATCTGCGTCGCGCCCGGGATCGCGGTCTGGCTTCCCGACCTTGTGATGGGCGCGAAGTAGAACCGCAGCAGACCGACCCCCGGAGACAACGCATGGCAGACATCGACATCACGCGCGCGCACAACCTGGGCATCGCTGCGGCACGCGCGGCCGCCGAGCGCATGGAAGGCCACCTGGGAGCCAAGTTCGACCTGAAGGGCTCCTGGGCCGGCGATGTCCTCAATTTCCAGCGACCCGGCCTGACCGGCTCGCTCAGGATCACGGACAAGGACTTGCACCTGTCGATCGCGCTGGGATTCCTGCTGAAGGCGATGAAGGGCTCCATCCACAAGGCGGTGGAGCACGAGCTCGACACGCTCTTCGCCGCCGCGCCCAAGGCCCCTCCCAAGCCAGCGGAAGAGAAACCTAGATCGAAAACGGATCCGGCGCCGCGGAAAAAAGGCGGCTAGAGACGTCTTCCTCGCGGCTGCGCAACGTCGCGAGGAATTCGTCGGCGCCCTTCATCGAGCGGAAGGAGTTGAAGCCTTCCTCGAGGAATTCCTGCAGGTCCCCCAGCCCCGCCATGTGCGCGGGCCTGCGCATGAGCTTCAGCATCTGCGCGACGAGGGGCTTGCGCACCAGCGCGTCGAGGCGCCGGCCCACGGCCTCGATGAGGTCGATCTGGCGGCGGCGCTCCTCCGGGGTCGAGCTTTCGCGATATGCCTTGCCGTAGGAAGCGTCGCCGATCGGCCCGTCGGGGAGCGCGGCGGCCAGGCGCTGGTCGAGGTCCTCGGAGAGCGCCTCAAGCTCGATCGCGAGCGCCGCGGTTTCCACCGCGCTGGCCGGAAGGATGCGCGACATCACCGGCACGATGCGCAACATCTCCTGGTCGCGCGCGCTGAAGTCCTTGGGACCGTAGATGTCATCGAGGAAGAACGCGGTGGCGGCCCGGTAGCGCGGCTGCGAGGCGAGGTCGCGATAGCTTTGCGCCAGGCGCTGGGACTGGAAGCGCTTCAGCTCCGGCAGGTTGGCGGGCCGCTTCGAGCCGGGGCCGCGCAGCTCTTTCAGGCGCCGCAAATGCTGCGCGAGCTCCTTCGCGGAACCCTTGCTGGGGGTTTCTTTCTTCTGGGCGGCCACGGTGAATGCTATCCTTGCCTTGAATTCAAACGCTCGTTTGATTCTCTACTAGAGTAAATCTTTTAATTGATTAATATCAATATATTATTGAATATATTTAAAGTTGAACCTTAACGATTCTCCGGCCCCCACGGCACCCCTTCGCGTTACGTTCGAGCGCCAGCGCGCGGCCCTCTGCGCCTCCGGCAGCCTCGACTTCGCGGCGCGAGACGCGGCGCTTGCCACCCTCGGCCGCGTGCTGCGCGACAACGCCGACGCATTCTGCGCCGTCATCGATCGCGACTTCCAGGGGCGCGCCCGCGAAGAAACGCAATTGCTCGAGCTCTTTCCCTCGCATGGCGCGATCAAGCATGCGCGCCGCCACCTGAAAGCATGGATGCGCCCGCAGCGCCGCGCGACCAATTTCTGGTTTCTTCCGGGCCGCTCGCAGGTCCTTTATCAGGCGCTCGGGGTCGTCGGCGTCGTCGTCCCATGGAACTATCCGATCTATCTCGCGGTGGGACCGATCGTCGCCGCACTCGCCGCGGGCAATCGCGTGATGGTGAAGATGTCCGAGGCCGCGCCCGCTACCGGCGAGCTTTTCGCGCGCCTCATGAGGGAGAAGATCGATCCGGCCGTGCTCGCGATCGTGAACGGCGGGCCCGAGGTCGCGCAGGAATTCGTCGCCCTTCCCTTCGACCATTTGCTCTTCACCGGCTCGACCGCCGTCGGCCGCCACGTAATGCGCGCGGCTGCCGCCAACCTCACCCCGGTGACGCTCGAGCTGGGCGGCAAGTCCCCTGCCATCGTCGGCCGCGGCATCGACGCCGCGGACGCCGCCGACAAGATCCTCTTCGGCAAATGCCTCAATGCGGGCCAGACCTGCATCGCCCCCGATTACGCGCTGGTGCCCGAGGAGAGCGTAGAGAAATTCATGGCGGCGGCGCGCGCCACCGTCGCCCGCCTCTATCCCACCCTTCGCGACAACGCCGACTACACGGCCATCGTGAACGACCGGCATCGCGCGCGGCTGGCCGCGTACCTGGACGACGCCCGGGCGCAGGGGGCGTGTGTCGAGGCGATCAATCCCGCAGGCGAGGACTTCGTGGGCTCGCCTCGCATGGCGCCGCACCTCGTCACCGGCGCGAAGGACTCGATGCGCCTCATGCAGGAGGAGATCTTCGGGCCGATCCTGCCCATCGTCGCCTATCGATCGCTCGACGAGGCGATCGCATATGTGAACGCGCGCCCGCGCCCGCTCGCGCTCTATGTCTTCGACCACGATGCGGCGGCGGTCGATCGCGTCCTCGCCGAGACGATCTCCGGCGGGGTCACCGTGAACGAGACGCTCCTGCACATCGCGCAGGAGGAGCTGCCTTTCGGCGGCGTCGGCCCGAGCGGCATGGGCGAATACCACGGGCGCGCCGGCTTCGAGACCTTCTCCAAGAGGAAGTCGGTGTTCCGGCAATCGCGCCTCAATGCGATGAAGCAGCTGCGCCCGCCGTATGGGCCGCGCTTCCAGCGCCTGCTGAAGCTCCTCTCGCGCTGACCTTGCTCACACGCCGCCAGTTCATCAAGGTCGGCATCGCCGGCGCGGCGCTGCTCGCGGCGACGCGCTACCTCGACCAGCCGCTCGCCGCGCCCGCCGATTCCTACCGCGTACTGAACGAGAAGAGCGCGGCTATCGTGCGCGCGCTCGTGCCGGTCGTGCTCGCAGGTTCCCTCGGCGACGAAGCCTCGCGTGCGCGCAACGTCGCCGATGTCGTCGCCGCTTTCGACCGCGCCGTCTCCGGCCTCGCGCCCGCGGTGCAGGAAGAGCTCGCGCAGCTTTTCAGCTTCCTCTCCTTTGCGCCGTCGCGCATGGCGTTCGCAGGGCTCTGGACGCGCGTGGACGAGGCGACCGCGGAGAGCTTGAAGGCCTTCCTCACGCGCTGGCGCCACAGCCGTTTCAACCTGCAGCGGCAGGGCTACGAGGCGCTTACGCAGCTGATCCAGGCTGCCTGGTACGGAAATGAGGCTTCCTGGAACGCGATCGGATACCCGGGGCCGCCGGACGTTACGGAAAGACCATGAGCATCAGGGACCCCATCAGGGAGGGGCTGGCCGCAGGCTGGAAGGTGATCGACGCGGCAGTGCTCGATCGCGACGTCGACCTCGATGCCGACGTCGTCATCATCGGCAGCGGCGCGGGGGGCGGAGTCACCGCGGAGATCCTCGCGCAAGCGGGGCTGAACGTGGTGATTGTGGAGGAAGGCCCGCTTGCGAGCTCCACCGACTTCCGGATGCGCGAGCGCGAGGCCTACCCGCAGCTCTACCAGGAAAGCGCCGGGCGCCAGACGCTCGACAAGTCGATCACCATCCTGCAAGGGCGCTGCGTGGGCGGCGGCACCACCGTGAACTGGACGTCGAGCTTCCGAACGCCGCCGCGCACGCTCCGCTACTGGAAGGATTCGCTGGGCCTCGCATCGATGGACGAGGCCGTTCTCGCGCCGTGGTTCCAACGCATGGAGGAGCGCCTCGCCATCGCGCCGTGGCCCGTGGCGCCCAACCTGAACAACGATCTCCTGCGGCGCGGTTGCGAGAAGCTCGGCATCGCCACCGGCGCCATCCAGCGCAACGTGAAGGGCTGCTGGAACCTGGGCTACTGCGGCATGGGCTGCCCCACCAACGCGAAGCAGTCGATGCTGGTGACCACGATCCCCGCGGCACTCGAGCGCGGTGCAACACTCGTGCATCGCGCGCGGGTCGCGCGCCTCGTCTTTGCGCGCGATCGCGTCGTGTCCCTGGAGGCCAACGGCATCACGGGCAACGGCGCATCGTCCTCGGCTTTTCGCGTGCGCGTTCGCGCCCGCCACTTCGTGCTCGCCGCGGGCGCGATCGGAAGCCCCGGCGTGCTGCTGCGAAGCGGCGCCCCGGATCCCCAGCTCACGCTTGGCAAGCGCACGTTCCTCCATCCGACCGTCGTATCCGCGGCAATGATGCCGGAGAAAGTCGACGGCTTCTCGGGCGCGCCGCAATCGATCTACTCGGACCATTTCCTCGACGCGCAGCCGCTCGGTGGGCCCGTCGGATTCAAGCTCGAGTCGGCGCCCACGCATCCAATCCTGGTCGGCATCACGCTGCCCGGCCTCGGCGAGGAGCACGCGCGCTGGATGGCGAAGT
>JBBRQA010000128.1:0-11392 GCA_038227085.1 Burkholderiales bacterium | reverse complement strand
CGCGACCCGGACTCGGTGTCGCGCGCATTCAGCGAGTGGCGTCTCTCGCGCACCGCGCAGCCCGTTCCCACATTCGCGGGGCAGCTTCTCCGCGCGATGGGCCGCCCCGTCGACCAAGGCTACATCGACTACACCCTCGGCGCCCCTCTCGACTATGTGCCGTTGCACGAGCTGGCGGCCATGGATGACGCCAGCGCCGCGAAGCGGTTCGCGGGGCGCGTGGTCCTCATCGGGAGCCTCGTCCGAACCACGGATCGCTGGCGCCTGCCGGTGCGGCTCCTGGCGCAGGACCCGGGCGTCGCCGCCGGCGCCGCGCAGGGTATGTACAGCGGCCGCCTCGCCTACGACCAGCCGGGGGTGCTCGTTCACTTGCAGGTGCTGCGCAGCCATTTCGCGAGCGGGCTGCTGCGACCGGTGCCGGAATACGTGCGATGGTTGCTGGTGGCTATCGCGATGCTCGCCGTGACAGTGAGCGCGACCCCGCTCGGGGTGATTGCGCTCGCGATCGCCGTGCCGCTCGCGCTCGCGGCCGCCAGCGCTACCGCGATCCACTCCGCACAGGTGGTCCTTCCGCTGGCGTCCGTGGTTGCCGCATTCTGGATCGCCCTCGTCGCGAGGGGCGTGTTCGATGCCGTGGAGGCGACCGTGGACCGCCTGCGCCTGCGGCAGCACTTCGCTGGACAGGTGAGCCCGGCAGTGATGAAGGAGATGATGGGCGGCACCATGACGCCCGGCGTAAGCGGGCAGCTCGCCGAGGTGTGCGTCCTCTTCAGCGACGTGCGCGACTTCACGGCCCTTTCCGAGAAGATGTCTCCGCAGGTGGTGACGGCGGTCCTGCAGCGCTATTTCGACCGCATGGTGCACGCTGTCCACCGGTTCGACGGCACCGTTGACAAGTTCATCGGCGATGGCATGATGATTCTCTTTGGGGCCCCCCTCAAGCTCGACGATCCCTGCGGCGACGCGGTGGAATGCGCCCTCGCGATGATGGCGGAATTGGACCAGCTCAACGTCGAATTCGCCCACGAGGGCCTGCCAACGCTCACTATCGGGATCGGCATCAACTACGGCACGGTGACCGTGGGCAACATCGGCTCTTCGGAGCGGCACAACTATTCGGCGATCGGCGACGTGGTGAACGTCGCCGCGCGCGTGGAAGGGCTCACCAAGGACCTCGGGCGCAAGATCGTGATCACCGAGTCCGTGGTGTCGAGGGTCGGGGAGCGCTTCAACTTCGATCCACTGGGCACGCACAACGTGAAGGGGCATAGCCCGGTCAAGGTGTGGGGCATTCGTACGGCGCGCGTCGCGCCGGCGCTGGCGCATGTGGAGGCGGTCCAATGAGAAAAACGATCCGGCACGCGGCATTCGCCGCGATCTTCCTTGCGGTGCCCGCGGTGCCCGCGGTGTACGCCGACGGCATCGCGTTTATCACCAACATGAAGGGCGACATCGCCATCGACGGCAGCCCCCGGCCGGTGCTGCTCGCCGAGCTAGCGCGCGGCCAGAAGATCACCGTCGGCAGGGAGTCGCAGGCCTCGGTGATGTACATCGCGAGCGGCAAGGAGTACATCCTCAAGGGCGCGGCCGAATACCTCGTGAAGGACACCGAGATTTCCGGGGCCGCTGGCATGCCACCCATCATGCGCGACACCGCGTGGCGCACGAACAACAAGGTGCTGGTGCAGGTAGCGCAGACCTCGGCTGCGAGCGTGCGCATGCGCTCCGCCGCGGTCCCGAAGCCCGACGTGGAGCCGAAGCTTCTCTTTCCGACGCAGGGCCGCATCGCGTCGCTCCGGCCCACGTTCTTGTGGCGCTCCGCCGACCCCAGGGCGCAGGGCGAGTTCGTGCTGCTGGTCGCCGGCCAGGACAAGCCAGTGCATCACGCGAAGGCGGCGGGCGGAACGTACCGCGTCCCCGCGAGCCTGCTTCCCGACACCGAGTACTCGTGGATGGTGACAGTCGCGGGCATCGAGGTCGGCACCGGCAAGTTCCGTACGCTGTCCTCCGAGGCGCTCACGCAGGTCGAGAAGCGCAGGCCTTCCGACAAGGGGAGTTTCTCCGATCGCATCCTGTTCACGCTCATGCTCCAGGAGATGGGCGCCACCCAGGAGGCGCGCGAGGCGTGGGCGAGGCTCGCGCACGAGCGAGCGGACCTTCCGGAGCTCGCCGCGTTCGCGCGATAACTCACGCACCGAGGCGCCTTTGAGCGATAATTTTTCGCTCGAGGGAGGTTACTTGGCGCCAGGGAATTTCCGGTTCATCCAATGGGCAGCGCGCGCCGCGATGGCGCTGGCGTGCGCGGCGCCGGTCGTGGCCCCGGCGGCCGACCGCGTCGCGCTCCTCATCGGCAACAACAATTACGGCACGAGCCCGCTGCGCAACGCGGTAAATGACGCTCACGACCTCGGCGACGCGCTGAAGGACCTCGGCTTCCAGGTGATCCTGCGCGAGAACGCCTCGCGCAAGGACATGATCGCGGGCATCCGCGAGTTCGGCCAGGCGATCGACGGCGCGAGCACCGCGCTCTTCTTCTACGCTGGCCACGCGATGCAATTCAAGGAGCGCAATTACCTGGTGCCCATCGACGCGGCCATGGGCTCGGAAGAGGACGTCACGTTCTTCTCCGTGGAGATCGGCCAGATCTTCGACCGCATGGACCGCGCGCGCACGCGCTTCAACTTCATCATCCTCGACGCGTGCCGCGACAACCCGTTCGCCGCGAGCTTCAAGCTCACCAGCTCCGGCCTGGCGCAGATGAGCTCGCCGTCGGGCACGCTGATCGCGTACGCCACCGCGCCGGGCTCGGTCGCCGCCGACGGCTTCGGCCGCAACGGCATCTACACCAAGCACATCCTGCAGAACATCAAGGTGCCCGACCTGCCCGTCGAGATCATGTTCAAGCGCGTACGCGAAGGCGTCGAGCGCGAGACGCGCAAGCTGCAGACGCCGTGGGACTCGTCCTCGCTGAAGGGCGACTTCACATTCGCCGGCGGCAGCGGCGCGCGCGGCCCGGCGCTCGCCGCCGCGGGGCCGAGCGCCGACATGACGCTGCAGATCGAGCGCGAATTCTGGGTGAGCGTGCGCGATTCGGCGCGCCCGGAGGACATCCGCGCCTATCTCGACAAGTATCCGAACGGCAGCTTCGCGTCGCTCGCGAAGAATCGACTCGATGCGCTGGTGCGCCCCAATCGTGCCGCGACGCCGGAGCCCGCGCCGGCGATCCGCAATCCGCAACCGGAGCTCACCGCGGCAGCGCCACCGCTCCTGGCATCGGCCGCGACGCCCATCCAGGAGATCGTCGAGAAGCCCGCGGACAAGCCGGCGGTGGCCGTCGCGGCCGCGGCGCAGGCCGCGCCGCCTCTACCGACTGCGGCATTGCCAGCGCCCGGCACCAGGGCGAAGTCCGATCCGGTCCCCGGCCACGAGATCGCCCCCGGCGTGCGCGAGCTCACCTTCGCCGACGGCTCGATCTACCGCGGCGCGATGCGCGGCGCGAGCCTGCACGGCAAGGGCGAGTACGTTTCCAAGGCCTTCAAGTACGAAGGTGAATTCGCCGACGGCCTCAAGCAGGGCGAGGGAACGTATCTCTGGGAGAACGGCGACCGCTACCAGGGCCACTTCGCGAGCGACCGCCCCGACGGACGCGGCAGGTATCAGTTCGCCAACGGCGACGCATATGAAGGCGAGGTGAAGCTCGGCGTCATCGCGGGACGCGGCAGCTACGCGTCGAAGAACGGCGACCTGTTCGACGGCTCCTTCTCCAACGGCAAGCCCCACGGCGTCGGAGTCTACCGCTACGCGAGTGGCGACCGCTACGAAGGCGAGATGGACATGGGGCGGCCGCACGGCAAGGGCCGCTACTACTCGAAGAACGGCGACCGCTTCGAGGTCGCGTTCGTGGACGGCAAGCCCCAGGGCCGCGGCGTGTACTTCTTCTCGAGCGGCGACCGCTACGAAGGCGACATCCAGGGCGGAGCGCTCACCGGGCAGGGCACTTACTTCCACGCGTCGGGCCCCAAGTACGAAGGCGAGATGCTGCTCGGCCAGCCGCAGGGGAAGGGCGTCTTCTGGTTCCAGGACGGCACGCGCTTCGAGGGGATCTTCGAAGGCGGCCTGACTCGCGCCAAGGGCGAGATCGTGAAGCAGGACGGCGCCCGCTCGCCCGCCGAGATCATCGACGGCAACGCCAGGCTCCTCAACTGAGGGCCTCCTCTTCCGGTATGATTGAGGGTCGAATTGGAGGTTTTCATGGCTGAACGCAAACGAGTCCGTCGCAACACCCTGGAGCGCCGCTGCTTGCCCAAGATGTTCAAGCGCCTGTTCCTCGGCTCGCCGAAGGGCATCTTCAAGATGCTCGAAACAATCAAGAAGAATTGAGCGGAGCGGAAGCGGGGCGGAAGCGGGGCGGTCGTCGGTGTCAGAAAGGAAAAGGGCCGCTGAACAGCGGCCCTTTTTTCTTTGGGTCGGTGAGGAGCGGGTCAGGGAGCCAAGGCTCTTCCGACGACTTCGCCGACGTTTGGAGACAGGCCCTCGGCGCCGCGAATCGATTCGAGAGCCTTCCTCGCGTGCGCCTGACGGCCGGCGTCGTATTTCCTCCAGCGGTCGAAGGCGCGCGCCAGGCGCGAGGCGACTTGCGGGTTGAGCTTGTCCAGCGCGATCACCTGCTGCGCGACCCATTCATACCCGCTGCCGTCGGCGGCATGGAAGTGCATCGGGTTGTCCGTGGCGAAGGCGTGCAGCAGCGAGCGCGCGCGGTTCGGGTTCTTCAGGTCGAACGCCGGGTGCGAAGTGAGCGCCTTCACGCGGTCGAGCGTGCCTGGCAGCCATGACGTGGCCTGCACGCGGAACCACTTGTCGATCACCAGGGCCTCGTCCTTCCACTTTTCGTAGAACATCGACAGGGCGCGCTCGCGCTCGGCGCCCGCGGAGTTGGCGAGGCACGTGAGCGCGGCCATCGCGTCCGTCATGTTTTCGGCGCGACGGAACTCGAGGAACGCGAGCGCGCGCGAGGTGCCGTCGTCGATGGTGGTCACGTAGGACAATGCGGCATTGCGAAGCGCGCGCCGGCCGGACGGCGCGGCTTCCGGCGAGTAGGGGCCGGCCACCGTGAAATGGCGAAAGGCGCCCTCGAAGCGTGTGCGGAACTTGGTCGCGATCTCACGCATGAGGCGCATGCGCGCGATATGGATCGCCTCGGGATCGGCCACTTCCATGCATTCGGCGAGGTAGCTTTCCGCGGGCAGCATGAGCGCTTCCGCCGCGAATGCGGGGTCCTTCGAGCCGTCGCTGATCACGCGGCCCATCGCGGCGATGAAGGTCGGCGGCACGTCCATGGCGCGGCCCTCGCGAACGGCTCCGATCGACGCGAGCAGGATGCGGATCGCGAGCGTCTGTCCGGCCTCCCAGCGGTTGAAGGCGTCTGAGTCGTACGCCATGAGGTGCGCGAGCTCCGAATCCGAATAGTCATAGCGCACGTGCACCGGAGCGGAGAATCCGCGCAGCAGCGACGGCACCGGGTTCTCCGGGACTCGCTGGAAGACGAACGATTGCTCCGCCGCCGCCACCGCGAGCACCGCCGTCAACGTCCCGTTGGTGCGCGCGCCCTTGAAGAGGGACTTTGATTCGATGTTGATCGGCAGGTCGCGCCCGTCGAGGTCCACCAGCCCCACCGCGAGCGGGATGACGAAGGGCTTCTTCGCCGCCTGCCCCGCCGTGGGCGGGCAGGACTGCTTCACGTGCAGCGTGAAGGTCTCGCTCCTGGCGTCGTATTCGCCGCGGCATTCGACCACCGGCGTCCCCGACTGGGAGTACCAGAGGCCCAGCTGCGTGAGATCCACCTGGTTGGCTTCGGCCATCGCCGCGCGGAAGTCGTCGCAGGTCACCGCCTGGCCGTCGTGGCGCTTGAAGTAGAGGTCCATGCCACGACGGAAGCCTTCCTTGCCGAGGATGGTCGCGTACAGGCGCACGACCTCCGCGCCCTTGTCGTACACGGTGGACGTGTAGAAATTGTTGATCTCGACGTACGAGTCCGGGCGTACCGGGTGCGCCATCGGGCCGGCATCCTCGGGAAATTGGCGGTTGCGCAGGTCGCGCACTTCCTGGATGCGCACCACCGGGCGCGAATATTCGTCCGCGCTGTATTCCTGGTCGCGGTAGACCGTGAGGCCTTCCTTGAGCGAGAGCTGGAACCAGTCCCGGCAGGTCACGCGATTGCCGGTCCAGTTGTGGAAATACTCGTGCGCAACCACCTTGTCGACGGCGAAGTAGTCGTAGTCGGTGGCCGTGTCGGCGCGCGCGAGGATGTACTTGGTGTTGAAGATGTTGAGGCCCTTGTTCTCCATGGCCCCGGCGTTGAAGTCCGAAACGGCGACGATCATGAAGCGCTCGAGGTCGAGCTCGAGGCCGAAGATCTCCTCATCCCAGCGCATGCACTTCTTGAGCGCCTGCATCGCGAAGCCCGCCTGGTCGAGCTTGCCGGGCTCCACGTAGATCTGCAGCAGCGCCTTGCGCTCCGACCGGGTCGTGAAGTGATCCTCGAGGACGTCGAGGTTCGCGGCGACCATGGCGAAGAGGTAGCACGGCTTCGGAAACGGGTCTTCCCATTGGGCCCAGTGGCGGCCGGCCGCCCCCAAGGGAGAAAACCATCCCGCGGGCTCGCCATCGCCCTGGGATACCAGATTGCCGTTCGCGAGCAGGCGAGGGAACTGCGCATTGTCAGCGCACAGCGTCACGGCGTAGGTCGCCATCACGTCGGGGCGGTCGATGAAATAGGTGATGCGGCGGAAGCCCTCGGCCTCGCACTGCGTAACCAGCCCCGCCTTGGTCGCGTACAGGCCCTCGAGCTTGGTGTTCTTCCATGGGTCGAAGCGCACCACCGTCTCGAGCGTGAACGACTCGGGCACCTTTGCGATGGTGAGATGCGCCTCGTCGACGCGATACTCGCCCTCGGCAAGCGTGCGGCCGTCGATTGCGACCGAGACCAGGTCGAGCCCATCGCCGTCGAGCACCATCGGCTCGCCCGCGGCGCGCGCGGCATTGCGCGCGCACTTGAGCACGGCGCGGATCGTTGCCTGCGTGGGCCGGATATCGACGTCCAGAGCGACCGTCGATATCAGGAACGCCGGCGGCGTGTAGTCCTTGAGGTTGATGACCTGGGGTGCGGCGTCACGCATGGATCACTCCTTGCCGCTCATGCAGCTTTCTTGCGGAAGAGCGCGGGAATGGCCTGCGGCGAGCGTTTCTTCCCGCCGGCCGGGTCGGCGGGCTCGGCGGGCGCGCTCGATGACGCAGTAGAAGGCTCGTAAGGCTTGTTGAAATCCATGCCACCCGAGTTGCCCGAGGTGCGCGGCGCCGGTGCGTTGGCGTAGCGCGGCGCGCGATCGTCGCGTTTCTCGTTGCGGCCGCGCGGGGGGCGCGCTTCCGGCGGGCGCGGGGGGCGAGCTTCGGGCGAGCGCTGCTGGCGCGCGGCGTTGTTGCGGCCTTCGCCGCGGCCCTGTCCGGAAGGCGTAGGGCGCTTTTCCTGCTGCGACGGTTGCGGACGGCGGCCGCGGCCGCGTTCGCCGCGCTCCGGAGTGTCAAGAGGATCGGCGGGGCGCATCGACGGCCTGCCGGGCTCGAAGCCCTCGGCGTGCCGCACCTCGATCTTCTTGTTGATGAGCCGCTCGATCGCCGCCAGCAGCGGCCGGTCTTCCGCGCCCACCAGCGAGAGCGCTTCGCCCGTCGCCCCCGCGCGGCCGGTGCGGCCGATGCGGTGCACGTAATCTTCCGGGACGTGCGGCAAGTCGAAGTTCACGACGTGCGGCAGGTCCTCGATGTCGAGGCCGCGCGCGGCGATGTCGGTCGCGACCAGCACCTTGACCTTGCCTTCCTTGAAATCTTCCAGCGCGCGGATGCGCGCGTTCTGGCTCTTGTTGCCGTGGATCGCGTCGGCGTTGATGCCGTCGCGCTGCAGCTGCGTGGCGAGGCGGTTGGCGCCGTGCTTGGTCTTGGTGAACACCAGCACTTGCATCCAGTCGTTCTTCTTCACCAGGTGCGCGAGCAGCTCGCGCTTGCGGTTGGCGTCGATCATGTGCACGTACTGGGTGACGAGCGCGATCGGCTCGTTGCGGCGCGCGACCTCGACCTTGGCCGGGTCCTTCTGGAACTGCGAGGCCAGCTTGCGGATGTCCTCGGAGAACGTCGCCGAGAAAAGCAGCGTCTGGCGCGTGGCCGGGATGAGCGCGATGATGCGCTTGATGTCGGGGATGAATCCCATGTCGAGCATGCGGTCGGCTTCGTCGAGCACCAGGATCTGCACCTTGCCGAGGTTCACGGCCTTCTGGCCGATCAAGTCGAGCAAGCGTCCCGGCGTCGCCACCAGGATTTCGACGCCCTTCTTCATCGCCTCGATCTGCGGATTGATGTTGATGCCGCCGTACACGCAGAAGGAGCGCAACGGGATGTGCTTTCCGTAGCCTTGCACGCTCTCGTGCACCTGGATCGCGAGCTCGCGCGTCGGCGTGAGGATCAGGCAGCGCACCGGATGCAGCGCGGGCGAGAAGCTCTTGGTGGCCATGGGGGCGAGGCGCTGCAGGAGCGGCAGCGTGAAGCCGGCGGTCTTGCCGGTGCCGGTCTGCGCGGCGCCGAGCAGGTCGCGTCCCGAAAGGACGATGGGAATGGCCTGCGACTGGATGGGGGTGGGTTCGGTGTAGCCTTGCTCCGCGACTGCGCGAAGCAGCTCGGGCAAGAGCCCGAGGCTTTCGAAGGTCGTGCTTATGTCAATCTCCTGAATGATCGGCCCGCGAAGGAAATCTCCTTCGACACCGGTTCAGGCAGATGAAAAGTCACTGCGGGGAATTCGTTGGCCCGGAACTTGGGCCGCGAATCGGTGGAAGCGTTAACCGGATGAGACGCTTTCGAACACCTGGGTAGGAATTATACCCGAGAAAACAGGCTTTTATAATTGATTTTTCGGGGGATTCTGGGCAGCATTCGCCGACGACAAGACCACCAGAAGGAGGATCAACATGAAGCGCATTTCATTGCTGGCATGGGTTGCCGCGGCGTTCGCCGCCCCCGCGATCGCGCAGGAGCCGATAGCCATCGGCGTGAGCATCGCCCAGTCGCCCCCCGGATCGGTGGTGCAGGGCACGCAGGTGAAGGACGGCATGGAGATCGTGAAGGACTTGATCAACGCCAAGGGCGGGGTGCTCGGCCGTCCGATCAAGCTCCTCTACGAGGACAACCAGGGCGTGCCCGAGAAGGGGCGCGCCGCCACCGAGAAGCTCATCACCAACGACAAGGTCGTCGCGGTCACCGGCGGCCACCAGAGCTCGGTCTGCCTCGCGGAGATCGAGGTCGCGCATCGCTACCAGGTGCCGTACGTCAACACCAACTGCTGGTCCGACGACGTGCGCAAGAAGGGCTACGCGGAAGTGTTCAATCCTTCCAACTACAACACGCGCGTCTCGACCGCCATGGCGGAGACCATCGCCGCCATGGGCGTGAAGCGCGTGGTCGCGTTCGCGGAGAATACCGACTACGGCATCGGCCAGGCAAAGCTCATGGCCGAGCTCATCAAGGCGAAGGCGCCCAACGCGCAGTTCAAGTACGAGACGCTCGATCGCGCGGGCAAGGACTTCACGCCGGCGGTGGTCGCGTTGCGCGCCGATCCGCCGGATATGGTCGTCAACATCATGCTGCCTCCAGCCGCGTACATCCTGATGAACCAGCTCTACGAGCAGGGCGTGGCGCCGAGCGCGAAGACCTGGTCGTACGACGGCGCGGGCATCGCCGACTATCCCGACTTCTGGCAGAACGTGAAGGACGCCGGCAAGTACATGGTGTCCTTCGGCCTCTATCACCCGCAGATGAACGTGCCCGCGATCGGCAAGGAGGTCGCGGCGGAATACACCAGGCGCACGAAGGCCGAGCCCAACCGCCTCATCTTCCAGTCGGCCGATTCGCTGCTGCTCATCGTCGACGCCATCAGGCAGGCGAAGAGCGCGGACCCGAAGGCGATCACCGCGGCGTTGCAGAACATCAAGTTCTCCGGCGTGCGCGGCCCGCTCGAGTTCAGCCATGAGGCGGGCTACAGGTTCCAGCAATGGGTCGACATTCCCTACGTGAACTACCAGCTCACGGCAGTGAACCAGCCGGTGTCGCAGTCCAACCTCATCCAGGCGCCCGGGCAGCCGCTGTCGGTCGGCAAACTGCAGAAGCCGAAGTAAGCCGGGGTGGAATTGCGCGACGTGCTGATCGGCTTCGCCGATTGGCAGGGCTACGGCCACCCCGGAAGGCACGCGGCGTGGCTGCAGCGCCTCGAGGTGAACCGCCCGGAGATCGAGGCGTTTCGCGCTGCGCGGGTGCCTGACGCCCCACCGTACGTGGCAACCCCCGCGCCGCTCGCCGAGGCCGATGGTTCGAGCCCCGGCGGTACGCCGCGCGCCGCGGATGCCGCTGCAGCGCTCGCGCGTGCACGCGCGATGCCGGAGCTTCACGCCTTCACCTATCTGCCCGACCGGCTCGAAGCGGGAAGCACGGGTCTCCTTGCGGGCGTGCCAATTGCCGTGAAGGATCTGATGCAGGTTGCCGGCATGCCGTTGTCCGGCGGAGGCAAGGCGATGGGCCGCGCGACCTCCTCGCGCGATTGCGAGGTCGTCGCGCGCCTGCGGCGCGCCGGCGCCGTGGTCATCGGCCTGGCCAACCTGCACGAGTTCGCGTACGGAATCACGAGCGACAACGCCCACTTCGGGCGCGTCGTGAATCCCGTCGCCCCGTCGCGTATTCCCGGGGGATCGAGCGGCGGATCCGCGGCGGCAGTCGCCGCGGGGATCGTGAGGCACGCGATCGGAACCGATACCGGCGGCTCGATCCGCGTGCCGGCGGCTTGCTGTGGCATCGTGGGATTCAAGCCGACCTACGATGCGCTGCCGAGGAGCGGCGTAACCGACCTCGCGGCGTCGCTCGATCACGTCGGCCCGATGACGCGCACCGTCGAAGATGCCGCGCGCATGTTCGCGGCGATGCTCGGCCTCGAGGCCGTGCCGCGCTGGGTCCGCCACGATCTCGCGGGTATCGTTGCCGCGAGGCTCGGCGGATATTTTGCCGATCCCCTCGATGGCGAGGTGGCCGTCGCGCTGGATGAGGCGATGAAGGTCCTCGTCGCGGATGGCGCGCGCGGGTCAGACGCGGTGGTCGAGGGGGCCCACCTCTCGCCCGCGATCCTCCTCAACACGATATCGCCGGAGGCCACCGCCTTCCACGCAGAGCGCCTGCTCGAGCGCGGCGACGATTTCGGCGAAGAGGTGCGCGTGCGCCTCGAAATGGGACTCTTCCTTCCCGGGCACTGGCACGCGAAGGCGCAGCGCATGCGCAGCGCGCTCGTCGCGAACATCGAGGCGGCGCTCGG
>JBBRQA010000127.1:0-11442 GCA_038227085.1 Burkholderiales bacterium | reverse complement strand
GGTGCCGCTACCGCTTTTTTTCGGCGCCTCGGCGCGCGTGTCGACCGTGTACTCCGCACTCCGGCTCATCAGCGGCCCGAATCCCACGGTGATCAGGAATTCCTTCGATCCGGCGGCCGCCTTCTTCGTGTCGGGCACGATGAGCTGCAGGCTGTTGAACTTCTTCGGATCCTTTTCCTTGGGCGCCGAGAGCTGGTTGCCCCACGATCCCGGGCCCGCCATTCCGTAGGTGCAGCCGCCGCGGTCGGTCGATGCGTCGTGGGTGCCTGCGTTCGGGCCGCCGGTGACGACTAGGTGGACGGTCTCCTTTTCCTGTGCCCAGGAATTCGCCGCGGCCAAGGCTGCGATGAAGAGGAGCGGGCGCAACGGGCAGTGACGGCTCAAGCGGGCCTCCGGATTGGTTTACAGTGAAGCGCAAATCCTAACCGAACCGCCGCCCCCCAGTTGACGCACCACCCGTAGTGGGAGTGAAATCTACCTTCTAATCTTCAACAACAACATCTAACAAGCCAATAACAGGGGAGGTTCACCATGCACCCAGTCAATGGAAGGCTCGCCTTTGCCGTTCGGCAGGCGCTCTTCGCCAGCTTTGCCCTCACGATAGCGGTCCCCGCGCTCGCGCAAGTCCAGCGCGGCGAGAAGATCGAAGTCACCGGCTCCAACATCAAGCGCATCGAGGGCGAGACCGCCCTTCCGGTCACGGTCATCACGCGCCAGGACATCGATCGCATGGGCGCGGTCACCACCGAGGACATCCTCAAGCGAATCACTGCGAGCACCGCGATGTACTCGGACAGCACCCAGGGCGTGGGCTACGCGGTGTCGAACGCCAACCTGCGCGGCATCGGCGCGAGCTCGACGCTGGTCCTCCTGAACGGGCGTCGACTTGCCAACCATGCTTTCGGCAGCATCGGCGGCTTCAACGCATCGGCGAACGCGGTGGACCTGAACAGCATCCCGTTCAGCGCCATCGAGCGCGTCGAAGTGCTGCGCGACGGCGCCTCCGCCGTGTACGGCACCGATGCCGTGGGCGGCGTGATCAACTTCATCACGCGCAACGACTATCGCGGGCTCGAAGCGACCCTCAGCTACGGCGCTCCCCAGAAAGACATCGGTGGAAAAGAGCAGGGCGTGACGCTCGCCTTCGGCGCGGGCGATCTTGCGAAGGATCGGTGGAACGTCATGGGCACCGCTCACTTCCAGTACAACTCGCGCGTCAAGGCGATCGACCAGCAGCTCTATGCGCGCGCCAACAACATCGAGGGGGCGACTTTCCCGACCTCGTTCCGCGCGTTCCCCGGTCGGCTCATGGACTTCGGCTTCAGCCCGGGCGCCTACGTGGGCACCCTTACCAACAACGCCACGCTCGCGGGCTGCGATCCCTCCGTCACCTTCCTGCAGACCTCGGGCAAGACGCCGTCCGGAGATCCGCGCTATCGCTGCCGCGGCATCTACGCCGCGTATCTCGACAACCTGCCGGACACGCACAAGAGCGACGTCTTCGGGCGTTTCGCGTTCGACTTGGGCAGCGGCGCGCAATTCTTCGCGGAGGCTTCGTTCGCGCGCAACCACAACATCGGACGCATCGCCCCGGTGCCGATCGACCAGAGCGACGCGCATTTCCGCGCCGACGGATCGCAGCCCAATGTCCTGCTCCCGGTGACCAGCCGCTATGCGCCGATCGCGCTCATCAACCGCCTCGGCTACAACGTCGCCAACGTGGGCACACCGGGCTTTCTCGAGATCGCGGTACGTTCGGCCGACGCGGGCAACCGCATCAACGACGTCACCGCCGACCAGACGCGCGTCTCCGCGGGCGTGAAGGGCATGATCGCGGACTGGGACTATGACACCGCGATCACCCTCGCGCAGGCGAAGGACAAGCTTTCGCTGACCGGCTACATCCAGGAGACGCGCTACATCGCGGCGCTCGCCAGCGGCAACCTGAATCCCTTCGGTCCCAACGACGCGGCTGGGCAGGCTCTGCTCGACGGCGCCAAGCTGGAAGGCCTGGTGCGCGACTCCAAGAGCACCACGACGCAGGTCGACGGCAAGATCAGCCGCGACATCTTCAAGATGGCGGGCGGCAGCGCGGCGCTCGCGCTCGGGGCCGATTTCCGGCGTGAGCAGATCGACGACAAGGCGACCAACGCCGATTACGGCGCGGGCCTGCACATCGGCGGCGAGGGCACGGTGCCCGACACCAACGCGAGTCGCAACGTGGCGGCGGTGTTCGGCGAGATCGTTCTACCGGTCACGAAGGAGCTCGAGCTGAGCGGCGCCGTGCGCTGGGACCACTACAGCGACGTCGGTTCCAAGGGCAGCCCCCAGGTGCGCGCGCGCTACAGCCCGAGCCGCGAGCTGCTGCTGCGCGCTTCGGCGGGCAAGGGATTCCGCGCGCCGTCGCTTTGGGACCTGCACAGCCCGCCCGCCTTCGGCAACTCCGCGAACTCCCTCAATGATCCCGGCTGCCCGGCGGCCCTCATCGCCGACGAGGATGCGCGGTGCGTGGGCACGCAGCTCAACGTGCGCAACATTGCGGCGACCAACCTGAAGCCCGAAACCTCCACGCAATGGAGCGCGGGCGTCCTGCTGGAGCCCGTGCAAGGCGCGTCTCTCGGGTTGGACTACTGGCGCATCGAGAAGAAGGACGCGATCGGCAGCATTACGGCCGACGCGATTCTCGCCGATCCCGACAACCTCACGCTTTACAACCAATACGCAGCCCGCTTCCACCGCAGCACTATCGGCACGACGCTCTTCGTCGACCAGCCGCTGGAGAACCTGGGCGGGCTGAAGACCGCGGGTTGGGACGTCGACGCGAAGATGCGCTTCACGCCCGCCTTCGCCAGGGTCTCGGTCTCGTTCGTCGGCACGTACATCAGCGAGTGGAAGTCGCAGTCCGGCAAGCAATTCGCCTTCGTGAGCTACCTCGGCAACAGCTTCAACGGCGGCAACGCTTATCCGCGCTGGACGCACGTGGCAAGCATCGATCTCGAGCGCGGTCCCTGGCTCGGAACGATCGAGCAGACGTACACCAACGGCTGGACGGAGGCTTTCGCGGGCGGAGGCTTCCACCACATCCCGAGCGTCTCGCGCATCAACCTCGCGGCGAAGTACTCCGGGATCAAGCATCTCGCGATCAAGGTGGGCGTCCGCAATGCCCTGGACCACTTGCCGCCCTACACAGATGTTTCATCCAACGGGTCCCACGCGGCCGGGTGGGCGAACGCGGTGGCGGATCCGAGAGGGCGATTCTGGTACACGACGTTGACTTACTCGTTCAAGTAAAGCGGCAATAGAAGCAAGATAAAGGCCCCTCGCGGGGCCTTTTTCTTTCAGGAGCCCGCCAGCTTCTCGAGGAACTCCAGCAAGCCGTGCGCCGCCTTCTCTTCGGCCGGCACGTGCAGTGCGTAACCGGGCAGCACGAAGTGCATCTGGTCCAGGATCGACGCCCACTTCAGGCGCGAGCCGACGCGTGTGCGCAGGTCGCGATACTCCTCTTCCAGCTTGGCGCGCGCGATGGCGTCGCTCACATTCCTTGCCGCCAGCGCCTGGTAGAGGCGCAGCTCGATGGCGCCCGCGACGCTCCAGAAGCTCGGCTGGTCGTTGCTGCGGTCGAGGCTTGCCTGGATCTCCTGGACGAGGGCGCGGCCCAGGCGCCGCGGTTGCCGCCGCGCCGCGCCAAGGACGATCTCGATGGCGACCCGGTTCAACGCGGGATAGTAATACCCCGCAGGGTCGTTCTCGCGCGCGTGGATCTCGGCGAGGTGGTAATACTTTCGCGCGAGGTGCAGGGCTTCGGTGTCGGGCTTGCCGAGAGCCGCGTTCACCATGGCGCGCCTCTTGTACGCCGCGGCGATCAGGCTTTCGCGCTTCACGGTCGGTTGCAGCTCGGTGAGCTTGTGCAGCGCGTCGAGCGCGAGGCCGATCTCCTTGCGGGCGGCCTTCGCCGCCTCGGCGTCGGGCTGGTTACTGACCGAGTGCCAGGCGGCGAGCACGCGCAGGTTACTCAACTGCTCCGTGGCCTTGAGCGTCGCGCTGCCGTCGCCGGCGCGCAGGGCGCGCTCGTACCACATTACGGCATTGGCGCGGTGATCGGCCGCGGCCCAGGCCTTTCCGAAGGCCTCCGCGACCGAGCCGACGTGTCCCCAGACCTTTTCGAATCGCGCTTCGAGATAGCGGATCTTGGCTTGTTGGTCCCTTGAATCCGCATTCTGGAAATTGCTTCGGACTTCGAGAGTCTCCAGCGCGAGCTGCAACCCGCGCGACGAGGCCACGCTCGCGAACTCGTCGCCCGGAGGCTGCGACGGCCGCTTCGGATCGTGGCCCCGGCGCTGGAAGATCCAATCCGGATCGCCGTAGCACTGATACGCGGCCCAGGTGTTGTTGCGCGGCGTGTACGCGTCTTCGCGGGCGCGCGCCACTGCGTCGATGAAGCGCTCGCCCCGCAAGACGGCGTCGTAGAACGACGTCGCGAACGTGCCCGCCGATTCGTCATCCACCGCCCAACCCGCCGCTACGACGCAGCGCACGCCGATGTTGATGAGCGCCTCCGCCACCGAGGCCGCGAACCCCGGCGGGTTGAAGCCGGCCTTCAGCAGCTCCCCGGGATCGCGCGCTCCGAGGTGGCAGCAGTTCACGAAGACAAGCTCGGGCACGGGACGAATGTTGCCGATCTCCGTCGCACCGAGCATCGTTCCGTCGGAGAGCACGACGCCGCCGGGCTTTCCGTCGACCGGCAGCGCCCCGTGACCGGAGATATGGACGATGCGCCACTTCTGCGAGTGGATCGCGTTCACGATGGCACGCGCCGGAAATCCGGGGCGGCGCTCGTCGTCGGGACTGATGAGGGTCCGCACCATGGTGGAGTCGATCGCGTCGGCGCCGGCGAGCTTCTTCGCCACCGCGTTGGCCTCGGCGCGCGCGCCGGGCAGGCGCGGGTACGGAGGGTCGCACTGCGGCTCGCCGATCACCAGCATCAGGGCATCGGCGTTGGCCTGGACCACATTTTCGCGGAACTCCTTGGTGCGCAGTTTGCGAAGCAGCTTGGCGCGGATCGCCCACGGGCGGTTCTCGCCTTCGACGCCGGCATCGGTGTCGAGCAGCTCCCACGGGATTGCGGCGGTGCCTGGATCCAGCTCGAGGACCATCTCGGTGGTCCCGCCGAGGAAGGGCTCCATCACCGGCGGCACCAGCAAGTTGAAGAGCGTGCGCCCTACCTGCAGGTCGGTGTTGCGATCCGTGGCGGCGCTCACCACCAGCTGCCTCACCAGCGCGGTCTGCGTCGACTGGTCGCGGACTTCGCTGCGCGCGCGCTTTGTGTCGAGCGTATACGAGATCCCGCTTTGCCCATGCTGGTCGGTGGTGGTCGCGGCACTGATGAAGTCGTAGTCCGCGCCGCGGTACCCGGCATCCAGAGGCCTCACCAGCGCGCCGTCACAGGTGTGGATGACTCCGGTCAGGCGATAGCGCGACGGCGTCGCCACCGCCTGCACCTGCAGCGCGCGCCACGCTTCCGTGGCCCGTTCGAGATAAAGCTCCACGAGCGTGAGGTGACCTACGCTCGGTGCGTCGTCCTGCATCAGGCGCCGGTTCGCCTCTCGAACGCCCTGCGCGATGAGCTGCGCCGAGTCTCCCGCGGTGAACCCGGTGCCGCCGCTGCCGATCAGCGTCGCCGCAAGATCGAACTGGGTGGGAGCGCCGGGGCCCCTGTCGGCGACGCGCTTCGACCAGGCGAGGACTCCCTGCACCACGCTCGCGACGAGATCCGAATGCCGCAGCTTGCCTTCTTCTCCCAGTCCCACGACCACAACCGCTTCGGGGCGTGGGATGCGCCACGGATTGTCGGGATCCGGCTGGCTATTCATGAACACTTCCTTCGCCCCGACGGCGACCGGATAGTTGCCCTTGCGCAGCTCCCGCTCCATCGCCCCGCCGAGGATGCGGTTCATCACCCACTCCGTGCCGGTAAGGCGCAGCGCGCTGTAGTGCCCGATCATGAGCGGCTGGTGGATGAAGGTGAGGTCGCCATTGATGACGGTGACGCCGAGCGCAGCGCCGGCGTATGCCTCGAGAGCGGGACGGGCACGAGCCGAATCCGAGGCGGTCGCCTGTTGCTCCGACTCTGGCGGAGTGCGCGGCTTGGGTGTGCGCGAAGGACGCAGCGCCATCAGCGAAGAAGGCGCCGGCGATTCGCCGCGGACTTCCGCCGAGCTCGTCAACGGCGCCTTCTCCGTGTATCCGTTCTCGAGCAGCTCGACGTAAGCCGGGAATGCCTCTTCCCTGCTGGGCAGGTTGCCGTGCTCGCAATCGAGCTTCCAGGTTTGCACGCCCGGCAACCGGGCGTTGCCGAGCGTGACGCGCCCGTCGCCGCCGTCCTGCGCGTGGAGGTAGACGAGGCCGTCCGCCTCGAGGTCGAATCCATCCGGCGTGAACGGCGCGTTGCCGACCACCAATGCCATCTTGTCGCTGAAGCGGCCCAGCACGCTCTGCGCTTGCGCATCGAGCTTGATGCGCAGGTCCACCGCGCTCTTGAGCACGTCCTCGGCCGGAATCCCCCATTTGTATTCGTTGAGTTGGACGGGCTCGGTGTGCCACCAGTTGCGCGCCTGGACACTCGCGAGGTCGTCGTCCGCCAACTTTTGCCAGCGTGCGCGGTCGTGGAGGCCCAGGGCGGGGTTGGTGAGGCCGGCCTGCATCTGGATGAACCCCGGGAACTGCGCCATCAGCTCGCGCGCCTCGTGGTCGTGGAAAGGAAGCCCGAATGTGACGATCAGGTTCCCGATCTGGTCGTCGCCGGACAGGATCTGCATCGGCGCCCACGAGCCGCCGTTGGGGGTTCCGAGCATGAGGAGGCGCGCGCCCTTGACCGCCATCATCCGGTCCCAGGTTTCGGGCTTCACGAGCTGCACGGTGCGCGCGACCAATCCGCCCATCGAATGGGCGAGGATGCGCACGGGCTTGTCGTTGTGGCGGCGCGCGTCGAGCGCCTCCTCGATCGACTTGGCGAGGCGCCCGGCCTCTTCCTCGACGGGCTTGCGCCAGTCGTACGCGAATTCGACCACTTCGTGCGTTTGCGCGAGGAAGCGCGACAGGCGCCGGTACGTCGAATCGATCGGCCCGTCGGGACTCACATCGTCGCCCGCGGGGTTGTACTTCAAGCTGTCCAGGCCGTTGACGATGCGCCAGCTGAGCCAGATGCGCTTGTCTCCCACTTTCAGGTTGCTGCCGAGGATGCCGGGCAGGAGGAAGACCGCTGGCTTGTCGCCGTCCGAAGTTCCAGTGGCGGCGGCGCGTACTCCGCCCGAGGATTCTCCCTTCCATGACATCGGTCCGATCACCCGGAAGCCGGGTGGCACGGCCTCCACCAGCGCGCTCACGATCGCCTTCGCCGTCGGGGAATTCGAGAAATACTTGAAGTGCGAGACGCCGCCGCCGTGGTCGAGGACGAAGGTGGAGTCCGCCGCGCGCGGCGCTCCCCCGTACATCGAGCTGGTCTGCACGACCAGGTCGTTGTCGGTCCAGTAGAACGCGTCGGCGAGGAGCGTCTTCGCCCACGACACGACGGAATCGCCTTCGAGATCGCCCGCGACGACACGCAGCTCACCCTCGACCGCGCGCTCGGTCAGGTGCAGCCATTGCACGAGCGGGCCGTCCGGGATCTGCGCCGCGAGCCCAGGGATCTCGTCCGGATTCGCTCGGTGTTGCGCCACCTCGCCGAGAAATTCGACGAGGTAAGGCGCGACGGGAACTCCGGCGAGCTCGAGTCCCCACCGGAACACCGACAGGTAGGCATCGAGGCGCTTCGAAGCGAGCAGGGTGCCGCGCGCGGGACATGCGACCCGCACCACCCGCTGCACCTTGATGCCCTTGCGCGTCACCATGTCGGCGAGCTGGGCGAGCTCCGTGCGGTGCCGCCGGTACGCGTCACCCGCGAATAGCTTGTCCGTTCCGGTGACGCTCGCAGCCGGATCGCTGCAGACCTTGGCCAACACCTCGGCCACCAGCCCGCCGCGCGAATGCGTGAGCAGGTGGAGGCACGCACCTTCCGGGCACGCCTTCGCCAGCTCGAGGGCGTTGCCGATGGGGCTCTGCCCGAGCGTCTCGTGGTCGAGCGCGAATACGCTGCCCCCGTACGCGTCGAGCAGGTTGCCCACCAGCTCCGGGTGCTCCAGCCAAAGCTTGCCGAAGGTGCCCACCGTGTTGGAGAAGGTCCCGTGGACGAGTACCAGGAGGGGCTTGCCCTCACCGAGGACAGGTAGGCTCTCGCGAAGAAGGCCGCTATTCTTCAGCGTCTCCGGCGGCAGGCCGCGGCCCAGCTCGTAGACGCCCGCGATCACCTGGTTGTCGACCAGCTTCACGACTTCCGCGGCGGCGAAGGTGGCCGCCGTAGTCGTCGCGACGCCGGTGAAAACTTCGACCGCGGAAACCAGGACGTCGCCCAGCAGGCCGCGCGACGCGCCGCGGCCCGGTACGGCGGATTGGAGGCCGCTCCAGCGCAGGTTCAGGGGTATCTCTACCCTTTGCGGGGAGCTTTGCGGCGGTCCGGTCTCCCCGCGCGATCGCCGCTCGTCACCTTGCGCCAGCATGAGGTCGCGCGCGTTCTCGGGGTGGAGCACCAGCGCCGGCCCGCCGGCGATATGCAGCACCACGACGTCCTCGCCGGGAATGGCCTCGAATTCCAGGTGGTTTTCGCTCCCGCGCTGCTTCGGAAGCACGCGCGCCGAGTGCTTCAACCGTCCGCGCGCGACGGCAGCCGATTGCGCAGCTTCAGCGCTGCCGCGCTGTACGCCGCCCGCGGGCTGCTCGATGCCGTCCAGGACGAAGGTGATCGGGTTCGCAGCCATGGCGCCTCCCGTTCCGCGCGTACGAGGCCGCATCCCCGGCCGACTCGCGAGCCGTCAATATGCGCCCAACTGCTGGTCGATTGATCCTACTTGCGCAGGGGGGAATCCGCATCCGCTGGAGAGTTGCCCCCGCAACTTTCAACGATGTGATCCACTGAGAGAGGAGGGACGGACATGATGAAAGAGCACTACGAAAAAATGCTTCCGGGCGCCCGTCTCTGGACGGGTGTGCTGGAAATGGAAGCCGACGCGATCGAGCAGATCCGCAACGTGACGACCCTGCCGATCCTGGCGGGCCCGGTAGCGGTGATGCCGGACGTGCACCTCGGAAAGGGTGCGGCCGTCGGGATGGTGATCCCGACGCGCGCGGCGATCGTGCCGGCGGCCGTCGGTGTCGACATCGGCTGCGGAATGCTCGCGGTGAAGACGGACCTCACCGCCACGGACCTGCCGGAGAGCCTCGGCAAGGTTCGTTCGCAGATCGAGCGCGACGTGCCGGTGGGATTCAACTTCCACAAGGAAACGCTGGAGGCGGCCGGAGCCCTCGCGGCGCGCATGGAAGATCTCGGCGAGCGCTTCCCGAAACTTCGCATCCTCGAAGCAGTGGGGCCGCGCGACGAGGGCCGCGTATGGCGCCAGCTGGGCTCCCTCGGCGGCGGAAACCATTTCGTGGAAATCTGCCTCGATGCCGACAACGCGGTGTGGATCATGCTGCACTCGGGGTCGCGCGGCATCGGCAACGCGATAGGAGAAGCCGCGATCGGCATGGCGAAGGAAGTCGCCACGCGTGTCGACCGCAGCCTGCCCCACCGCGACCTGGCGTGGCTCGACGAAGGAACGCCGGAGTTCGAGTCGTACGTGGAAGGCCTCGGTTGGGCACAGGAGTACGCCTCGCTCAACCGAGACTTGATGCTTCAGCTCGTGCACAGGGCGCTCGCGAAGGCCCTTGGGCGCGAGGTGAAGCTCGTTGGTGAAGTGACCAACTGCCATCACAACTACGCGCGCATCGAGGAGCATTTCGGCGAGAGCGTATGGGTGACGCGCAAGGGCGCGGTGAGCGCGCGCGCAGGTCAGCTGGGGATCATCCCGGGCTCGATGGGCGCGAAGAGCTTCATCGTGCGCGGCAAGGGGAATGCCGCGTCCTATTGCTCGTGCTCGCACGGCGCGGGCCGCACCATGAGCCGCAGCCGCGCGCGCAAGCTCTTCACGCGCGAAGACCTGGCGGTGCAGACCGCGGGCGTGGAGTGCCGCAAGGACGAGGGCGTGATCGACGAGATCCCGTCGGCGTACAAGGACATCGACGCCGTGATGGCCGCGCAGTCGGAGCTGGTCGAGGTCGTGACGACCCTCAAGCAGGTCCTCTGCGTGAAGGGCTAGCGGCTCAGGACGCCTGCGCCACCTCGGCCGGAGCGAGGCCAATCGCGACCGCGACCGCCTCGTCCACGTCCTTGATCCACTGGAACTCGAGCTGCGCCCTGGCATCCGCGGGGATGTCCTCGAGATCGCGCCGATTGCGCTCGGGCAGCATCACGGTCTTGATGCCCGCGCGCAATGCGGCCAGCACTTTTTCCTTCACGCCGCCGATCGGCATCACCAGCCCGCGAAGGCTGATCTCACCGGTCATCGCGAGGTCGCTGCGCACCGGGCGATCCGTCAGCAGCGAGGTGAGCGCGAGGAACATCGCCACGCCCGCGCTCGGCCCATCCTTCGGCGTCGCGCCCGCGGGCACGTGCACGTGGATGTCGGACTTGTCGAGCACCTCCTGCGCGATGCCCAGACGCTCGGCCCGCGCCTTCACGAGGGAGAGAGCGGCCTGCGCGCTTTCCTTCATCACGTCGCCCAGCTGCCCGGTGAGGATCAGCTTGCCGCTGCCGGGCATGCGCGCCGCCTCGATGAAGAGGATGTCTCCACCGACCGGCGTCCACGCAAGGCCCGTTGCCACGCCCGGCACCGGGGCGCGCATCGCCACTTCCGCATCGAAGCGCAGCGGGCCGAGGATCGCGGCGAGGTCGTCGACGCCGATCTTCGCTTGCGCGATCGTGCCTTCGGCGATCCGTACCGCGGCGTTGCGCACCACGTTGCCGATCTCGCGCTCGAGGTTGCGCACCCCCGCCTCACGCGTGTAGTCGTTCACGATCGCGAGCAGCGCCTCGTCGGAGATCTGCAACTGCTCCGCCGTCACGCCCGCCGACACGAGCTGTCGCGATACGAGATAACGGCGCGCGATCTGCAGCTTCTCCTGCGCGGTGTAGCCCGGGAGCTGGATCACTTCCATGCGATCGCGCAGCGGCCCGGGGATCGTGTCGAGCACGTTCGCCGTGGCGATGAACATCACGCTCGACAGGTCGAAGGGCACCGCGAGGTAGTTGTCGCGGAAGGTCGAGTTCTGCTCGGGATCGAGCACCTCGAGCATCGCCGATGCCGGGTCGCCGTGGAAGCCGCCCGCGCCGAGCTTGTCGATCTCGTCAAGCATCATCACCGAGCTGCGCGTGCCGACCTTGCGCAGGTTCTGGATGATGGTGCCTGGCAGCGCGCCGACGTACGTGCGCCGGTGGCCGCGGATCTCCGCCTCGTCGTGCACGCCGCCCAGGCT
>JBBRQA010000126.1:0-11645 GCA_038227085.1 Burkholderiales bacterium | reverse complement strand
GACGGCTTCGACTCCGCCGGCGGCGCCGAGCAGGTGGCCGTGCATGGACTTGGTGGAATTCACCGCGAGCTTGTAGGCGTGCTCGCCGAACGCGGCCTTGATCGCCGCGGTCTCGTTGGAGTCGCCGAGCGGGGTGGAGGTGCCATGCGCGTTCACGTACTGCACGTCGGCCGGGTTCAGGCCCGCGTTCTTCATTGCCGCGAGCATCGCGCGGCGCGGCCCATCCATGTTGGGCGCGGTGATGTGGTTGGCATCGGCGCTCATGCCCATGCCGGAGAGCTCGGCGTAGATGCGCGCGCCGCGCTTCTTCGCATGCTCGAGCTCCTCGAGGATGAGGATGCCCGCACCCTCCCCCAGCACGAAGCCGTCGCGGTCGCGATCGAAGGGGCGCGAGGCCGTGGCCGGGTCGTCGTTGCGCTCCGAGAGCGCCTTGCAGGCGCAGAAGCCGCCCACGCCCGAGAGGTTCACGCACGCTTCCGCGCCTCCCGCGATCATCACGTCGGCGTCGCCGTATTCGATCATGCGGCCCGCCTCGCCGATCGAGTGCGTGCTGGTGGTGCACGCCGAGACCATGGAGACGTTCGGCCCCTTCGCCTTGAACTGGATCGAGATCATTCCCGCGACCATGTTGATGATGGTGCCGGGCACGAAGAAGGGCGACAGGCGCCGCGGCCCCTTGGCGATCATCTCCCGGATGTTGTCCTCGATCATCGGCAGCCCGCCGATGCCCGAGCCCACGTTCACCCCGACGCTCTCGGCATTCGAATCGTCGATGGTGAAGCCGGCGTCGTCGAGGGCGAGCCTGGTCGCGGCGATGCCGTAGTGGATGAAGAGGTCCGAGCGGCGCGTTTCCTTCAACGACATCCAGTCGGCCGAGTTGAAACCCTTCACCTCGGCGGCGATGCGCGTGGGCAACGCGGACGCGTCGAAGCGCGTGATTGGGCCGACCCCGCTCACGCCCTTCAACACGTTGTCCCAGGCGCTCGCGATGCCGATGCCCACCGGCGACACGATACCCAGGCCGGTTACGACGACTTTGCGTTTCGACATGATGTGGCGGGGCGCTTCCCCGCAGGGCTACTGCTTGACGTGGCTCTTGACGTAGTCGATCGCCAGCTGCACGGTGGAGATCTTCTCGGCTTCCTCATCGGGGATCTCGCACTCGAATTCCTCCTCGAGGGCCATCACGAGCTCGACGTTGTCGAGGGAGTCCGCACCCAGGTCTTCGACGAATGACGACTCGTTCTTGATGTCGGCTTCGGCAACGCCGAGTTGCTCGGCGACGATCTTCTTGACGCGGGCTTCAATGTTGTCCATCGACTTCCTCCAAGGCTCTTGTTTCGTGGTCTTGTTGCAATGATCGGGTATGCGTGAAAAAGCGCGTAATTCTACCATGCGCACCCTTGGATACCGGGGCGCGACCCACGTTCAATCCATGTGCATTCCGCCGTTCACGTGCAGGGTGGCGCCGGTGATGTAGCCGGCCGCGGGCGAGCACAGGAAAGCCACCGCCTGGGCGATGTCGTCCACCCGCCCGAGGCGCCCGAGGGGAACGTTTTCCACGAGCTTCTTCACCTGCTCGGCGGCGAGCGAGCGCGTCATATCGGTCTCGATGAACCCCGGGGCCACGCAGTTGACGGTGATGCCGCGGCTGCCGACCTCGCGCGCGAGGCTCTTGGAGAACCCCACGATGCCGGCCTTGGCGGCGGCGTAGTTGGCCTGCCCGGCGTTGCCGGTGAAGCCCACCACCGATGTCACGTTGACGATGCGCCCGCTCCTCGCCTTCATCATGCCGCGCAGCACCGCGCGCGACAGGAGGAACACGGAACGCAGGTTGGTCGCCTGGATCTCGTCCCAGTCCTCGTCCTTCATGCGCGCGAGGAGGTTGTCCTTGGTAGCGCCGGCGTTGTTCACCAGGATCGCGACCGGGCCGAACTCCTCCTGCACCTTGTCCACGAGCGCTGCGCACTGGGCCGCGTCGCGCACGTCGAGGACTCGCCCCGCGCCCTTGGCGCCCACCTCCGCGAGCCCCTTGGAGATGCCCTCGGCGCCCTTCTCCGTGGTGGAGGTGCCGATCACCGTGGCGTGCGCCCTGGCGAGGGCCTGAAGGATGCTTTCGCCGATGCCGCGCGAGGCTCCGGTAACGATTGTCACTTGTCCGTTGAGCATGGGTCCTTAAGCCTGCGCGCTCGCGGCGGCGAGCGACGCGGCGTCGTTGAGGGCGGTGTACTCGATGTCGGGCACGATGCGCCGGGAAAGGCCGGTGAGCACCTTGCCGGGGCCGCATTCGACCACTCGCTTGACGCCTTTGTGGCCCAGGAACTGCACGATCTCGATCCAGCGCACCGGGTTGTAGAGCTGCTCGACCAACGCCTGGCGGATGCGCGCCGGATCATCGAAGCTTTCCACGAAGCGGTTGTGGATCACCGGCACGAGCGGCTTCTTCACCTCGATCGCCTCGAGGCGCTCCGCGAGGCGCGCCGCCGCCGGCTTCATAAGGCTGCAATGGGACGGAGCACTCATCGGCAGCATCACCGCCCGCTTGGCGCCCTTCTCCTTCGCGAGCGCCATGCCGCGCTCGACTGCGGCGCGGTGGCCGGCGATGACCACCTGGCCAGGCGAGTTGAGGTTTGCGGGCTCCAGCACCTCGCCCTGCGCGGCTTCGGCGCAGACATCTTTCAATGCCGCCTCGTCGAGCCCGAGGATCGCGGCGATCCCGCCGGTGCCTTCGGGCACCGCCTCCTGCATCGCCTGTGCACGGAAGCGCACCAGCGGCAACGCGTCCTCGAAGCGGATCGACTCGGCCGCGACCAGCGCGCTGTACTCGCCGAGGCTATGGCCCGCGAACCACGACGGCATCGCGCCGCCTTTCTCCTTCCATCCGCGCCAGCACGCCACGCCGGCGACCAGCATCACCGGCTGCGTGTTCACGGTCTGGTTCAAGGCCTCGGCGGGACCTTCGCGCACCATCGTCCAGAGGTCCACGCCCAGGATGGCGTTGGCCTCGAGGAAGGTCTTCTCGACGATAGGCAGGTCCGCGAAGCCGTTCATCATCCCGACCGATTGCGACCCTTGCCCCGGGAACACGATTGCGAGTGACATGTTTTTCAGTAGCGCAGGAGCACCGAGCCCCATGTGAAGCCGCCGCCCACGCCTTGCAGCAGCACGAGCTGGCCCTTGCGGACGCGCCCGTCGCGCACCGCGACATCGAGCGCGAGCGGGATCGACGCGGCCGAGGTGTTGGCGTGGCGATCTACCGTGACGATGCATTTCGACTCGGGAATGCCGAGCTTCTTGGCCACGTGCGAGACGATGCGCACGTTGGCCTGGTGGGGAATGTAGATGTCGAGGTCCTCCATGGTGTAATCATTGGCGGCGAGCGCCTCGCGCGCGCTCTCCTCGAGCACGCGCACCGCGAGCTTGAACACCGCGCCGCCGTCCATCTTCAGGGTGGGATCGCCCTGCACCGCGCCGCCGCTCACGTGGCCCGGTGTATTGAGGATCGACGCGTAGCTGCCGTCGGCGCGCAGATGGCTTGAGAGGATGCCGGGCTCCTCGCACGCTTCCAGCACGACCGAGCCCGCGCCGTCGCCGAAGAGGACGCAGGTGCCGCGGTCCTTCCAGTCGAGGATGCGCGAGAACACCTCCGCGCCGACCACCAGGGCGCACTGGTACTGGCCCGAGCGCACGAAGAGATCGGCGATGGCGAGCGCGTAGACGAAGCCCGAGCACACGGCCTGCACGTCGAAGGCGGCGCCCCTCTTCACGCCGAGCTTGGCCTGCAGCAGGCATGCGCTGGACGGGAACACCATGTCCGGAGTGGAGGTGGCGAGCACGATGAGGTCCACGTCCCCGGGCTTGCGCCCCGCGGCGGCAAGCGCGTTGCGGCATGCGTGCAGCGCGAGATCGCTGGTGAACTCGCCCTCGGCGGCGATGTGGCGCTGGCGAATGCCGGTGCGCGCGACGATCCACTCGTCGCTCGTCTGGACCAGCGCCTCGAGGTCCTTGTTGGTGACGAGCTTCGCGGGGAGATAGCTGCCGGTGCCGGTGATGCGCGAGCGCGTCATGCCGCCCTCTCCGCTGGGCCGGGGGCGAGCGCGGCGGCCGGCGCGAGCGCGTTGATCCTCGCGATTTCCTCGCCGATGCACTCGATCAGCCCGTGGCTCGCTTCGGAGGCCGCGCGCTTCAGCGCGGTGGCGAACGCGAGTCGATCCGCGGAGCCGTGGCTCTTCACCACGATACCGCGCAGGCCGAGCAGCGCCGCGCCGTTGTAGCGGCGGTGGTCCACGCGCCGGCGGAAGCGCTTGATCACGGGATAGGAGATCGCCGCGGCGATGCGCGAGAGCCAGTTGCGCGTGTACTCCTCCTTGAGGAAGTCGCCGAGCATATTGGCCAGGCCCTCGGAGGTCTTCAGCGCCACGTTGCCCGCGAATCCGTCGCACACGACGACGTCGGTGGTGCCCTTGTAGATGTCGTCGCCTTCGACGTTGCCGTGGAAATTGAGCGGCGCGGCGCGCAGGAGCTCGCCCGCCTTCTTCACCACCTCGTTTCCCTTGATCTCCTCGGAACCGATGTTGAGCAGGCCCACGGTGGGGCTCGCCTTGCCTTCCACCGCCTTCACGAGAGTCGAGCCCATGATCGCGAACTGCAGCAGGTGCTCCGGAGTGCAGTCGGCGTTGGCGCCGAGGTCCAGCGCGTAGACCTGGCCATTGCGCGTCGGCAGCACGGCACAGATCGCGGGCCGGTCGATGCCGGGCAGCGTTTTCAGCACGAATTTTGCCGTGCCCATGAGCGCGCCGGTGTTGCCCGCGCTGACGCAGGCTTGCGCGCGGCCTTGCTTCACGAGGTCGATGGCCACGCGCATCGAGGAATGCTTCTTGGTGCGGATCGCGCTGCGCACGTCCTCGTCCATGCCCACCACTTCCGTGGCCGGGACGATCGTGATGCGCGGATGATCGGCGGCCCGATTGCGCGCGAGCTCGCGCTCGAGGGGCTCTTGCAAGCCCACGAGCAGGAGCTCTGTGTCGGGATCGGCCGCGAGGAAATCGATGCAGGCAGGAACGGTGACCGAGGGTCCGTGGTCCCCGCCCATGGCGTCGACGGCGATGACGGTTTTCATTGCGATATGCGCAATGAAGCCGTGGCCTTAATCCTTCGTCTGGATGACCTTCTTGCCGCGGTAGTAGCCGGACGGCGAGATGTGGTGGCGCAGGTGCGTCTCGCCCGTGGTGGGCTCGACCGCGACCGGCGGCGTGTGAAGGTGATCGTGCGCCCGGTGCATCCCGCGCTTCGAAGGCGACTTCTTGTTCTGTTGTACGGCCATGACTTTCTCCTAAGTATTCGAAACCATCACTGTGGTCGTCTTTTCAGGCTCGCGAGCCTGGCGAAGGGCGACTCTTTTGGCTCCTTCGCCGTCCCGGTCTCGCGACCCTCGTCCAGCCCCGGCTTGCGTGGCACCATGGGCAGCGCGAGGAGAACCGCATCCTCGACCAGGTCCAGGACGTCAAGCGGCCCGTCCGCGACCAGGTAATCTTCCGCGTCGCTTTCCTCTTCGATCGGCGGCAACTGCGACTCGTCGTCGACGAGAACCAGCCGGTCATCGATGGATATATCGTGCCGGAATGCTTCCAGGCTCAACTGGCACGTGAGAAAAACGAAGCCCTCGATTGTACACGACACGACCTTCCGACGCTGCTTGTCCAGGCGGGCTATCACCTTGTATTTCAAGTCGATGCTGTCGTTGGCGAGCGATTCGGCGAGGCGCGGAAACTCGTCGATGTCGACCATTCCTTCGAAGGTGAGCGGCTTCTCGCTGATGCGATCGGGATGGACCAGCAGTTCTTCGGGCATGGCGGCTATGATAGACTTTGGTTGAGAATAATTCAATAAGAACTTGATTTGACTACCAATATAAAGATCGTTTTGGCGTCCGGCTCGCGCTACCGGCGGGAGCTGCTGGAGCGCCTTGGCCTCGCCTTCGAGGCTTGGTCGCCGGCGGCCGACGAAAGCTCCCGGAGCGGCGAAAAACCCCGCGAAACCGCGGCACGCCTGGCGCGCGTCAAGGCGGAAGCGGCCGCTTTCCGCTGGCCCGATGCGCTGATCATAGGCTCCGACCAAGTCGCCGACCTCGAGGGCACGCCCATCAACAAACCCGGCACACTTGACAACGCACGCGCCCAATTGCGCCAGTTAAGTGGAAAGGCCGTGGCCTTCCACACCGCGCTCTGCGTCCTCGCTCCCGCGAAGGCGAGGCGCCACGAGCGGGTCGTCACGACCCACGTGGTGTTCCGCGCCCTCGGCGACGCCGAGATCGAACGCTATCTCGCGCGCGAGCCCGCTTTCGATTGCGCGGGCAGCGCCAAGAGCGAGGGGCTTGGCATCGCGCTCCTCGCGCGCCTGGGCGGCGACGATCCCACCGCGCTGGTCGGCCTGCCGCTCATCGCCCTCTGCGAAATGCTGCGCGCCGAGGGCGTCGAGATCCCTTGAGCGCGGGTCGCCTCTACCTCCTCCCCGCGTGGCTGGCCGAGGACTCGCCAGCCGAGGCCGTGGTGCCCGCCGCGGTGCTGCAACGCATTCGTGCGCTCGATACGTTCATCGTGGAGAACGCGAAGAGCGCTCGTGCGTGGCTCGCCGCATGCGGCCATCCGCGATCGTTGCGCGAGATCGCGATTGCCGAGCTGAACGAGCACACGCGCGCCGTGGACGTCCCGGCGCTCCTCGACCCGGTGGCCGCGGGGAAGGATGCGGGGCTCTTCTCCGAGGCCGGGCTGCCCGCGATCGCGGACCCCGGCGCGTTGCTGGTCGCAGCCGCGCACGCCCGCGGCATCAAGGTCGTGCCGCACGTGGGGCCTTCGTCGATCCTGCTCGCGCTGATGGCGAGTGGACTCGAGGGACAGCGCTTCCGCTTCCATGGCTACCTTCCCGCGGAATCGTCGGCGCGCCGCGCGAAGATCGCCGAGCTCGAGCGCGACTCCGCGAAGAACGCCGAGACGCAGATCTTCATCGAGACGCCCTATCGCAACGACGCGCTTCTCGCCGACATCCTGCATTCGTGCCGGCCCGCGACACGCCTCGCGGTGGCCGCCGAGCTCACCTCGCCCAACGAGTGGATTCGATCCGACAGCGCGGAGGCCTGGCGCTCGCGAACGTCAACGATCGGGAAAAGGCCGGCGATTTTTCTTTTGCTGGCGCGATGAAGCTCGAGCGTGGTTCAGGGTCGAGGGCGGATCGAGATGTGGTTCGCGCGAAGGAGCGGATAAAGCTCGGTCGCGGGCAGCGGCGTCGAGAAAAAGAACCCCTGCCCAACCTGGCAGCCCTTCGATTTCAGCAGCGCGAGTTGGCCCGCGGTCTCGACGCCCTCGGCGATGGTCTCCAGATCGAGGCTCTTCGCCATGTTGATGATCGCCACCACGATCGCGGTGTCGTTGGGGTCCACGGTGATGTCGCGCACGAAGGACTGGTCGATCTTCAGCTTCTGGATTGGCAGGCGCTTCAGGTACGACAGGCTCGAGTAGCCGGTGCCGAAATCGTCGATGGCGAGTTGCACGCCCATCTCGGAGAGCCTGGTGAGGAGCTGGATCAGGCCCTCGGTCTGGCGCATCACCTGGCTCTCGGTGATCTCCAGCTCGAGGCATTGGGGGGCGAGGCCGGTGTCGGCGAGCACGCGGTTCACCATATCCAGGAAGCCTTTGTCGCCGAACTGGCGCGCCGACAGGTTGATCGCCATCCGCCTCGTCTTCGACAGGCCCATGTCCTGCCATTCCCTGGCCTGGCGACAGCCCTCGCGCAACACCCACTCGCCGATCTCGTTGATGAGGCCGGTCTCCTCGGCGAGCGGGATGAAGTCGCCCGGCATCACCGTGCCGCTGTCCTCGGTCTTCCAGCGCACCAGCGCCTCCACCGCGATGATCTCGCCGGTCTCGAGGTTGATCATCGGCTGGTAGTGCAGCACGAAGTTCTTCTGGATCACCGCCCGGCGCAGCGCCGATTCCAGCGTCATGCGGCGCTTCACGGCGATGTTCATCTGCGCGGTGAAGTACTGGTAGGTGTTCTTGCCGAGGCTCTTCCCGTGGAACATCGCGGTATCGGCGTTCTTCATGAGGGTCTGCGCGTCGCGCCCGTCCTCGGGATAGACCGCGATGCCCACGGAGCCGCTCACGTGCTGCTCGGTGCCGCCCAGCGTAAGGGGCTGGCGCAGCGCGGCAAGGACCTTCTGCGCGACGATGGAGGCGTTGCGCCCATCCTCGAGGTTGTCGAGGAGCACGATGAACTCGTCGCCGCCCTGGCGCGCGATGGTGTCCTCGAGGCGCACGCACTCGGAGAGCCGGCGCGAGACCTGGCGCAGCAGCTCGTCGCCCACGTCGTGGCCGAGCGTGTCGTTGATGTTCTTGAAGTTGTCGAGGTCGATGAAGAGCACCGCCACCTTGCGCCCGGCGCGCTCGGCGCGCGCGATGGAGCGCGCGAGGCGATCCTGCAGCAGCCCGCGATTCGGCAGCCCGGTGAGGTTGTCGTGGTACGCGAGGTGCTGGATGCGCTGCTGGATCACCTTGCGGTCGGTGACGTCGCGCGAATTCCACACGATGCCGTGGATGTGCGGGTTGGTGACGCAATTGGTGCCCAGCGACTCGAAGGTGCGCCAGCTGCCGTCGCGGTGGCGCAGGCGAAACTCCACGGGCTCGGTCAGCTGGCGAGTCTCCAGCATGCGTCGGAAAGCGGCGCGCACATGCTCCGCGTCGTCGCGGTGCACCAGGTCGAAGACACTCATGCCGACGGTGTCCGCCGGGTCGAAGCCGAGCAGGTTGCGCAGCGCCCCGCTCTGGTAGCTGATGGTGCCGTCGCCGTCGATCACGGAGATCAAGTCGATGGTGCTCTCGGTCAGGACGCGGAAGCGCGCCTCGCTCGCCTCCAGCGCGCTTTCCGTCTGCTTGTAGCGCGTGACGTCGGTGATCACGCTGATCACCCCCGCCACGTCGCCGCGCTGGTCGACGAAGCTCACCTTGTTGAAGAGCATCTGGCGCGCCACGCCGTCCTCGTCGGGAACGAGTGACTCGTAGGTGGTCGACGAGGGGCGCTCGATGAGCGGCTTGTCGCGCTCCTGGTGCTCGCGCGCCACCGCCTCGTCGAAGATGTCGAACCCGGTCTTGCCGAGCCAGTTGCCGCCGCGCCCGAAGATCTCGCTCCACGCGCGGTTGTAGGCGAGATAGCGTCCCTCGCGATCCTTGAAGTAGACCGGATTGGGAATCGCGTCGAGGAGCGCGCGCGTGAAATGAAGGTGCGTTTCCAGCTCCGCGGTCGCGCACCGCGCCTCGGTCACGTCGACGCACGCGACGAGGAGTCCGGTCACGCGGTCGACCTCGTCGCGCAGCGGCGCCGCGGCGCCGTGGATGTTGATGAGGCTGCCGTCGGAGCGCTGGCGCTCGAGCTCGAGGCCATGCAGCACCTCGCCGCCGAGCACGCGCATGCGCAACGCCACCGCCTCGGCCTTCTTCGATTCCGGGATGAAAGGCGCATTGCGGCCCACTGCCTGCGCGGCGGTAAAGCCGAAGGTGCGCTCGGCCGCGGGATTCCAGAAATTGACGATGCCGTCGAGGTCGGTGGTGTAGATCGCGACCGGAGCGTTCTCCACGATGGCGGAGAGAAACCCGTTCATCGTGCGCAGCGCGCGGTCCTGCTCGCGCTGCTCGGTGAGATCGACGACCGTGGAAACGATGAAGCGGACCTGCCCTGCGCCGTCGCGCACTACCGAGGAGCTCGCTCGCACCGGAAGCTCCGAGCCGTCCGCGCGCACCATGCGCGCATCGAAGCTCGGCGCGGGGTCGCCGCCGGCGCGAATCGCGTCGAGCTGCTGCTCCTCGTGCGCGACGTCGGCGGGCGGAACGAAAGCCTGGAACGCCTGCCCTTCGATCGCGTGGCGCGGACGCCCCATCATTTCGGCGAGCGCCCGGTTGGCCACCCTCACCACGCCGTCGGGCCCGATTACCACCAGGCCCACCGGAGTCCGGTCGAACGCTTCTCGAATCAGCTCGACATCGATCCGGGGAGGCTCCTTCGCGATCGTGCTCACGGCCGCCTAGCGGACCTCGGCAGCGGAGCGCCCCGCTTCCATCGCCGCGCGGCCGAAGGCGGACCCGAAGCGCGCGCCGAGCCTTTCGGAAAGTTGCTCGAACACATTGTCCTTGGGCGAGTAGTCGACCACCTTTTCCGCCTTGATCACCTCGCGCGCCACGTATTCGAGGCTGCCCAGGCCGTCGGCCAGGCCCAGCTCCACGCTCTTCTCGCCGGTCCAGACCAGGCCCGAGAACGTGTCCGGCGTCTCCTTCAGGCGCTTGCCGCGCCCCTGGCGCACCACCGCGATGAATTGCTGGTGGATCTCGTCCAGCATCTTCTGCGCCTGCTCGCGATCCGACGGCTTCTCCGGCAGGAACGGATCGAGGAAGTCCTTGTTGTCGCCGGCGTGATAGGCGCGCCGCTCAATGCCGAGCTTCTCCATTGCGCCGGTGAAGCCGAAGCTGCCCATGATCACGCCGATCGAGCCTACCAGGCTCGCCTTGTCCACGTAGATCTTGTCGGCCGCCACGGCGACGTAGTAGCCGCCCGAGGCGCACAGGTCCTGCACGACGACGAAGAGCGGCGTATTGGGATACTTCGCGCGCAGCCGGCGAATCTCGTCATTGATGTAGCCCGCCTGCACGGGGCTGCCGCCGGGGCTGTTGATGCGCAGCACCACTCCCTGCGTGTTCGAGTCCTTGAACGCGCGGTTCAACCCCTTGTTGATCTTCTCGGCGGAGGCCTTGGTGTCCGGCGCGATGACGCCTTCGAGATCGACGAGCGCGGTGTGCTTGCCGACCGTGGCGCTCATCGAGTCCTTGTCGGGACGCCCGATCCATCCGAGCCATGCCGAGAGGATCATGAACGCGAGGAGGAACCAGAGGAGCTTGAAGAGGGCGCTCCACTGGCGCGCGCGGCGCTGCTCTTCGAGAGCCTTGAGCGCTACTTTTTCGAGAACCGCGCGCTCCCACTGGGGCGGGCCGGCATCGGTCATGGCTTGTCGTTCAGAAGGAAAACCTGGCCGCCTTGTTCACGGACTTGAAGACGTTCGAGCGAGGCGCCGCGGCATGGCCCCGCGACGCAAAATCCGGTGGCGGGTTCGAAAATCGCACCGTGCGTCGAGCACACTAAATATACACCACTCTCCTCGAAGAACTCACCGGGCTGCCAGTCGAGCTCGGTGCCCAAATGCGGGCAGCGGTTGACGAAAGCGCACACCGCCCCGCCGTGGCGCACGGCGAAGCCCTTCTCCTCGCCGGCCCCTCCCGCGAGCGGAAAGCGCGCGCCCTTCCCGCCCTCGGGGAGCGCCTCGGAGGCGCAGATCAGCCGTTCGCGGCCAGCCATCGATGCAGCTCGTGAACGCTCGCGCAGCGCGCCTTGGCCGGGCGCGTGGCGAGTAGCTCCTCGTCGTGGGCGCCGTAGGTCACCGCGACCGCGTCGACACCGGCGTTGGCGGCAAGCTCGAGGTCGTGGGTGGTATCGCCCACCATGAGCGCACGCCGCGCGTCGACGCCGGTCATGTCCATCAGCATGAGCAGCATGCCGGGCTGGGGCTTGGCGAAGCCCTCGTCGGCGCAGCGCGTGGCCTCGAACCAGCG
>JBBRQA010000125.1:0-11646 GCA_038227085.1 Burkholderiales bacterium | reverse complement strand
CCGCCCGCCTCGCGCACCAGGAGCGCTCCGGCCGCCATGTCCCACGGCGAGAGGCCGATCTCCCAGAAACCGTCGATCCGCCCCGCAGCGACCCACGCGAGGTCGAGCGCCGCGGCGCCGGGACGGCGCACGCCCGCGCAATTGAGGGTGACGTTCTTGAACATGCGCAGGTAGTCGTCGAGGTTGCCGACCTCCTTGAAGGGAAAACCGGTCCCCATCAGCGCGTCCTCGATCTTGTCGGTCTTGCTCACGCGGATGCGCCGGTCGTTCAGGTACGCGCCGACGCCCTTCGACGCGGTGAAGAGCTCGTTGCGGTTGGGATCGAACACCACCGCCTGGTTGGGGACGCCCTTGTGCAGCAGCCCGATCGACACGCAGTACTGCGGGAAGCCGTGCAGGAAGTTGGTGGTTCCGTCGAGCGGATCGATCACCCAGACGAACTCGGCGTCGGAGCGGTCCTCGCCGCTTTCCTCGGCGATGATGCCGTGCGCGGGATAGGCCTCGCGCAGCACGCCGATGATCGCCTCCTCGGCGGTATGGTCGACTTCCGAGACGAAATCGTTCTTGCGCTTGCTGCGGATGGTGAGCCGGTCGATGTCCGCAGAGGCGCGGGTGATGATGCTGCCGGCCTTGCGCGCGGCCTTGACGGCCGTGTTGAGCATGGGATGCATCCCGCAATTTTACGCTACGGGCCGCGCTCCCCCAGAAAGGCGAAGATCCGCTCGAACTCGGGGGCGATGCGGCGCAGCTCCGCGCGATGCATCGTCGCGAGCTTGTCCATCGCGCGCCGGCCCTGCTCCGTGAGCCGGATCGCCACCGCGCGCCGGTCGCGCGCCGACGGCTCGCGGCGCACGATGCCCTGCTTCTCCAGCCGGTCGACCATCCCCACCGCGCTGTGGTGCTTGATGAGGAGGAGCGCCGCCAGCCCGCTGATGGTGAGGGGCTCGGGCCCGGGATGGGTGGCGAGGGCGAGCAGGGCCTGGTACTGCTGCTGCGTCATGCCGACCGTCGCCGAGGCGCGGTCGCTGTACGCCAGGAACTCGCGCAGCCGCGCGCGGAAGGTCGCGAGCATGCGGTAATCGTCGTCGGTCGGTTTCCCCTCGGCTCTGCGTTTCATATCCTCGCTCGCGCCCTCATTTCACCTCGCGGGCGCCCGGTTGACAACATATCGGCTTACGATATATAAATCACGACACATCGGATATAGCGGGTTGCGCCTTTACACAGGGGGTGCCTCCCGATTCGATGGGAAGTTGGGGTGCGAGGCGGTGCGCCAGCGGGCGTGCCGCCTTTTTTTTCGCCGGGGTCAGGCACAATCGCGCCGATGGACAGCGAAACCCTGGGGCGCATCGCGGTCGTGCTCTCCCGCCCGAGCCACCCGGGCAACATCGGCGCGGCGGCGCGCGCCATGAAGACCATGGGATTCCGCGACCTGGCGCTGGTCGCGCCGCGCCATTTTCCCGATCCGGATGCGACGGCGATGGCCGCGGGGGCCGGCGCCCTCCTCGAGAGCGCGCGAATCTACACCACGCTCGACGCCGCGCTGGCCGACCGCGTGCTCGCCGTGGGTTTCAGCGCGCGCGGGCGCGAGCTGTCCCATGCGCCGCAGGCGCTGCGTGAAGCGGTTCCGGATATCCTCGCGACGGCCGAAGGCGGCGCGGTCGCGCTGGTCTTCGGCAACGAGACCTCGGGCCTGTCCAACGAGGAGCTCTCCCGCTGCCAGCGCCTGGTGTCGGTGCCCGCCAATCCCGAATATTCGTCGCTCAATCTCGCGGCGGCGGTACAGGTCGCATGCTACGAGCTTGCGGTCTCCAGCGGGCGCTTCGAGCCGGCGCGCGCAAAGACTGGTGAGCCCGCTACGCGCGACGACGTCGAGGGCTTCTTCACGCAACTCGAGGCGACCGCCGTGGCCTCGGGATTCCTCGATCCCGCCAATCCGGGGCGCCTCATGGAGCGCATGCGGCGACTCTTCGCGCGCGGCGGCCTCGAACGCGAGGAGGTGAAGCTCCTGCGCGGCCTGATGAACGCGTGCGGCGAACGCAAGCCCACGAAGTGATCTCGCCCTAGGCGCGCGCGCGGCGCGCGGCGCCGGAGGTGACGACGAGACCGATGATCGCCATCGCCGCTACGATCGCGCTGCCGGTGGCGAACGCGGAGCGCAGACCGGTCGTCTCGACCAGGAAGCCGCCCAGCGCCATTCCCGCGCCCAGCCCGCTCACGATGAAGGTGGACGACCACGTGAATGCCTCGGTCGCGTAGCGCGCCGGCGCAAGGCGCGAAATCAGCACCGACTGCGATGCGATCGACGGCGCGATGAGCGCGCCCGCGAGAAACGCCACGATCGCGAAGCCCTCGGTAGTGGAGACGACGGTGTGCAGGAACACCGGGATCGCCATGAGCCCGAGCACACAGGCGAACTGCCGCTCTACCGGTGCGCGCAGGTGCAGCCCGCCGAAGACCGCGCCGCCGAGCGCGCTGCCCAGCGAGTTGATGGAAAGCAGCACGCCGCCCAGCGCGGGCATGGCGAGCGCGGTCGCGTACGCCGGATAGCCGACCTCGAGGAGGCCGAAGGTGACGGTCATCCCGAACGAGGCCATGAACACGAGCCACAGGCGCGGCTCGGTGAGCGGGCCGAACATGTGGCGCTCGGTGTCCGCGCTCTTGCCGAAGTAGCGCAGCGTCGGCCCGGCGAGGAATACCAGCCAGGCGGCGACCACTACGGCGATGGCGAATGCGAAGGCGGCGGTCGCGCTCCAGCGTGCGAGGATGAAGGCGGCGATCGCGGGACCGAGCGTGAAGTTGAGCTCGATCATCACGGCATCCAGAGAGAAGGCGGTGCGACGATCGTCCTCGCGCTCGAAACGATGGCGCCACGCGGTACGCGTGAGCGTTGTGATGGGTGTGGCGAACGCGCCGGCGCAGGCGGCGCAAGTCGCGACCGCCCAGAATGGCAGGCCCATGCGCGCGCTCGTGAGAAGGCCCAGGAGCGCCAGCGGCGCCACGACGCCGGTGACGAGGAGCGGCCCGCGCGGCCCGTGGCGGTCGATAATGCGGCCGAGGATGGGCGCCATCACCGCCATGGCCACGAAGTTGATGCCGACCGCGGATCCGGCAAGGGTGAAATTGCCGAGCGCCTCGCGCAGGAACATCAGCATGGCGAATCCGACCATGCCCACGGGCATGCGCGTGAAGAGCGCCACCAGCAGCAGCCGCGCGACATCGGGTTGGCGAATGAACTCGCCGTATCGGTGGAAGAATCGCTTCACGGAATAGTTGATAATTTTACTCGGGAATGCGATATTGCGCTTCATGTTCAGGCGTATTCGCGAAGATATCCGGTGCGTCTTCGAGCGGGACCCGGCCGCGCGCTCGGTCTGGGAAGTCGTGACCTGCTACCCCGGGTTCCACGCGCTCCAGATGCACCGCTTCTCCCATGGGCTCTGGCGCATGCAACTGCGCTGGCTGGCGCGCTTCAGCTCGCATATCGCGCGCTTCCTCACCGGCATCGAGATCCATCCCGGCGCCACCATCGGGCGACGCGTCTTCATCGACCATGGCATGGGTGTCGTGGTCGGCGAGACCGCGGAGATCGGCGACGACTGCACGCTCTATCACGGGGTCACCCTCGGCGGCGTCTCGTGGAACCAAGGCAAGCGCCACCCCACGCTGGGCAAGGGGGTGGTGGTTGGCGCCGGTGCCAAGATCCTCGGTCCTTTCCTGGTGGGCGAGGGCGCCAAGGTCGGGTCGAACTCGGTCGTCGTGAAAGCGGTGCCCGCTGGCGCGACCGTGGTCGGGATTCCGGCGCGGATCGTCGAGGCCGGGCCTGCCCTGGGCATCGGCGGGCGCATGGCTTTCGATGCCTATGCGGTCACCGCCGACCAGGACGACCCGCTGAACAAGGTGCTCCTGACTCTCGGAACAAGGACGGAGGACATTGACGGACGCCTTGCCGCCATCCTAGAGCGGCTGGAAGAGCTCGAAAAGGAGCCGAACAGCTCCGAACTTCGGCGAAAATCGGGTTGAACTATTGTTGACTGTTTTAGTCGGAATTCATATACTTGAGTGAATCACTCGGGATTGATTCCGGGTGGGCACCGGCAGCGAGGTAGACCGCATGAGACTTACGACCAAAGGACGTTTCGCGGTGACCGCGATGCTCGATCTCGCGCTGCATGGCGACTCGAGCCCGGTCACGCTGGCCGGCATCAGCGAGCGCCAGAGGATTTCGCTGTCGTACCTCGAGCAGCTCTTCGGCAAGCTGCGCCGACGCGCGCTGGTGGAAAGCGTGCGCGGCCCCGGCGGCGGCTACAACCTTGCCCGCGACGCGTCGAAAGTGACGATCGCCGACATCATTCGCGCGGTCGAGGAGCCGATCGATTCCACCCAGTGCGGCGGGCGCGAGAACTGCCACGACAGCCATCGCTGCATGACCCACGACCTCTGGGAGGAGCTGAACAGCACCGTGTACGGATTTCTCACCGGCGTGACGTTGTCCCAGCTGGTCGACAAGCAGCGCACCAAGCCCGTGTCGCTGGTGCGTGGCGCCCATTCGCGCCAACCCCACCTTCTTTCGTCCTGAGAAATCCATGAGCAGCCTTCCCATCCGCAAGAAGCCCATCTATCTCGATTACTCCGCGACGACGCCGGTGGATCCGCGCGTGGCCGAGAGGATGATTCCGTGGCTCACGGAGCAGTTCGGCAACCCGGCGTCGCGCAGCCACGGCTACGGCTGGGAAGCCGAGGAGGCCGTCGAGGACGCGCGCGCCGAAGTCGCGAAGCTCGTCAACTGCGACCCGAAGGAAATCGTCTGGACTTCCGGCGCGACCGAGTCCAACAACCTCGCCATCAAGGGCGCGGCGCATTTCTACAAGACCAAGGGCAAGCACCTCATCACCATGAAGACCGAGCACAAGGCCGTGCTCGACACCATGCGCGAGCTTGAGCGCGAGGGCTTCGAGGTGACGTACCTCGATCCGCGGCCCGATGGCCTGCTCGACCTCGACAAGTTCAAGGCGGCGATCCGCCCCGACACCATCCTGGCCTCGATCATGATGGTGAATAACGAGATCGGGGTGATCCAGCCGATCGCCGAGATCGGCGAGATCACGCGCGCCCGGGGAATCATCTTCCACGTGGACTCCGCGCAGGCGACCGGCAAGGTGGCGATCGACCTCGAGAGTCTCAAGGTCGACCTGATGAGCTTCTCCGCGCACAAGACCTATGGCCCGAAGGGCATGGGCGCCCTCTACGTGCGCAGGAAGCCGCGCGTGCGCCTCGAAGCGCAGATGCACGGCGGCGGGCACGAGAAGGGTTTCCGCTCCGGCACGCTCGCCACCCACCAGATCGTCGGCATGGGGGAAGCCTTCCGCCTCGCGCGCCTCGAGATGGGTGCGGAGAATGAGCGTATTCGCCGGCTTCGCGACAAGCTCCTCGCGGGCTTCCAGGACATGGAAGAGATCTACGTGAACGGCGACCTCGACCAGCGCGTCGCGCACAATCTGAACGTGAGCTTCAACTTCGTCGAGGGCGAGTCCCTCATCATGGGCATGAAGGAGCTCGCCGTGTCGTCGGGATCGGCATGCACCTCGGCCTCTCTCGAGCCCTCTTACGTGCTGCGCGCGCTCGGGCGCAACGACGAGCTCGCGCACAGCTCCATCCGCTTCACCCTGGGGCGCTTCACCACCGACGCCGACATCGACTTCGCCGTGAAGCTCATCAAGGAGCGCATCGGCAAGCTGCGCGCGATGAGCCCCCTCTGGGAAATGTACAAGGACGGCATCGACCTCAATTCTGTTCAGTGGGCTGCCCATTAGCAGGGGGGACAGTCCACAACTCGATGGTGGATGTGTCCTGTCCCCATCACATTAGGAGAACCACATGGCATACAGCGAAAAAGTCATCGACCACTACGAAAATCCCCGCAACGTCGGCTCGTTCGACAAGGCGGACGAGGGTGTCGCCACCGGCATGGTGGGCGCGCCCGCGTGCGGCGACGTGATGAAGCTGCAGATCAAGGTGAACAAGGCGGGCATCATCGAGGACGCCAGGTTCAAGACCTACGGCTGCGGCAGCGCGATCGCATCGTCCTCGCTCGTCACCGAATGGGTGAAGGGCAAGACGATCGACCAGGCCGCCACCATCCGCAACACGCAGATCGCCGAGGAGCTGGCGCTCCCGCCGGTGAAGATCCACTGCTCGATCCTCGCCGAGGACGCCATCAAGGCGGCGATCGCGGATTACCGCAAGAAATACGGCGCGGGCGAAGCGGACGCCGGCAAGATGGCGGCCGACTGATGGCCGTCCAGCTCACCGATCGCGCCGCCGACCACGTCAAGCGCTACATCGAGAAGCGCGGCAAGGGCGTGGGCCTGCGCCTGGGCGTGCGCACCACGGGCTGCTCGGGCCTCGCCTACAAGCTCGAGTTCGCCGACGACATCCTGCCCGAGGACACGACGTTCGAGTCGAACGGCGTGCGCGTGCTGATCGACCCCAAGAGCCTCGCCTATCTCGACGGCACGGAGCTCGACTTCGTGCGCGAGGGCCTGAACGAGGGCTTCAAGTTCAATAACCCGAACGAGAAAGACCGCTGCGGCTGCGGGGAATCCTTCAACGTTTGATTCCTGATTTTTCGCGCGACCACTTCGAATTGCTCGGAATTCCGTTGAGGTACGCCGTGGACGCGGCTCGGCTCGAACGCGGCTATCGCGATCTTCAGTCCCAGGTGCATCCCGATCGTTTCGCATCGGCGACCGAGGCCGAGCGACGCGTCGCCATGCAGTGGGCCACGCGCGGCAACGAGGCTTTCCGGACGCTGAAGGATCCCCTCGAGCGCGCGCGCTACCTTCTCCAGCTCAAGGGCTACGACACCGAGGAGGAGAGCAACACCGCGATGCCGCCGGATTTCCTCATGCAGCAGATGGAGTGGCGCGAGGCGGTGGCCGATGCTCGCTCCAGCTCCGACGCTAAGGAGCTCGCGCGGTTGCGTGACGAGATCGCGCATAAGCGCGCCGACATGCTGCGCATGCTCGAGCGCGCGCTCGACGCCGACGCCAACTTCGTGGCCGGCTGCTCGCTGGTGAGGAAGCTGCGCTTTCTCGCCAAGCTGGGGGAAGAGATCGACGAGGCGATGTATGTGTGAAGCCAACACTTGGAGGCCAGAGCACATCCGCTGTCGAGCTGTGATCTGTCCCCGTCAACGGAGGGCCTAGTGGCCCTCCTGCAGATCTCCGAGCCGGGCGATTCCCCCGCGCCGCACCAGAGGAAACTCGCGGTCGGCATCGACCTGGGCACCACGCACTCGCTCGCCGCGACGGTGAGGAGCGGCACGGCGGAGGTGATCGGCGACGAGGAGGGACGCCCGCTCCTGCCCTCGATCGTGCGCTACTTCCCGCAGGGGCGCGTCGAGGTGGGCTACGGCGCGCGCGCGGCGCAGGCCGACGATCCGGCCAACACCATCGTCTCGGTGAAGCGCTTCATGGGCCGCGGCGTCGCCGACGTGGCCAAGTACGGCGCGCTTCCCTACCGGTTCAAGGACGCGCCGGGCATGGTCGGGATCGAGACCGTGGCGGGTACGCGCTCGCCGGTGCAGGTCTCCGCTGAGATTCTCAAGGTGCTGCGCGACCGCTCGGTGCGCGCGCTGGGCGGCGAGCTCTTCGGCGCCGTGGTGACCGTGCCCGCGTACTTCGACGAGTCGCAGCGCCAGGCCACAAAGGACGCGGCGAAGCTCGCCGGGCTCAATGTGCTGCGCCTCCTGAACGAGCCCACCGCTGCGGCGATTGCCTACGGCCTCGACCACGCTTCCGAAGGCACCTTCGCGATCTTCGATCTCGGCGGGGGCACTTTCGACATTTCCATCCTCAAGCTCACGCGCGGCGTGTTCGAGGTCCTCTCCACCAACGGCGACTCGGCGCTGGGCGGTGACGACTTCGACCAGGCCATCGCCACGCACTGGCGCGTCGGGCACAACCTGGCCGACGCGGGCGGCGGCGACACGCGCAGGCTTCTCGCCGCGGCGCGCGAAGTGAAGGAAACGCTCTCCATCGCCGACCAGGCGGACGTGCATGTGACCCTCTCCTACGGGCAGAAGCCGCACCTCGCGCTCACGCGCCGCGAGTTCGAGCAGATCACCGACGCGCTGGTGCAGAAGACGCTCGGCCCGACGCGCAAGGCGCTGCGCGATGCGAAGCTCGACGCCCGCGACATCGACGGCGTCGTGCTGGTCGGCGGAGCCACGCGCATGCCGCAGCTGCAACAGGCGGTCGAGAAATTCTTCGGGCGCGCGCCGCTGAAGGACCTCGACCCGGACGCGGTGGTGGCGCTCGGCGCGGCGATCCAGGCCAATGTGCTCGCCGGCAACCGCGCGCCCGGCGACGATTGGCTCCTCCTCGACGTGATCCCGCTGTCGCTCGGCCTCGAGACCATGGGCGGCCTGGTCGAGCGCGTGATCCCGCGCAACTCCACGATCCCCGTCGCGCGCGCGCAGGAGTTCACCACCTTCAAGGACGGCCAGACGGCGATGGCGCTCCACGTGGTGCAGGGCGAGCGTGAGCTGGTCTCCGACAACCGCTCGCTGGCGCGCTTCGAGCTGCGCGGCATCCCGCCGATGGTCGCGGGCGCGGCGCGTATCGAGGTCACCTTCCAGGTCGACGCCGACGGGCTCCTCGCGGTCTCCGCGCGCGAGGGCACGACCGGGGTCGAGTCATCGATCGTGGTGAAGCCTTCGTACGGCCTCTCGGACGACGAGGTCGCGCGCATGCTGCAGGAAAGCTTCGCGCATGCCACCGACGACCGCGACGCGCGCGCGCTCGGTGAGCAGCGCGTCGAGGCCGAGTCGCTCCTCACGGCGATTCGCGCCGCGCTCGCGCGCGACGCCGACCTCCTGTCCGGCGCGGAGCGCACGGCTCTGGAGCGCGGCATGGCCACGCTCGAGCGCGCATGGCAGGGGAACGACCACCGCGCCATCAAGGCCGCGAGCCAGGATCTCAACCACGCAAGCGAGGCATTCGCCGCGCGACGCATGGATCGCGCGGTGTCAGGTGCCCTGACCGGGCGCCGCCTGGACGAGGTGCGCACCAAGTGACGCGCCTCACCGTGCTGCCGCACGAGACGCTGTGCCCCGAGGGGCTCGAGATCGAGGCCACCCCCGGCACCTCGATTTGCGATACGCTCCTCGACCATCACATCGAGATCGAGCACGCGTGCGAGAAGAGCTGCGCCTGCACGACGTGCCACGTGATCGTGCGCGAGGGCTACGAGGACCTCGACCCGCCCACCGAGAAGGAAGACGATCTCCTCGACAAGGCGTGGGGCCTGGAGCTGACCTCGCGCCTGTCGTGCCAGGCTCGCATGAAGGACAAGCCCGTCGTGATCGAGATTCCGAAATACACGCTGAACCAGGTGAGCGAGGCCAAGCGATGAAATGGACCGACACGCGCGACATCGCGATCGCGCTCCTCGATAAATTCCCCGACGTCGATCCGGGGACGGTGCGCTTCACCGACCTGAGGCGCTGGGTGCTCGAGCTCGACGGCTTCGACGACCAACCCGAGCGCTCGGGCGAAAAGATCCTGGAAGCGATCCAGGCTACCTGGATCGAGGAAGCATCCTGAGCGCGCCACCGCCGGTCCTGGTCGATCATTCGCGCCTGCGTTTCTTCATCGCGCTCGCTTTCGAGACGGTGGGGATGCCCTCGGCCGACGCGCGCACCGTCGCCGCGCTCATGGCAGACGCCGACCTGCAGGGCTCCGACGGCCACGGCGTGATCCGGCTGCCGCAGTACCTGAAGCGCATCCGCTCCGGCGGCGTGAACCTGCATCCCGACATCCGCATCGAGCGCGAGCGCGCCGCCATGGCGCTCTTGAACGGCGACAACGGCATGGGCCACCTGGTGATGAAGCGCGCCGCGGAGATCGCCATCGAGAAGGCGCGCACCGCCGGCGTGGCCTGGGTCGGCACGCAGTGGAGCAACCACGCGGGCCCCGCGTCGCTGTACGCGCGCATGATGCTCGCGCACGACATGATCGGCCTCTACTTCGCGGTGGGCAACGCGAACCACCTGCCGCCATGGGGCGGGATCGACATGCTGCTGTCCACCAACCCGATCGCTGCGGCCATTCCCGCGGGCGAGGAGGCGCCGATCGTGCTCGACATGGCGACGACCGTCGCCGCGTACGGCAAGGTGAAGGCCAAGGCGGCGCGCGGCGAGGCCATGCCGGAGGGCTGGATGATCGACCGCGAGGGCAAGCCCCTCACCGACCCGCGCCGCGCCAACGAAGGATTCCTCCTGCCCATCGGGGGCTACAAGGGCTACGGCCTCGCCCTCGTGGTGGGCCTCATCGCGGGAACGCTGAACGGCGCGGCGATGGGCAAGGACGTGATCGACTTCAACCAGGACGCGGCGAGCGCCACCAACACCGGCCAGGCGATCGTCGCGATCGATCCCTCGGCCTTCGGCGACCTGGCCGGATTCAAGGCCGCGGTGGACCAGGTGATCCGCGACCTGCACGCCTCCGAACGCATGCCGGGCGTGGACGCGATCTTCGTGCCCGGCGAGCAGAGCCACGCGCGTACCGTCGCGCAGCGCGCCGGTGGAATCGCCATTGCGCCCGCCCTGATGAACACCCTCGACCGCCTGGCGGAGCAGCTCGAGATCCCGCCGCTGCGCACGCATTGAAGGAGAGCCCATGATCCGCTTCGTTCGTACCGCCATCCTCGCATTCACGTTCCCCCTGATCGCGCATGCCCAGCAGGGCTACCCCAACAAGCCCATCCGCCTGATCGTGCCGCTGGCCGCGGCGAGCGCGGTGGACAACGCGGCGCGCATCGTCACGCAGAGGATGTCGGCGTCGATGGGGCAGCCTTTCGTGGTGGAGAACGTGCCGGGCGCTGCGGGGCTCATCGGCACCGCGCAGCTCGCGAAAGCCGCCCCCGACGGCTACACCCTGGGCGGCTTCAACGACAGCATCATGACGATGCTGCCCAACATGCCGACCAAGCCGTCGTGGGACATCCTGCGCGACTTCGAGCCCGTGTCGCTGGTGGCGACCATCGAGTGGGGGCTGGTGACGACGCCCAGCTCGCCCTACAAGAGCGCCGCGGACCTGATCGCCGCGGCGAAGGCGCACCCTGGCGAGGTGAACTTCGGCTCCGGCGGCAACGGCAGCCCGCAGCACATTGCGATGGCGCTCTTCGCTTCGCAAGCCGGCATCACCATGACACATGTTCCGTATAAGGGTGCGTCGCAGGCCGCGCTCGGCGTGGCGGCAGGCGACGTGCCGTTCGCATTCCAGGGCCTCGCGACCGTTGCTGGCCTGGTGCGCGGGGGCAAGTTGCGCTTGATCGGGGTCTCGACCCCGGCGCCGCTGCCGCAGTTCCCGGAAGCGCCCACCGTGTCCACCTCCGGATTGCCCGGGTTCCAGTTCAACTCGTGGTTCACGATCATGGCGCCGGCCGGCACGCCGAAGGAGATCATCGCGCGCCTGCAGTCCGAGGTCGTCAAGGCGCTCGCCGATCCCCAGGTGCGCGAGCAGCTGCGCGACCAGGGCCTTACCGTGCGCGGCACCTCGCCCGAGGAGCTCGCCGCGGCGACGCGCGCGCAGCTCGCGCGGTACGCGCGGCTTTTCCAGGAAGCCGGCATCAAGGGCGAGT
>JBBRQA010000124.1:0-11702 GCA_038227085.1 Burkholderiales bacterium | reverse complement strand
GCCGTGGATGATGCGACGCCAAGTCGAACCATACAGCTGGCAACGCCCTCTCCGATCGAGAGCCCCGAAACCACCACGGCCCCCGCTCCGGCCGCGGCAGTCACCGAAAACACCGGAGCGGCGAACGCGCCACCCGATGGGCAGTTGGTCTGCACGCTAGGCGTGGCCGCGACGACGAGTCCCGTCGGCAGGGTGACGGCGAAAGCGAGGCCTCCATTCATTGGACTATCAGTGCCATTCGCGATGTTGAACGACAGTTGCGCCGCTGTTCCAATGGTGACAGTCCCGGGCGCGAACGCGGCGGCAGTGATCGAGGGATTCGCACAAGTGTTCGCCGTGGTCGCGAGCGTGGTAGTGCAAGCGCCCGCGGATTGGCATGCGCCGAGCTCGGAGATCAGGAAAAACGAACCGATGCCGAAAGCGAATGGCGTCACGTCCATCGGCTGGATCTCGACGCGGTTGAAAGTGCCGCCCGCGGACGTCGGTTCGACGACGAAGCTCGAGAGACCACTCGAGGACAAGCACGCCTGCTTCACCACCGCGGAGCCGACCTGGGTTCCGGAAGCGAAGACGTCATTGGTGGGCGCGTTGTAGAAGCGCACTTGCACTTGCTCGCGATACTTGACCGATACGACCGTGGCCCACTGGAAGTCATCCAACGTGAGCGCGATGCGCTGTGCGGTGCCCGCATTAGCGAGCTGGAAGCGAATGAATTCGCTGGTGGAGAGTTGGTTGTTGCCACCGCCCACCACGCCGATGCCCTCGTTGCCGCTCTGGGCTCCGAAGGAAAAATTACTCGGCGTGTTCGATCCTGTGAACGCCGCAAACTTATTGCCTGCAAACGTGAAGTTCGAGCGGCCCGTGTCGCCGTACGCGCCGCTGCCGACCGCCGTGTTCATCGTCGCCGCGTTGAACGTGGCGCCCTCGGGCCAGTCCCGGGCCGCGAGCCCGGCCTTCGCAACCATGTCGGGGATGCTGCGGTACACGATGAGGTCGTCGAAGAAATTGTTTGTCCCCGCACCCGTATCCGGATCGGAGAAGGCCTTGATGGTGTAGGGGCCGCTCTGCGCATTCTTCTTTTCGTCGCCCTTGGGCAAGGCGAGCTGCACGCCGGATGCGGTGTAGCCGCCCATGCCGGTCACGCCGAAGCTCAGCACCACGTAAGCGACATCCGTATGGTCCACGCCGAAGTCCGTGACCGTGAGACCTTTCCCCGCAAGGAATTGCGCGGGCGTCGTGTTGCGCTGGTAGATATCCGCATTCGCGTTGCAGAGGTTGCCCGCGACGACCCCCCCCGGCGAAGGCTCGACGGTGTCGCATGCGACCATGCTCGCGCCGCCCGCCTGCGTGAGGCCGCTCCCGCCCGAGTACACGCGATAAGAAACCTTCCTTCCCCAAGCGTCGAACGAATCGCCGCGGCGCATGCCAATGGTTTTCCAAGGGATCGTGCCTTCGTCAAACCGGCAACCCGCCACGCCGTTGACCACTTCTATGCCATCGTCGACCGCGGGGTTGGCGGGACAGGGAAGGCGCGCCATGGCGCCGGCGTAGCTTTCGAGGGACACGCTCGCCAACGAGAGCTGCGAGATCGTCTGCTCGCGCTCCTCGCTGCCGCCTTTCGTGCGATTCATCGAGACGACCGCCAGGATGAGCAGGGCCACGAGCGCGATGATGACGGCGATGAGCGCGCCGCCGGCGCCTTCCTGCCGGCGCATCAGTGCGAGCGAGGCCCGAGCCCCGCCTTGTTGATGAGACCGAGCACCGAGGTGCGCGACATCGTGTCGTCGAAATGCGAAAGTAACCCCGGATTGTCGTCGATGGAATCGTCGACGTAGTACGCTCCGATCGGCAGGTTCGCGTAGTTCTTCGCTTCCTCGGTGCCGTCGGTGGTGGTGCCGGCGAAGAGCCTTCCGGTGTTGAGGTAGCCGCCGCCGCCGGTTTCGCCGTGGCTGATCAGCACGTATGCCGCGCCGGTGTTAACGCCGGCCGCCGGGTTCATGACGACGACACCGGTCACATTCTTCACGGTGAGCCCCTTGCCGCCTATGAAAGCCGCGGGGGGCGTACACGACGCGAGCGCGGCGGAAGTGCAGGAGGTGTTGCAATCGCGCGGCGTGGCGCCCGCCTCGCTGCCCGCGGGGTCGCAGGACGACATGTTCATCGCGTTGTCCTTGCCGAGCTGCACGTCGGTGCGATAGGTCAGGCGGCGCTCCCAGCCGTCGGTGGCGTCGGGCTCGCTCAATCCGAGCGAACGCCACGGAACGACGCCGCTGGCCTGCGTGCTGCAGCCCGCCGCGTCGCGCGCCATCTCCCGGCCGGCACTCGCGTCGGATGAGGCCTTCGTGCCGTCGGCCGGACACGGCATGCGCTTCTGCACCGCGACGAAGTTGATGATCGCGGCGTCGATGCCGGCAAGCCGGGTGGTGGTGATGGAGCGTTTCTGCCCCGCGGCGACGCCCTTCGTAACCATTGCCGCCATCGCCAGCACCATCGACAGGATGATGAGGACGACGAGGATCTCGATGATCGTGAAGCCGCGCGCTTTGCGCATCGAAGGAAGGGCGTGTAAGTGGGCCCCCATGATACCGACGAGGCCCGCGCGCGGCCTTTCGTCCCCGACGAGTGGAGGCTGGTCGGGCCTGCGCCGGAATGACGACTAGGCGAGGATCATCCGGTTCACGTCGAGCCCCTCGGCATAGGGAACGCCGATCATGCGGCCCTGCACGTGGGCAAACTCGCGGTACATCTCGGTATCGAGGCCGCGGCCGCCGAACTGGCTGGCGTGGGCGGTGATGGCATGCATCTTCGCGTCGATGGTTTCGGAGACGTCGACGTATGCGCGCGGATGAAACGACACCGGCACCGGCCGGCAGTTGGTGGGGTGGTAGGAGAAGAAATCGAAATAGCGCAGGCGCTGCGTCGGCAGGCACGCGTTGTAGATCAGCAGGTGGTCGTTGTGGAAATCCGCATTGCTGTGGGTGAGCACCGCGGCCGGCTCGTATTCCTTGATGACGGCGTCGAGCATGCCGACCAGGTCGCAAGTCTTGATGTCCTCGAGGCGCTGCGGCCCGTCGCCCATGAGGAATTTCAATTCGCAGCCCAGGATCTCGGCGCCGCGCTTCGCCTCTTCCATGCGCACCTCGAAGTCCTTCGGGATCGAAGCGATCACCATCACGACGTGCGCGCCACCCTTCTGGAGCTTGGCCAGGGTGCCGCCGATGCCGATCTCGAGGTCGTCCGGGTGCGCGCCGATGGCGACCACGGTGCGGCCCGCGTAGCGCGAGGCGAGCGACTGGGATTGGGCCTGTACCGCGACGTCGCTATCTCGCTTCATGGCTTCCTCGGGAATGAGTCGTCCTGCCAGGCTGGAGTCTTGTAGAGGAACAGCGTGAAATCGTTGGGCAGGTAGGTGTGGTCGATGCGCGCCGCCGGCGTGAGCGCGAGCCCCGCCTCGAGAGCCTTGCACGGATCCACGTAGATGCGCGCCTCCGCCTGTTTCGGCGTGCGCGTGCTGAGGAAATTCACCGCCGCGCCGATGCGGCTCCACGCGAACAGTCGATCGAGCGTGGGGCGGATGCGCTCGCGTGCACCGACCGAGTCCAGGCCGAAGAGCCCGCTCGCGACCACGTAGTCATAGGGCTCGTCGGGCTCGAACTGCAGCGCGTCGCCCACCAGGAAGCGCCCCGCGCTGCCCTCGAAGCGCTCGCGGCAGCGCTCGACCATCGGCTCGCAGATGTCGAGGCCGGTGTATTCGGCCTGGATGCCATGGTCGTCGAGAAAGGCGAGGAAGTCCCCGAAGCCGCAGCCCACGTCGAGGATGCGCGCGCCGTCGAGATCGCCGATCGCGAGCATCGCCTCGAAGCGCTTCGACTGCGACGACTTGTTGCCGAAGCCCAGGCCGCGATGGTCGAAGCCGTAGGTGCGGACCTTGTCCGCATACCAACGTGCGGTGTCTTCAGGCTGCAAGGAGCTCATGTTCGCGAGGGGAAGTCTGCCTTGCGATTTCGGCGCTCGCCGGGCCGCAGTTGAAGAGGAGATCGAGGACGGAGAGGCCCTTGATGAAAGGCGCCGTGCCCGGCTGCGGGTACACGGGATGGGTGAACTGCTGCCAGATGGTGCCCATATTGGCCGCGGCGAACGCGTCCTTGTCCAGATACTCGCGCGAGCCCCCCATGCCGCCCAGGAAAGCCGAGGCGCCGACCTTCTGGCAGATCGCGAGCAACAGCGCGGATTTCTGCCCCTCGACCTGGAGCTGCGAGCTTCTCACCATCGGCGTCGTGATCTCGAGCGCTTCCCGCACGAACTCGAGTGTCGCGATGTTGAGATCCAGGAGCTTGTCCCAGCGCGCCTCGAGGATCTCGCGCAGCTTCGGCGCGTAGAGGTCGAAGTAAGGCGACTTGCGATAGGCGTAGCGCAGCGTGTTGAAGTGATTCGGCCCCCACCAGCGCGTTCCGCTCACGTCGGCCGGGTTGTCGACCATCTTGTCGATGATCTTTTCCTTCTGGGAGAGCTGCACGACCGGCACCGTGAGCCACTTGCCCTCGTCCTCGCAGCGGATCAGGCAGCGGTTCTGGTAGTTGCGGCGCTCGAACTGAACGTGATCGAGCAGCACGAAAAGGTCGGCGCGGATCATTCGGTCGAAGTAACCGAGCCAGGGCACGAAATTGGGCTGGTGGATGGCGGCATTCATGGATGAGAGCCTACAAAGCGAATCTTTCCCCGCCGCTTAGGGGGGATGGTCCGGACGGATCATGCCTTGGCTGGTTTTCGAAACGGCCAGTTATTTCGCCGTCATTAGAGTGGGTTCGAGTCTTACGAATCGCCCACCATGCCCACCCAGATCAGCCTTCCGATGCTGCGCCTCGACCGCGTTCCCGTCCTCCTCATGGGGGGGGTGAGCCTGGTGCGCTGCCTTGGTATGGCCGGGATCCCCGCGATCGTGGCCTCGCACGACATGGGTGAGCCCGCCTTTGGCTCGCGCTATTGCATGGGACGCTGCCTGCTGCCGCCGCCCGAGCAGGCCGAAGCGCTGGTGGATGCACTGGTGCGAATCGGCGACCGCCTCGCGGTGACGTACGGCCGGCGCGTGCCCCTGATGTACGGCAACGACGACTACCTCGAGATCATCCACGCCCACCGCGAGCGGCTCGAGCGCTATTTCCTGATCCTCCTCAACGAGGCCGACGTGGCCGACGCGCTCCTCGTCAAGGACCGCTTCCAGCAATTCGCCGAGAGCCGCGGGCTACAGGTGCCGCGTTCCCTCTCCTGGGAAACGCTCGACGCGGCCACGGGCCCGGTGCTGGTGAAACCTTCCAGCAAGACCGACTGGCACGACTCGATGCTGCGCCGGGATCTCTTCCATCACAGCAAGGCGCTTATTTTCCAGTCGGGCGCGGAGGTCCGGGCCGAACCCCAGGTCGCGACGTTCCGCGAGCAGCTCACCTTCCAGGAATACATCCCGGGCGACGACACCTGCATCTGGTCGTTCCACGGCTTCGCCGACGCCGAGGGCCGTGTGATCGACTCCTTCATCGGCCGGAAGCTGCGCACCTTCCCGACGCGCACCGGTGAGAGCTCCTTCATCGAGCTCACCTTCGACCGCGAGCTACAGGAGCTCGGCGCCGGGATCGCCGCGAGGATCCCCCTGAAGGGTGTCTTCAAGATGGACTTCAAGCGCGATTCGGTCAGCGGGCGCTGGAACCTCCTCGAGATCAACGGGCGGTTCAACCTGTGGCACTACCTGGGCGCGGCCAACGGCGTGAACCTGCTGCGCACGGCCTACGACTATCTGCTGGAAGGCGCGCGCCCCGAGGTGCCGGGAGACTACGGCAACGGGCTGCGCTGGCTCTCCTTCGAGCTCGACGCGCGCGCCTTCCGCGAGCTGCACGCGCGCGGCGAGCTGGGCATCTTCTCCTGGCTCGCCTCGATCCTCTTCTCGCGCAAGGTCTACAACCTCTTCGCGTGGAGCGATCCCGGTCCGTGGGTCCGCTTCTGGGCTTTCCGTTTCGTTCGCCGCTGGGACCGCAGCGGCCTCCTCTCGATGGTGCGGCAATGGCGATCTACGGCGTCCTAGGCGACATCCACGGCAACCGCGAGGCCCTCCTGGCGGCGCTGGCGAAGCTCGATGACCGCCATGTCGACCGCGTGATCTGCGTGGGCGACATCGTCGGCTACAACGCCGACCCCGACGACTGCGTGAACCTGCTGCGCGAGCGCGAAGCCCTCTGTATTGCCGGCAACCACGACCTCATCGGCACCGGCGTGCTCGGTTTCGAGCGCTGCTCCAACAAGGCGATGCACTCCCTCAAGCGCACCCGACGCACGCTCTCCTCCGCCACCGCGGCGTGGCTGCGCGCCCTGCCCTCGCACCGCGTGCTCGAGGAGCGCTTCCTGCTCACGCACGGCGGCGTGCGCGACGTGCAGCAGTACATGACGCGGCCGCGCCACTTCCTGCAGAACGTCGACTACCTGCGGCGCGACTTCCCCGGCATTCGCCTGTGCTTCTTCGGCCACACCCACGAGCAGCGGATCTTCGAAATCGACGGTGTGCGCGCTTGCGAGATCGACATCGAGCGCGGCGCGCCGCTGCGTGAAGACCGCGAGTACTTCATCAATCCGGGCTCCGTGGACGCCTCGCGCAAGCGCGCCCACAAGCTGGCCGAACTCGCGATCTTCGACTCGCGCGCGCTCAGGCTGGAATTCCTGCGTGTGGGCTACGACGACGAGACCACCGAGACCAAGGCCGAGGCGGAGGGCTACCGCATAGACCGTTGGCGCGACCGGCTCTACGACGTGCAGCGGCGCATCATCGGCCCGCGCCACGTGGAGAACGGCGCACCCTGATCCATTTGGCGTCGCTGTTACACACCCGCTGTAAGACTGTAACGTTTGTGTGACAACCGAAATGTGCTCCACCGCACATTTCGGGGGTCTACGGTCCAACCGTTCAATGAATCCCACCTTGAGCGGAGAAATGAACATCCGGACCGAGATCGAGGCAGCCGATCTGTATGTGCTGCTGCAAAAAGAATTCCGAAGGCGACAACCTGGCGATTGCAACGTCTGCTTCGTGCAGCTGCCTTTTCGGGTCGATCGCATGGACCAACACGCGCCTAACTGGGAGATGGTGATGCCCCGGCAGTGCGAGCAGGGTTGCGCAGTACTCCTCGAGGAGTTAGTCGCGGAGTTCGGGCTCCTGTACGACCTGCCCTCCCAAGGCGCCCGCGCCTATTGAGGCTCGATGCGCACGTCGCTCTTCACGGAGCTCGCGATGAAGCATTCCTCGTGCGCGCGATGGTGCAGGAGCTCGACTTCTTCACGCGTGGGGACCTTCACGCCGGAAAAGTCGACCTTCGGGCGTAGCGTCACGCGCGTGATCGCGAGCTTGCCCGCGGCGTCCTTCTCCATCTCGCCCTCCGCCTCGTCCACGTAGCGGTCCACCCGCAAGCCTTCGCGTGCGGCAAGGTCGAGGAACCACAACATGTGGCAATTGGAGAGGCAGGCGACGAACATTTCCTCCGGGTCCACCGCGGCCTCGTCCGACATTGGGGGACGGACCACATGCGGCGACGCCGATCCGGGGATCGTCACCCCGCCGTCGAAGGCGATCGTGTGGCGGCGGCTGTAGCGTCGATCGGTAAAGACGTCTTCGCCGCGCTCCCAGAAGATGCGGGCCGTGTACATGGGGCTAACGAACCGAGACCAGCTCCACGTCGAAGACGAGCGTCGCATTCGGCGGGATGGCGCCGCCCGCGCCGCGCGCGCCGTAGCCCATCTCTGGGGGAATGATGAGGGTGCGCTTGCCGCCGACCTTCATCCCCACGACCCCTTCGTCCCAGCCCCGGATCACCTGCCCGCCGCCCAGATGGAATTCGAACGGCTGGCCGCGATCGACGGAGCTGTCGAACTTCTTGCCGTGGCCGTCGGCCGCGGCGGGATCATGCAGCCATCCCGTGTAGTGGACCTTCACCATGCCGGACTTCGCTTCCGCGCCGGAACCCTGCACCACATCGATCTTCTTCAGCTCGGCCATTTCTCGCTCCTGGGATGAAAAGGAAAAGCCCGATGCGGCGTGCATCGGGCCCGGAAAAAAATACTGGCGGAGAGGGAGGGATTCGAACCCCCGGTACATTGCTGTACAACAGATTTCGAGTCTGCCGCAATCGACCACTCTGCCACCTCTCCGGTGACAAGCGAAAGGGGCGATTATAGCGGCTTCCGCGGGCGCTTCGAAGCCCCGCGAACCTCGGAACGCAGCCCGCGTAAGCCTCGTCCGACACCCTTCACTGGTACATCCCCTACAGACGCCCCCGAATCGCGGGGGGAGAATGAACCTTCGCAGGTCGTTTTCCAAGAGCAAGCAACATGTCAGTCAGTTGGCAGGATCGCCTGGACGATGCCGAAAACGTTCACGACATCGTCGAGATCGCCAGGGATTTCCTCGCGACATGGGATCGCCATGAGATCGCGGCGATTCCCAAGGCTTGCCGCCCCGGCAAAATTTTCGATGCCGAAGACGTGACTGCGTACGCCTTCCAGTTGATGCAGCGTAATTGCGAAGGCGAGTGGGGCGCCGGACCGCTGATGCACAAGATGGGGTCGTTCTTCTCGAACGCATCGGTGCGCTGCTCACAGGTTCTCGGCACCTCTGGAAAGAGCGAAAACAACGATTCGCGCGCGTCCGCCTGAACCCCGCGGCTACTGGCTCGCCAGCACGTGCCCGTAGTTGTCGAGGTCAGCGCGATAGCAGCCGCAGGCGACCTTCTCCAGGCCCTCGCGATCCAGGACCTCCAGGAAGCCGCGTTGGTAGCGGATCAACCTCATGCGCTTCAACGCGCTCGCCGCCGTAGTCACTCCCACGCGCCGCACGCCGAGCATGGTCGCGAGGAAACCGTGCGTGATGGTGAAGGCGTCGGAATGCGCGCGGTCGGACGTCATCAGCAGCCAGCGTGCGAGGCGTGACTCGACGACGTGAAATCTGTTGCAGGCTGCGGCGCGCGCCAGCTGCCCGAACCTCGCGTACAGGTAGTTCCCCAGCGTCTTGCGCAGGTTCGCGCTCTCGCCCATCTCGCGCCGGAAGCGCGCGGTGCCCATGCGCAGCGCCGGACCTGCGCCCTGCACCAGGGCGTGCTCCTGCGACGTTGCCACGCCCATCACGACCGGCAGCCCGACCATCCCCTCGTTGCCGATGAGCGCGACCTCGAGCTGGCCGCCATCGGGAACCGAGGTGAGGATGGAAACGAAACCACCGATGGGAAAGTGCACGTGTCCGATCGCGTTGCCCGGCGACGAAAGCTTTTCCGCGAAGGTCAGCTCCACGCGCTCGCATCCCGCGACGATGCGCTCGCGTTCTCTGCGCGGCAGCGATTCTAAGAGTCGATTGGGAAACGCGGACGAGGCGCTTTTTTGTGTTCTTGTTTGCATCCGGAGCCCGAATCTATCCGCTGCGTGGATTGCCCGCAACCTTTGCGCGAGAGTGTTCGCTATGGAACACTCCTTGCAATCAATCGGGCGGGGTGGTCTGCTGGGTTGAAGTGAGGGAACAACCTTGGCCAGGCGTGACACGAGGATCATCGAGTTCGACGACCCCGAAGAGTTCAAGTACTGGGTGAAGTACTTCGACACGTCGAAAGACGAGCTGCTCGCGGCGATCTCCGCGGTCGGCACGGGCGCGCACGACGTCAGGGAACACCTCGAAGACAAGTTCGCAAGCAAGGGCTGAACAGCCCTGCGGGAAACCTACGCCTTGTAGGCCGCGAGCGATGCGAGCCGCCGGCTTGCCGTCGCCAGGACCAGCACCGGGCCGCGCAGCAATTCGGAGCCTGGCGCATCCATCGCGGAAAGCATCTCGTCGTTGACGAGCTTCAGCGCCGCGCCCACGATGTTCTCCGCATGGCTCCTGCCGAGCGCGATCAGCTCGGCGGGCATCGACGCCGCTTCTTCCGCGCTCAAAGCCGACAGGTAGGCTCGCACCGCCGAGATCACTTGCTCCTCGGTCGTGGCGGATTGGATGGTGAGGCAGGTCGAGTGATGGTCCATGGTGAGAGTATGCCGGACCTGAACCCCGCCCGAAAAACGGACCGCTCCCCGTGAGATAATTTCGCCCGCCGCGCCCCGGTAGCTCAGTGGATAGAGCAGCCCCCTCCTAAGGGGCAGGTCGCACGTTCGATTCGTGTTCGGGGCGCCACCGATTTTTAGAGGGACCCTGGCGCTCCTCAAGTCAGCCCGCAAATTCCATCCCACCGCTGCTTGAGTGGGCGCTGCGTTCGTTATGTGCGATGGCGCACCGCACTATTTGTGGGAACGGACTACATTCGCTGGACTATGACCGTCTACCGATTTAGCTACCTTGACAGTAGCACCGGCGCGATCGTCGAGGCAGACGACTGGGCGACGGCGAAGGCCATCGCGTAGATTGGAGCGACTCCCACGCACGAATCCGCGCGCGAGGCGCCTGAGTCCGACCTACGCCCCGCCGGTCTCTGCGCTCGATGGACATGACCGAAACCGTGGCGAAGACGCCCGCCTCGCTGCGCGTCCAATCCGGTTGAACCTCCGACGCACATTTTCGGGACGAGCAGGAACGGCTAGGACGCGCCGATGTGCGTTGACGTAGGTGAGGACCTCCACCATGTGCAGCGCGCACCTCGCGCGGCCAAGCGTAGCTTTTCGTTGTAGCGCTCGGCCGGGCTCATGTTGATCAGGGAGTAACGCTTGCACAAGCTTTTCCTGTTCAGCGTCTGGATAAAAGGAATGTCCGGGCTGTTGGAGGCGCTTGGGGGAGTCGCGGTTTTCGCCGTGGGGCCGCGCACACTCGAGAATCTCATCGTCTTTCTTACCGCGCCCGAGCTATCGGAAGACCCCGACGACCGGTTCGCGAAATTCGTCACGGGCGCTGCAAGCCACTACTCGACTGACACCCAGACATTTGCCGCCGCCTATCTGATCAGCCATGGGGCGATCCGCGTCTTCCTGGTGATTGCGATGCTCTCGGGCAGGTTGTGGGCCTATCCCCTCTCGCTCGGCGCCCTTTCGCTTTTCATTGCCTACCAGGGCTATCGGTTCTCGCAAACCCATTCGCTCTGGCTGGTGCTATTGACGCTCATCGATCTTGGCGTCGCATATCTGATCTGGGACGAGTATCAATTGCGCAAGAGGGGATAGCCGTGCTCGCCTCGGCCGTCTTCTACTCGATGTTCTTTCTGGTGGTCGTGATCATGCCCGCGGTGGCCATCCTCTTGGTGCTTCTGCTGCTGGATCATAGACAGGGGATATGGACCCGCACTGCCCACCTAGTTCGAGCAACATGCGAGATGCTGCCCCCCTCGCCCGCACTCGCTCGTGTCTTGGCGAGATATCCCCGCACGATCAGCTTCGTGGAGCGACGAGTCGATTCCCGCCCGTGGGGCCTGCGCGCTAGCTTGGCGACGATCGGCGCATTGGCCGGGATGTGGCTGTTTCTCGGTTTGCTGCAGGACATCATCGCGAAGGATCCGCTCGTCGCGCTGGATCTGCGGATTCACAACATCGTGCCGCTCTTTCGCACGGACCAAATGACGTGGGTCATGCTGGGGGTGACGCAGCTCGGCAGCGCCCCCGTCCTTGCAGCGCTTTGCCTGGGGATCGCGTTGGTGGCGATTGGCTCGGACCGCCCGCGCCTGGCGGCCGCCTTCGTGGTCGCTCCGGCTTCCGCTGGACTCCTG
>JBBRQA010000123.1:0-11741 GCA_038227085.1 Burkholderiales bacterium | reverse complement strand
CGCCCCGGGACTCATCCCCAGGCAGCTCCTGGTGGGCATCGAGACCAGCGACGACGCCGCCGTCTACCAGATCAACGAACGCCAGGCGATCGTCGCCACCACGGATTTCTTCATGCCGATCGTCGACGACCCGTTCGACTTCGGCGCGATCGCCGCCACCAATGCCATCTCCGACGTGTATGCGATGGGCGGCCAGCCACTGTTCGCGCTGGCATTGGTCGGCATGCCGGTGAATCAGATCCCGCTCGAGGTCATTCGCAAGATCCTCGAGGGTGGCGAGTCGGTCTGCGCGCGCGCGGGGATTCCCATCGCGGGCGGACACACCATCGATTCGGTCGAGCCCATCTACGGCCTGGTCGCGATCGGCCTGGTGGATCCGAAGAACCTCAAGCGCAACGCCGGCGCGAAGGCGGGCGACAAGCTGATCCTCGGCAAGCCGATCGGCGTCGGCATCATCAGCGCGGCGCTGAAGAAGGACCGCGTGGACGACGCCGGCTACAAGGCGATGATCGCCGCGGCTACACAGCTGAACACGCCCGGCACCAAGCTGGGCACCCTGGAGGGCGTTCACGCGTTGACGGACGTCACCGGATTCGGCCTCCTCGGCCACCTCCTCGAGATCGCCAAGGGCTCGAAGGCCACGGCGCGCCTGCACTGGAACGCGATCCCCCTCCTTCCCGGCGCATACGATTTCGCGCGCGAGGGAATTGCCACGGGCGCATCGGGTCGTAACTGGACGGGCTATGGCGGCCGGGTGGATTTGGGCGCGGGCATCGGGGACGCGGAGAAGGCGCTCCTCACCGACCCGCAGACGAGCGGCGGCCTGCTGGTCGCGTGCGCGCCCGGGTCGACCGAAGAGGTATTGAAGATTTTCCGATCGGAGGGATTCGGCGAAGCGGCGATCGTCGGCGAGGTGCTCGCCGGAGAAGCGCGCGTCATCGTCGAATAGAGGTGCGGCGCGACGCCGCGAGGGAGCAGCGATGAAGGAGCCGGCCCCGCTTCACCAGCAACCCCAGCAATCGGGATCGTCGCGCGCCGCGCGTTTCATGGCCGTGCGCGATGCCACGCGCGCCCTCGCGGTGCCGCTGTCCGCGGAAGATTGCGCGATCCAGTCGATGCCCGACGCGAGCCCCGCCAAGTGGCACCTCGCGCACACCACGTGGTTCTTCGAGACGTTCATCCTGGCGCGCCACGAGCCGGGACGCGTGCCGTTCCATCCGGCGTTTCGCGTGCTCTTCAACTCGTATTACAACGCGGTCGGCGAAAAACATCCACGCCCGCAAAGAGGCCTCCTTTCCCGCCCTTCGCTCGACGAGGTGCTCGCCTACCGCGATGCGGTGGAACGCGAGGTCGTGGCGCTGGTGAACGCGAACGGCCTGGCTCCCGAGCTGCAGGCGCTCGTCGACCTCGGCATCCAGCACGAGCAGCAGCACCAGGAGCTCATCCTCACCGATCTGAAGCACATGCTCTCGTGCAATCCGATGAAGCCCGCATACCAGAAGAACTGGCCCCTCACGCAGATCCAGCCGGGCGAATCGCGCTGGGTGCGCGTCGCCGGCGCCGAGCGGCGCATCGGCCACGAGGGCGAGGGCTTCAGCTTCGACAACGAGACTCCGCGCCACAGCGTGTGGGTGCACGATTTCGAGATCGCGACGCACCCGGTGACCAACGGCAATTTCATCGATTTCATCGAGGACGGCGGCTACCGGCGCCCCGAACTGTGGCTCTCCGCGGGCTGGGATGCGGTGGCCGCGCGCGGATGGGACGCCCCGCTCTACTGGGAGCGCCGCGAAGGCCTCTGGCATACCTTCACGCTGCGCGGCATGGCGCCCGTCGAGCGCAACACTCCGGTGTGCCACGTGAGCTTCTACGAGGCCGACGCGTACGCGCGCTGGGCGGGTGCGCGCCTGCCGACCGAGGCCGAGTGGGAGGTCGCCGCGCAAGGCGCCCCGGTCGACGGCAACTTCCTTGAAAGCGGCGCGCTGCATCCGCTGGCGCTGCGCGAAGCTCCTCCACAAGGCGAGCTCGCGCAGATTTTCGGCGACGTCTGGGAGTGGACCCGCAGCGACTACGCGCCCTACCCCGGCTTTCGCCCCGCAGCCGGCGCTGTCGGCGAGTACAACGGCAAGTTCATGGTGAACCAATACGTGCTGCGTGGCGGCTCGTGCGCGACGCCGCGCTCGCACATCCGCGCGAGCTACCGCAATTTCTTCCCCGCCGATGCGCGCTGGCAGTTCTCTGGCGTGCGCCCCGCCCGCGACGCCTGATGGATCGAGCGGACCTCGCCCGCGCCGTAGAGCACTATCGCGAGCTCGCTCCAAGCTACGACCACTTCACGCGGCGCATCAATGGCATTCGCTGCCGCGCCATCGAGGCGCTCGGCCTCGCGCCCGGCCTCACCGTGCTCGATGCCGGATGCGGCACCGGCTGGTGCGTGCCGGCGCTCGCGGCGAAAGTGGGGGCCGCTGGCCGCGTGATCGGCTTCGATCCTTCACCGGAGATGCTCGCCATCGCGCATTCGCGCCTCGACCCGGAGATGAGCCGCCGCGTGGCGTTGATCGAAGCTTCCGCCGAGAAGGTCGCGCTGCCGGCCGCGCCCGACGCGATCCTCTTCAGCTACACCCATGACCTGATCCGCTCGCGGGCGGCGCTACAAAACGTGTTGCGCCAGGCCAAGCCGGGGGCGCGCGTCGCGGCCACAAGCACCAAGCTCTACGCTCCGTGGCTCTTCCCGGCCAACTGGTACCTGCGCTATTCGCACCGCTCGTACATCACCAACTTCGATGCGCTCGAGGCGCCGTGGTCGCTGCTCGCGGAGTATCTCGACAATTTCCAGGTGAGCACCGGGCCGATGACGCAGCACTACGTCGCCACCGGGCGCGTGCGCGGGCTCCCCGCTCAGGACGCGAAGAAGACGTAGTACCCGGAGCCGGGACTTTCCCAGTGGCGCACCGACGCGAAGCCCGCGTCGCGCAGCAATTTCGCGAACTCCTCGACGCGGTACTTGTAGGAATTCTCGGTGTGGATGCGCTCGCCCTTGGCGAACGAGCGCGTGCGATCGCCCAGGCGCACGGCCTGGTCGCGCAGGGCCTCGAGGTGCATCTCCACGCGGCCCTCGCCCGGATTGTAGAACCCGCGGTGCACGAAGCCCTCGAGGTCGAAGTCGAATCCATAGCGCGCGTTGAGGTGCAGCAGCGCGTTGCGGTTGAACGCGGCGGTGACGCCGAGCGCGTCGTCGTAGGCGGCGTCGAGCGCAGCCTTGCCCTTCTTGCCGTCCACGCCGATCAGGAGGCCGCTTCCCGGGCGCTTCGCGCACTGCGCCTTCACCATCTTGATGAAATCGAGCGCTTCGCCGGGCGCGAAGTTGCCGATGCTCGAGCCCGGATAGAAGAAGGTGGCGCCGCGCTGGTCGAGCACGTCGTCGAGCGGCAGCCCTGCACCGAAGTCGGCGATCACGCCGATCATTTCGATCTCGGGAAAGTCCGGCGCCATGCGCGCCAGCGCGCGCTCGATCTCGGGCCCGGCGATGTCCACGGCGATATAGCGCGCCGCATTCACGAACGGCAGCCACGATTGCGCCTTGCAGCAATCGCCCGCACCCAGGTCGACGAACTGGCGGCCCTGGCCGAGCGCTTCGGCGATGTCGGAGCGGTGCTCGCGGAAGAGTGCGACTTCGGTGCGCGTCGGATAGTACTCGGGCAGGCGGCAGATCGCGCCGTAAAGCGCACAGCCGAGCTCGTCGTAGAAATACTTCGGCGCGATGCGCGCGGGGCTCTCGAGGAGCGCGGCGATCGCCTGCTCGCGATCGTCGCCGCCGGCGCCCGTGGTGCGGTCGACGATGCGGTACTGGATCGGCTTAGCGTCGGGCACGGGACGCCTCCGCGACCAGCTTCTCCACCAGGGCGAGCGACGGGCCCTCGCTCCAGTCGCGCTCGCCGAAGACCGAATAACGCACGCGCCCGCGCGCGTCGACGAGAAAGGTCATCGGCAATCCGCCCACGCCCCATTCCTGCGCGGTTTCCTTCTGCGTGTCGAGGAGCACGGGCAGCGTCACATTTTCCTTGTCGAGGAACTGCGCGATCTTCTCCGCCGACTCGCCGAAATTCACCGTGATCACCTCGAACGGCTTGCCGGCAAGCTTGGCGCGCAGGCGCTGCAGCGAGGGCATCTCGTCGCGGCATGGCTCGCACCATGTCGCCCAGAAGTTCACCACCAGCACGCGCCCCTGCATCGCCTTCAGGTCCACGACCTTGCCGTCCAGGCCGCTACGCGACAGCGGCAGGGTCGCCTTGCCCTTCCATGGCTTGATGTCGGACTCGGCCAGCGCGGCGCCGGCGGTCATCACCACCGCCGCCAGGGCGCCAATCGAGACCCTCATCGCGGCCGCGAGCCTCAGCCGATTTCCTTCGAGCTGATCTCGTACTTGAAGTTCTTCGAGTCGAGCGGATCGAGGCGGCCTTCCGCCGTCTCGCTCTGCGGATACATGAGAAATGGCACCTTGCCGCGCGTGGAGCCGGGCAGCGCCAGGTCCGCGCCGTAGTTCAACGCGAGCCAGTTCATCTCCCACGAGCCGAACAGGCGCTTCCTCGCCGCGACCGTCATCGGATCGTCGATCGCCTTGCCGCCGGCTTCCTCGAGGACGACCTTGCGCACGTCCGCCGGATCCACCGGGATCCAACCGTAGCCCGCGGCGTAGAACTCCGCGCGGCAGTGCTGCGCCCCGGTGATGTCGCCGCCGGTCTTGCCCAGGCTCTGGTAGCCGAGGTTGGAGCCCGCGACGCGAATGCCGTAGACGTCGCGCGCCGGAATGCCCTGCGCGCGCGCGAGCGCCACGAAGAGCGCGTTCAGGTCGGCGCACTTGCCGCCCATCACGTTGTTCTCGATCATGAACTTCACGTCGCCGGTGCCGCAGCCGCGCGTCTTCGAATCGCGGAAGGTATTGTCGACGATCCACTCGTAGATCGCGCGCGCCTTCTCGATGTCGCCCTTCTTCCCCTTCACAATCTCACTGGAGAGCTCGCGTGCGCGCCCGTCGGTGGGAATGAACTGGGTGGAGTGGGTGTATTGCTCGAGGAGCGCCTTGTCCTCCGGCTTCGCGGTGCCGGGCCTGGAGAGGTCGACCGCGACGTCGCGCGTGGCGAAGCGGGTGGTGTGGGTGAGCACGGGCCGCGCGCCCTCGGGCCATTCCGCCCACACCATGCCGGCGCCATACTTGGGGTCGGTCGACATTCCGGAGGTGCCCCCTTCCGCGACGAAGGTGTTGCCGAGCGTCTTCTGGTAGGGCGTGTCCTGGGTGAGCGGCGTCGGCACCCAGACGCGCGTGACACCCGAGGGCTTCAGCACCTCGACACGGGTGGTGACCTCGAAGATGCGCCACTTGTCGCCCGTGAGGACCTCGGCGACGGCCGACGAGATGGTGGTGGGAAGGACCATGGCGGCGGAGCCAAGGCTGGTGAAACGCAGGAAATCGCGGCGATCCATGATTGGAGTGCTCCCGGGAATTGAGGAGAAGAAAGCTCTGGGGGAATGATATCAAACGTATTGCGGGCCTTGAGACGGGTACGTGGGGGAATTCGTGTTGGATTCCGATAAAATCGATCCCTTTGTCCGTCCTTCCCGCGCCTCGATGCCCGCAGCAACTCCCGCACTGACCCTCGCCTTCGGACTCGCTTTCGACGATCTCTACGAATTCGCGGGGCTCGGGCGGGTGGATGGCGAGTTCCGGGCGTGGCTCGCGGCGGCCGACGGCGCCCTCGCAGCGCGCTTCGAAGCCGCGCGCGCGAATCCCTCGGCGTTGACGTACAAGGAGGAGGCCGAGCTCCTCATCGCCGTCGCCCCCCATGCCGACCGCTTCATCGCGAAGCTCTTCGCGATCGAGGAGGAGTGGCAGGATCTCGTCGACGGGCATCACCGGCTGGCGCCCCTCTTTCGCGTGAAGCGCAAGTTCGTGCAGCGCCGCGCGATGCTGAAGGTGAAGGCCGACGAGGCGGCGACGCTCGACGGTGCGGCGCTCGAGGCCGAAGTCGCGCGCATTCTTGGCGGCAGCTTCGACGAGCTGGTGTTCGCGGAGCGTGTGCTGGAATGGGTGGCCGACGAGCCGACCCATGCAGCCGAGCTTGCCGTCGCCGAGAAGTTCGCCGCGTGGGCCGCGCACACGGAGGAAGGACGCTGGCGCTTCCGCGAGGGCGTCCTCTTCAAGCCTCCCCAGCGCGTCGATCCGATGCATCTCGTACCCGTGGTAACAGACACGTCGCGTGGATATTCCGTGCACACGCTGCACCACATCCGCCGCCGCGAGGGTTTCGCCCTCACCGATCCCGGCACCTCGACCGCGGGCGCGCTCGACGAAGCCAACTACTGCATCTGGTGCCACGAGCAGGGAAAGGACTCCTGCTCCAAGGGCCTGAAAGAGAAGCCCGTGGAGGACGGTACGATCGCCTTCAAGAAGAGCCCCTTCGGCGTGCCGCTCGCCGGCTGCCCCCTGGAAGAGCGCATCTCCGAATTCCACAAGCTGAAAACCGAGGGCTGGGCGATCGGCGCGCTCGCCATGATCGTGATCGACAATCCGACCGTGTGCTCCACCGGGCATCGCATCTGCAACGACTGCATGAAGTCGTGCATCTACCAACGCCAGGATCCGGTCGACATCCCGCAGGCGGAGACGCGCACCCTGAAGGACGTGCTCGAGCTGCCGTGGGGCTTCGAGATCTACTCGCTCCTCACGCGCTGGAACCCGCTCAACCTGCGCCGCCCGCTGCCGCTCGCCCCGACCGGCAAGCGCGTGCTCGTGGTCGGCATGGGACCGGCAGGGTTCACCCTCGCGCACCACCTCATGAACGACGGCCACACGGTGGCGGGCATCGACGGCCTCAAGATCGAGCCGCTCGCTGCCGCGCTCTCCGGCGTCACTGCCGATGGAAAGCGCGTGCCCTTCCGCCCGGTGCACGACCTGGCGCAGCTGCGCGAACCCCTGGAGCGTCGCGTGATGGCGGGCTTCGGCGGCGTGGCCGAATACGGCATCACGGTGCGGTGGGACAAGAACTTCCTCAAGATGGCACGGCTGCTGGTCGAAAGGCGCGCGCAGTTCGCGATGTTCGGCGGAGTGCGTTTCGGCGGAACCGTCACCGCGGAAGGCGCATTCGAGATGGGCTTCGACCACATCGCCCTGGCCGCCGGTGCTGGCAAGCCCACGGTGCTCGACATGCCGCACGGCCTCGCGCGCGGCGTGCGCACCGCTTCCGACTTTCTCATGGCGCTGCAGCTCACCGGCGCCGCGCGCGAAGAGTCGATCGCGAACCTCCAGGTCCGCCTGCCGATCGTGGTGGTGGGAGGCGGCCTCACGGCGATCGACACCGCGACCGAGTCGCTCGCCTACTACCCGGTGCAAGTGGAGAAGTTCCTGGCGCGCTACGAAACCCTTGCGAAGGAACGCAGCGCCGGCGCGGTCAGGAACGAGTGGAACGAGGAGGAGACCGAGGTCGCCGAGGAATACCTCACGCACGCACTCGCCATTCGCGAGGAGCGCAGCCGCGCCGCGCGCGAGGCGCGCCCGCCGCGCATCCTCGAGCTGCTGCAGTCGTGGGGTGGCGCCACCATCGCCTATCGCAAGCGGCTCGTCGACAGCCCCTCCTACACGCTCAACCACGAGGAGGTGGAGAAGGCGCTCGAGGAAGGCATCCGCTTCGCCGAGAACCTGACGCCGATGCGTATCGAGGTCGACGACGCCGGCCGCGCGCGCTCGCTGGTGGTGAAGACGCTCGAGGGCGAGGCCGAGCTCGAGGCGCGCACCATCCTCATCGCCGCCGGCACGCAACCCAACACGGTCCTCGCGCGCGAGGATCCCGGACACTTCGTGCTCGACGGGCGCTACTTCCGCGCTGTGGATGAAGACGGCAACACGGTGGCGCCGGAACGCTCGGCCAAGCCCGCCACCGTGCAGGTGCTGATGGCGCGCGAGGCCGACGGGCGCTTCATGAGCTTCTTCGGCGACCTGCACCCGTCCTTCTTCGGCAACGTCGTGAAGGCGATGGGCAGCGCGAAGCAGGGATATCCGGTGGTGAGCCGCGTGCTCGCCGCGCGCCCCGCGCGCTCCAACGAAGATGCGAAGCGATTCCTCGCGTCGCTGAATGCGGAGCTGCGCGCGACCGTGCACCGCGTCGATCGCCTCACCCCGAAGATCGTGGAAGTGATCGTGCACGCGCCGCGTGCCGCGGCGCAGTTCCGCCCGGGCCAGTTCTATCGCCTCCAGAACTTCGAGTCCCTCGCCGCCACGCCCGAAGGCACGCGCCTCGCGATGGAGGGGCTCGCGCTCACCGGCGCCTGGGTGGACAAGGAGAAGGGGTTAGTCTCGACGATCGTCCTCGAGATGGGCGGATCGAGCGATCTTTGCGCGCTGCTCAAGCCGGGCGAGCCCGTGGTGCTGATGGGCCCCACCGGCACGCCGACCGAGACGCCGGCGGGCGAGACCGTGGTGCTCGTCGGCGGCGGGCTCGGCAACGCCGTGCTCTTCTCCATCGGCGCCGCGATGCGCGAGGCGGGCTCGCGCGTCCTCTACTTCGCCGGCTACAAGAAGCTGGCGGACCGCTACAAGATCGAGGAGATCGAGGCGGCCGCCGACGAGGTGGTGTGGTGCTGCGACGAGGCGCCCGGATTCGCACCCACCCGCGGCGGCGACAAGACCTTCGTCGGCAACATCGTGGAGGCGATGGCGGCGCACGCGAGCGGAAAGCTCGGCGAAGCCCAGGTGCGCATGCAGGACGCCGATCGCGTCGTCGCCATCGGCTCCGATGGAATGATGGCCGCGGTGGCACGTGCGCGCCACCACGTCCTCGCACCCTACCTCGCGAAGAGCCACATCGCCATCGGCTCGATCAACTCGCCGATGCAATGCATGATGAAGGAGATCTGCGCGCAATGCCTCCAGCCGCAGGTCGACCTCGCCACCGGCAAGACCACCTATGTATTTTCCTGCTTCAACCAGGACCAGCCGCTCGACGCCGTCGATTTCAGCGGGCTGCGCGAGCGGCTGAAGCAGAATTCCCTGCAAGAGAAGCTCACCGCGCAGTGGATCGACCGCGCCCTGGTGATCGAGGGCGCGCGCCCGGGGGCTCCATGATTCGCATCGCGTGGGCCGCGTGCTTCCTGGTGTTGCAATGCCCCGCCTTGGCGGCGCCCTGCTCGGCGCCCGCGCATCGCGAGCTCGACTTCTGGCTGGGGCAGTGGGACGTGCGCGATGGCGGCGCGACCGTCGCGACCAGCCGCATCGAGCGGGGCCCCGGAGATTGCGTGATTCGCGAAACCTACACGCAGCCGGATGGCTACAGCGGGACCAGCTTGAGCTTTCACGACCCGGTGCTGCGGCACTGGCGGCAGACCTGGGTAGATTCCACCGGCAGCGTGGGCGAGTTCGTCGGGGATTTCACCGATGGCGCGATGCGCTTCACCGGCGAGACTCATCGCGCCGACGGCAAGAAGATCCTGCGAAGGATGGACCTGGTGCCCGAGGCCGGAAATGTGCGGCAGGTCTCGCTCGCGTCGCGCGACGCGGGCGCCACATGGGCGCCCCACTACGACTACGTCTACGTGCGCCGCAAGCCCTAGCGTCCTGTGTTCGTTACTGCACAGACCGAGTACTCGCGATTTCCTGTAGTGGCAATCCTTCGGGAGAGCCCATGCTGCCCGGTGGCACTGCCGAAACCCACGACGAACTTCGAATCGGCAAGGGCGCCACGCTGCATGGCAGCGAAATGCTGCAACACGACTTCACCATCGAGCAGGTGGTGCACGACTACGGCGACCTCTGCCAGGCGATCACCGAGCTCGCCAGCGAGCAGGGCGCGCCGATTACCGTCAACGAGTTCGGCGTGCTCAACATTCGCCTCGACAACGCTATTGCCGGCGCCGTCACAGAGTACGCGCGGCAGCGCGAGATATTCCGCGCCGACATCGCGATGGCCACCAACGAGCGCCTGGGCGTGCTCGGCGCCGAGATGCGCAACCTCCTCAACACCACGATCCTCGCGATCTCCGCGATCAAGCGCGGCAGCGTCGGATTCGGCGGCGCGACCGCGGCGGCGCTCGATCGCAGCCTCATGGGGATGCGCGCGCTGATTGATCGCACGCTCGCCGAAGTCCGGCTCGAAGAAGGCTCGGCGACCTTCAACGAAGTGATCGAGATCGGCCCCTTCGTGGCGGACCTGCAGGTGGCCGCGGTCCTGGAAGCCAACACGCGCGGTTGCGAAATGAGCGTGGGCATCGTCGAGCCGGGAATCTTCGTGCAGAGCGACCGCCACATCCTCGCCTCGGCGGTGGCGAACCTGCTGCAGAACGCCTTCAAGTTCTCGTGCGGCGATTGCCACGTCGTGCTGCGCGCCTACGCCTCCGAGGGGCGAGTGCTGATCGAGATCGAGGACGACGGCGCGGGCATCGTCGATGCGGTTGCCGACCAGCTGCGCCACCCTGAGCAGAAAGGCGGCGGCGACGGCGCCAGCGTGGGAATGGTCCTCTCCATTGGGCGCAAGGCGGTCGAGGCCCTGGGCGGCAAGCTCCTCGCCCGCAACATTCCCGGAGCGGGGTGCGTCTTCACCATCGACCTGCCGCAGAAGAAAGCGGCCTAGGGCCCTACAGTTTGCGCGATAGCATCACCCCGATGGTCCTCGGCCGTTGGCGATACGCCTCGGTGAGGAATTGCACAAAGGGGCGCTGCAGCACCGTCTGGTCGTTCAGCAGGTTCTTGGCGAAGAGGCTCACGTCCCAGACGCCGAAGGTGGCACCCACGCTTGCGTCGATCGTCTTGTACGAGGGCCGTGAGCGATCGGGATTGGCGGGATCGTAGGACCCGCGGCTTTCGCCCACCCAGCGCGCCGCGCCGCGCACATAGGCGCCGATGCCGGACCCGTTGAAGAACCTATACTCGCCGGTGATCGCCGCGTTCCATTTCGGCACGCCGAGCAGCTCCGCGCCAGAGCTCACGTTGATCGAGGGCACGTCCTCGTCGAATGTCGCGCGGGTCACGCCGCCGAAGAGTCCCAGGTCGAGATTGGGAATGGGACGCGCGCGCGCCTCTATCTCGACGCCGCGGCTGGTCGCGCGGCCGAAGTTGCCCTCGAAATCGAAGGTGCAGGAGAGCTGGATGTCCTGCTGGATGTTCTTCCACTTGACGACGAACGCCGACGCGTTCAGCGACAGCCGGTTGTCGAAGAAGCGCGACTTGTTGCCGACCTCGTAGCTCCACAGGCTGTCGGAGTCGAAAGTCCCCGGCGACTGGGTGAGGTGGTAGACACCCGACAATTCCTGGCCGCAGATGCTGAGCGGGATCTCGCGATTCGCCCCACCCAGCCGGAAGCCCTCCGTGGCACTTGCGAAGAGCGTGTGCGAGGCAGCCGCGTCCCAGCTCACCGCGAACTTGGGTGTGACCTTGTGGTACTTGCCCGTGAACGACGAATGCACCGGTCCGCCGGCGAAGTAGTAGTTGCCGTCGCGATCAAGCGTCTCCTTGGCGCGCAGGTAGCGTGCGCCCGCGGTGAGGCGCAACCCCGGCGTCACGTAGAACGTCGCCTCGCCGAACACCGACGATTGCGTCTCCTTGTAGCGCCGCTCGCTGAAGTACGCGTTGTCGTTGGGGAAATCGCCCGGGAACGCGCCGGAGAGGACATCGGGATCGGCGGTGCTCGCGCCGAAGCGTGCGAACGTGTCGTTCATGCCGTATACGGGCTCGTTATCGGTAACCCGTGTCTTGAGAT
>JBBRQA010000122.1:0-11742 GCA_038227085.1 Burkholderiales bacterium | reverse complement strand
GGTGAGCGTCACCCGCGGCGGCGTGAAGTAATAGACCTGCCCGATGCCGGCCTTGAAGCGCTCCAGTCCCGTGGCCGACTCGATGAAGCGCGAGGTGAGGGCGATGGTGAGCTGGTTTGCGTCGCCGACGCGGTCGCCGCCGACGAAGCGGTTCTCCGCGAACATGCGCTGGAAATTGAAATCGGTCTCGGCGGTGGTGAAGTTGGGCAGCTTCGTCTGGTCGCGGAACGGAACGTTGAGGTAGAAGAGGCGCGGCTCGAGGGTCTGCAGGAAGGCGCGCGAGCCCAGCGAGGTCGCGCGTTCGAAGAACAAGCCCGCGTCCAGGCTCGAGATCGGCAGCGCGCGCGTGTCGCTCTCCAGGCCCACCGAGTTCTCGCTCAGGTTGTAGCGCGTGAAGTGGTAGCCCAGCTTCGGCGTGACGTAGCCGTAGCTGCGCTGCATCGGATAGGAGATCGACGGGTACGCGATGAAGCGCTGGCCGTTGGGCTCCACCGGGTGGCGGAAGTTGGACAGCTCGCTCGCCACTTGCCAGTCGAACCCGCCGTAGACATTCTGCCGCGCCCCCGAGAAGAGGAACTGCGGCAGGATGTTGTACGGGATCGGCACCTGGCGCAGCGGGTCCTGCAGCGTCTGGTAGCCCAGCACGCGCGCGGTGGCCGACCAGGTCTGGTCGTTGTAGTCGAGGCGTGCATCGCGCGGCAGGCTCGCCTGCGAGGTAAGCGCGATCTTGGTGGTGAGGTCGCGGAAGTAGTTGTCATCCGAGACCTTCTGCGCGTTGACGGATGCGGTCCATCCGGGCCAGAGCTGGTGCACGTGGCGCCAGCCGAAGAAGTAGCGGTCGAGGTCGCGCACCTTGTCGTGGGGCAGGAACTCGCCGTCTACCTGCCCGCCGAACTTGGGCTCCACGTACCGGAACTCCGCGCCCAGCTGCAGCCCGCGCTTGGTGAACATCTTCGGCGTCAGCGTCGCGTCCATGTTCTCCGCGATGTTCCAGTAGTACGGCAGCGACGCCTCGAATCCGCTCGAGGCGGAGGTGCCGAAAGTCGGCGCGAGGACGCCCGAACGCCGCTTGTTGTCGAGCGGAAAGGACAGGAACGGCGAGTAGAGGATCGGCAGGCCGAGGAAGAACACCGTGGTGTTGGTCGCGACAGCCACGTTGCGCGAGCCGTCGATGTCGATCTCGCCCACGCGCAGGAACCAGTCGTCGCGCGGCGCCACGCACGAGGTGTACTCGGCCTTGATGAGGCGGCTCTTCTGCCCGGGCTCGAGGAGGGCGTGCTCGGCCTGGCCGCGGGAGGCGACGCGCCGCTCGGGCGTCTTGGCGAGCTCGAATGTGGGCGAGTCCATTTCGCCCGTTTCCTTGTCGAGGTGGTAAGTGAGCGTGGGTCCCGATGCGATGTCTCCCTCGCGCTCGAGGCGCACGTGGCCGGTGGCCACCGCGGTCTGGTCCTCGCCGAAGTAGTCCACGCGATCGGCGCGGATCGTGGCCCCGCGCTGGCGCATGGTCACGTTGCCGGTGGCGACGATGTCCTTGTCCTGGGAGCCTTCGAGGTGGTCGGCTTCGATGAATTTGGCGCTGTCGCGCTCCGGGCGCGCGGGCGCCATGTGCAGTTGCTTCTCGATCCTGAGGCGCAGGCCCTCGTCCTGTGCGCGGGCGGGAACCACCGCGAATGCGACTGCGACGGCGAGCGTCCGGATGCTTCTCGGCCTCAAGGGGAGCGGGTGCGCGGTGCTAGAATGAATGGCGAAGGATACACGCAAAACCACGCTTCGCTCGCCTCTTCCCCACTCTATGGATGACCGTTTCGACGCGCTCGGCGCGTGGCTCGCCATGTCGCTCGACGGCGCGCCCTTTCGCATCGAGCGCGCCTCCACCGACGCGAGCTTCCGGCGCTATTTCCGCGTCTTCCTGGACGGCCGGACGCTGATCGCCATGGACGCTCCGCCGGAGCGCGAGAACTCGCGCGCCTTCGTGCACGTGGCTGGGTTGCTGCGCGCCGCCGGCCTGCACGCTCCGGAAGTCCTGCGCCACGACTTCGAGCAGGGCTTCCTCCTGGTGACGGACCTGGGCAGCACGCTCTATCTCGCGGCGCTGAACGACGGCAACGCCGATCGGCTGTTCGGTGACGCCACGACGGCGCTCGCGCGCTGGCAGGAGGCGAGCCGGCCCGGCGTCCTTCCCGAATACGACGAGACCCTGCTGCGCCGCGAGCTGGACCTGTTCCCCGACTGGTACATCGCGCGCCACCTCGGCGTCACCTTGTCGACGCAGCAGCGCGAGTCGCTCGAAGGGGTGTTCGCGAAGATCCTGAAGCGCAACCTGGCCGAAGCGCGCGTGTACGTGCATCGCGACTTCATGCCGAGGAACCTCATGGTCGCGGAGCCCAATCCCGGCATCCTCGACTTCCAGGACGCGGTGTTCGGGCCCATCAGCTACGACGTGGCGTGCCTTTTCCGAGACGCCTTCGTGAGCTGGGAAGAGGAGCGCGTGCTGGACGGCACCATCCGCTACTGGGAGAAGGCGCGGCGCTTTTCGCTGCCGGTGCCGGCGGACTTTGCGCAATTCTGGATGGACGTGGAGTGGATGGGGCTGCAGCGCCACCTCAAGGTGGCCGGCATCTTCGCGCGCCTCGCCCATCGTGACGGCAAGAAGGCCTACCTCGAGGACGCGCCGCGATTCATCGGTTACATCCGCCACGCGGTGGGCCGCTACGCCGAGCTCGCCCCGCTGGCGCGCCTGCTCGATGATCTCGAGGGCAAGCGGCCGCAAGCGCGCTACACGTTCTGATGCGCGCCCTCATCCTCGCGGCGGGCCGTGGCGAGCGCCTGCGCCCGCTCACCGACGCCGTGCCCAAGGCCCTCCTCGCGGTGGGCGGCCGCACCCTCATCGAATGGCAGGTGGAGCGCCTCGTCCTCGGCGGCTTCACCGACCTGGTCGTGAACCACGCGCATTTCGGGGCGATGATCGAGGAGGCACTCGGTGACGGTTCGCGTTTCGGCGCGCGCATCCGCTATTCGCAGGAGTCGCCGGCGTTGGAGACCGCGGGAGGGATCGCGAAGGCGCTGCCGCTCCTCGGGGACAAGCCTTTCGCCGTCGTGAGCAGCGACATCCATACCGGGTTCGACTACGCAAGCCTCGAGGCGCCGCTCGCGGCGATCGCGCGTGATCCGGCGGCGAACGTCGCGCACTTCGTCCTCGTCGACAATCCTCCGTGGCACGCGGCGGGCGACATGGGCCTCGACGCCGGTCGCGTCACGCGCGGCGGTCCGCGCCTCACCTATGGCAACATTTCCCTTTTCCACCCCGCGATCTTCCGCGAGATCGCGCCGGGCACGTGGCTCAAGCTCTTTCCGTGGGCTTACCGCTACGTCGAGGAGGGCCGCGTCACCGGAGAGCATTTCCGGGGGCCCTGGGACAATGTCGGAACGCCCGCGCAACTTGCGGCGCTCGACGGGAGGCTCGCGCGATGACGCTCTACGTACCGCCCCATTTCCGCGTCGACGACCGCGACGCGCTCTACGCCTTCATGGAGCAGCACGCCTTCGGCACGCTCGTCACCAGCGGGCCCACGGGAATGCACGTGAGCCATATCCCCTTCCTGCCCGAGCGTGGCGGCGATGGCGCGATTCGCCTGCTCGGCCATGTCGCGCGCGGCAACGAGCAGTGGAAGGCGCTCGAGGGAGCGCAGCACCTCACCGCGATCTTCCAGGGCCCGCACGCGTACGTCTCGCCGACCTGGTATGCGAACCATCCGTCGGTGCCCACCTGGAATTATTCGGTGGTGCACGCGCACGGAAAGGCGCGCCTCATGGACGAGGCCGAGTTGCACGACCTGCTGATGCGCCTGTCGACGACCTACGAAGCCGGCAACGCCAAGCCGTGGCGCATGTCGGAGCTGCCTCCCGCCTATGTTTCCTCGATGCTGCAGATGATCGTCGGGTTCGAGATCGAGGTCGAAAGCCTCGAGGGAAAGTTCAAGCTCTCGCAGAACCGCCCGGCCGAGATGCCGCGCGTCATCGCCGCGCTGGAGGGAGCCAGCGAGCCGGAGCTCGCCGCGCTCATGCGCGACCACTCAACCGCCGCCAAGGGGTAAAATTCACCCATGAAACTCGAAAACCCCCTGCAAACGAAGCAATTCAGGAAGCGCCGTGCGCGCCTCGCCAAGTCCCTCGAGAGCGGCGTGGTGGTCCTGCCCACCGCGCCGGAGCGCTCACGCAACGCCGACACCCACTACGACTATCGCTGGGATAGCGGCTTCTATTACCTTACCGGCTTCCGCGAGCCCGAAGCGGTGCTCGTGATGGTGCTGGGCGACGAGCCGCGCTCGATCCTCTTCTGCCGCGACAAGAACCTCGAGCGGGAGATCTGGGACGGATTCCGCCACGGCCCCGAGCTCGCGCGCGAGCACTTCGGCTTCGACGAGGCCTATCCGTACGCCGAGCTCGACCAGCGCATGCCCGACCTCCTCGCCAACCGCGAAGCGCTGCATACGCCGGTGGGCTCCGACCCCGTGTGGGATTTGCGTGTCGCCGGCTGGCTCAACACGGTGCGCGCCAAGGTGAGGAGCGGGGTGAGCGCTCCCGACCAGATCCGCGACGTGCGCGCCGCGGTCAACGACATGCGCCTCTTCAAGGACGAGCACGAGGTCGCGGTCATGCGGCGCGCGGCGCAGATCTCGAGCGAGGCGCACGCGCGCGCGATGCGCTTCGCCTCCCCCGGCATGCGCGAGTACCAGGTGGAGGCGGAGCTCATGCACGAGTTCCTGAAGAACGGCGCGCGCGCCGCCGCCTACGGCTCGATCGTCGCGGCGGGCGCCAACGCCTGCGTGCTGCACTATCGCGAGAATTCCGCCGAGCTGCGCAAGGGCGACCTCATGCTGATCGACGCCGGGTGCGAGCTGGACAGCTACGCCTCCGACATCACGCGCACATTCCCGATCGCGGGGCGCTTCGGCGCGGTGCAGCGCGACGTCTACGAGCTGGTGCTCGCTTCGCAGGAGGCCGCCATCAAGGCGGTCAAGCCGGGCGCCGACTTCATCGACTATCACGACGCGGCCACGCGCGTGCTGGTGCAGGGCCTCATCGACTTCAAGCTCTGCAAGGGCAGTGTCGACCAGGTGCTCGAGGACAATTCGTACAAGCAATTCTACATGCACCGCACCGGCCACTGGCTGGGGCTCGACGTGCACGACGCGGGCGACTACATGCAGAAGGGCAAGTGGCGCAAGCTGAAGCCCGGCATGGTGCTCACGGTCGAGCCTGGCCTGTACATCCGTCCCGCGGAAAACGTCCCGAAGCCGTTCTGGAACATCGGCGTGCGCATCGAGGACGACGTGCTGGTCACCGCGAAGGGCCGCGAGATCCTCACCGCCGCGTGCCCCAAGACCGTCAAGGACGTCGAGAGCACGGTTCTCGATCGCTGAGATGGCGAGCCTCGACGTCGCGATCGTCGGGGCCGGTCCGGTCGGCGCGGCCGTGGCGGCGTTGTCCGCCGCTCCCGGCGTGTCGATCGCCGTCTTCGAGGCGCGCCCCGGCCCCTCCACCGAGCGCCGCATACTCGCCCTCTCGCACGCGTCGCGCACGCTGCTCGAGGAGGTCGATGCGTGGCCCGCGGGCGAGGCCACGCCGATTGCGTCCATCCATATCTCGCAGAAAGGCGGGCCGGGGCGCACGCTCCTCGACGCCGCCGAGCAGGGATTGCCCGCGCTCGGCTATACGGTGACCTACTCCGCGCTCGAGGAGGCGCTGGCGCGTCGCCTCGCCCACGCCGGCATCCCGATCCACTATGGCGAATCGTGCGAGAGCATCACGCTCGCGCCCGAGGCCGCGCGGCTGCGCTTCGGGTCGGGCCGGGAGGTGGAGGCGAGCTTGCTGGTGCTCGCGGATGGCGGGGCGAACGCGGGCAAGATTCCCGGCATCGCATTCACCGAGAAGGACTACGAGCAGCAGGCCGTGATCGGCCAGGTCGCCACCGATCGCCCCCACGGCGCGCGCGCGTTCGAGCGCTTCACTCCGCAGGGTCCGGTGGCGCTGCTCCCCGTGGGGGAGCGTTATGCCTTCGTTTTCACCGCCGCCCCCGCGGAGGCGAAGCGCCTCCTCGCCGCGGACGACGCGCAATTCCTGGCCGAGCTGCAGTCCCATTTCGGCGATCGAGCCGGGCGTTTCGTCTCGGTCTCGGGGCGCACTTCGTTTCCCTTGCGCCTGCGAGCGGTGAACGTCCCGGTGGCCTTGCGCACCGCGATCGTCGGCAACGCCGCGCAGGCGCTGCATCCCATCGCGGGGCAGGGGTTGAATCTCGGGTTGCGCGACGCGGCGGCGCTCGCGGCGGCGATCACGGGCACGGCGCGCGCGGGCATCGGCGGCGATGCGATGCTCGCGGCGTATCGCCAGTCACGCCGGCGTGACTCTTCGCGCGGCGTCGCCTTCACCGATTTCCTCGCGACTGTGTTCGCCGACGGCCGCCGCTTTCCGACGTGGGGACGCGGGCTCGCACTCACCGCGTTGGACCTCTTCCCGGCGGCGCGCCGCGCGCTCACCGAACGCATGATCCACGGCGCTTCGCGATGAACCGGCCGCGCGTGGTGATCGCGGGCGGCGGCCCCGTGGGCATGGCGCTCGCCGCGGCGCTTGGCGGCTTCGACGTGCGCGTGATCGAGGGCGCGGCGGCGAGGAGCGCGCCGTGGCCCGACGAATACGACGTGCGCGTTTACGCGGTGAGCCCGGGAACGCGCGAATTCCTCCGCGACATCGGCGCGTGGGAGCGCCTCGACGCGCAACGCGTGGCGCCGGTGCGCAGCATGGAGATCTTCGGCGACGCGGGCGCGCGGCTGGCGTTCTCGGCACGGCCGTCGAGCGCGCTCGCGTGGATCGTAGAGGCAGGACGGCTCGCCGAGGCGATCGAGGCGCAGGCGGCGAGCTGCGCGAACGTCGCGATCTCGCGCGGAGCGCATGCGGTGGCTTTCGGCGCCGACGCGGCGCGCGTGTACGCCGAGCTCGAGGGCGGCGAGCGCGTCGAGGGTGATTTGCTGGTGGGCGCCGACGGGCCCGACTCGCGCGTGCGCTCGCAGCTCGACATCCCCTTCGAGGAAGAGGCGTACGCGGAAGCCGCGATCGTGGCCAACTTCGCGACCGAGAACGAGCACGGCGCCGTCGCGCGCCAATGGTTTCGAGCGGACGGGGTGCTCGCATGGCTGCCGCTCCCCGGCAAGCGCATCTCGATCGTCTGGTCGACGCCGCTCGCCCATGCGGACACCCTCGCCGCGCTCGAGTCGCGCGAATTCGAGCGCCGTGTGCGCGACGCGGGCGGCGCGGCGTTGGGCGATCTCGAGCTCGTCTCCCCGCTCGCGCGCTTCAGCTTGCGCTCGGTGCGGGTGGGCGACCCTTCCGCTCCCGGCGTGGTCCTGGTGGGGGACGCGGCTCACGCGGTGCATCCGCTCGCCGGGCAGGGCGTGAACCTTGGCTTCCAGGACGCGCGCCTCCTTGCCGACGTCCTCGCATCGCGATCGGCGGTGGAACGGCCCGGCGACTCGCGCGTGCTGCGCCGCTACGCGCGCGAGCGCCGCGAGGACGTGACGGCGATGCACTTCGTCACCGACGGCCTCGACAAGCTCTTCGGCAGCGGCGAGCGCGGCGCGCGCGCTTTTCGCAACCTCGGCTTGCGCCTGGTCGACAGCCAGCCCTGGGCGAAGACGGCGCTGGTCCGGCGCGCGATGAGATAATGCGTTACAGGCGTAGCGGCACGGGAACTTTTACCGACGTGCGATCGCCTAAAATGCTCCTTTGAGGTGACCCCATGAAACTCTCCGCATTCCTCGCCGCTTTCGGCGTCGCCGCCTTGCTCGGCCTGCCGGTCCACGCCCAGGACGCGGCGGTGAAGGATACCGATCGCGTAAGGGCAGAGCTGAAGAAGCGCCTCCCCGAGGCCAACGTCGACGCCATTCGCAAGGTGCCCTACGGCGGACTCTACGAAGTCGTGGTGGGCGGCGACATCTTCTATACCGACGCCAAGGGCGAGTTCCTCGTCGCCGGCTCGATCATCGACCTGAAGACCAAGGAAAACATCACCGAGGCGCGCATGCGGCAGGTGAACGCGATCAAGTGGGACACGCTCCCGCTCGACAACGCGATCAAGATCGTGCGCGGCAACGGCTCGCGCAAGGTCGCCATGTTCGAGGATCCGAACTGCGGTTATTGCAAGCGCATGGAGCGCGACCTGCAGGGGCTCACCGACATTACGGTATACGTGTTCCTCTACCCTATCCTCTCGCCCGACTCCATCGAGAAATCGAAGATGGTGTGGTGCGCGGCTGACCGCTCGAAAGCGTGGCTCGACCACATGGTGCGCGACGGCGCTATCAGCGGCGACTCCAAGTGCGCCAACCCGGTCGACCAGATCCTCGCGCTCGGCCAGTCGAAGCGCGTGACCGGGACTCCGACCCTCATCTTCGAGAATGGCGACCGCGTCCCTGGCGCGATCCCGGTGGCCGACATCGAGAAGAAATTCGCCGAGATGAAGGTCGCCGCGAACGCCGCCAACGCGACGAAGTAGCGCGCCGCCTCAGGGCGGCGTGTAGCCCTTCGGAAGCAGCACCCAGAGGCGGCCGGCCTGGCGCATCTTGCCGGCCTGGCTGCCGGCCGCATCGCCGAACCCCCAGAAGAAATCCACGCGCGCCGCGCCCGCGATCGCGCCTCCCGTGTCCTGCGCCACTACCAGTCGATTGAGCGGCTGGCTCGTGTTCGGATAGGTCGTCGCAAGGTATGCGGGCACACCAAGCGGGACCACGCGCGGATCGACCGCGATGGAGCGCTCCGCGGTGAGCGGCACGCCAAGCGCGCCGATCGGCCCGGGCAGATCGCGCGGCAGCTCGCGGAAGAACACGTAGCTCGGATTGGCGTTCAGGTACTGCTGGACCTTGCGCGGGTTCCTGCGCGCCCAGTCCTTGATCCCCTGCATGGAGGCGCGCTCCGCGGTGATCTCGCGCCGCTCGATGAGCAGGCGCCCGAGCGAGCGGAACGGATGCCCGTTCTGGTCTGCGTACCCGACGCGCACGCGCTCGCCGTTGTCGAGCGCTACCTGGCCCGATCCCTGGATGTGCAGGAAGAAGACGTCGATCGCGTCGTCCACCCACACGATTGCGTTCCCCTGCGGCGCGGCGCCGTTGCTCTCGATCTCGCCGCGCGCGGCATACGGAACGACGCGATTGCCCTCGAGGCGCCCGCGCAAGCGCTTGTGCTCGAGCTCCGGATAGACCGAGGAGAGGTCGACCACGAGGAGATCCGGCGGCACGCCGTAAATCGGATACCGGTAGCGATCGGTGCGCACGCGGCTGCCGTGGAGCAGCGGCTCGTAGTATCCCGTCACCATCCCGGAAGTGGTGTCGTCCGCGTTCACCACCTGGTGCGGATCGAAGTTGAGCTCGAAGAAGGCGGCGATGTCGCGCTCGCTTGCGCCCGGTAATGTCTGCGCGCCGGCGCACACGCCCTTCCACGCGTCCTGTTTGACGAGCACCTGGCAGCTTTGCAGGAATGCATCGAGCGACGGGGCGAGGCTTTCGCGTCCCCAGCCCGGAAGGTCCGCCCACGCAGCGGCTTGGAGCCTGCCGCGATACTCGACGGGCGGCGCCGGGGCCGGCGGGATCGCAGTCGCGAGCGGCGCCGGGCAAAGTGGCGCTTCGACCGGAGGGCACACGAGCGGCTCCGGCGCGCGCGCCGCTTCACGAGCCGGCGTGGGCGCGCAAGCGGCGAGCACGCCGGCGCACGCGATCGCCCATAATGGCCCCAGGTTCGACGCAAGCGGAGAAGACAGTGGGCTGGGTATTCCTGGAAATCGTCGCGGCACTGGCGATCGCGGTCGCGATCGTGTGGTGGACATTTCCGAAGAAGCCGAAGGGCCGCGACGAGGAGCGCTAGCGCGCCTCAATGCAGGACGCGGGGAACGCTCAGCGTGAACTCGGGGATCGACGCCTCGAAGCGGGTGCCGTCCTCGGCGACCAGCTGGTAGCTGCCGCGCATGGTCCCGACCGCGGTCGGGATCGACGATCCGCTCGAGTACTCGAACGTGTCGCCGGGCTTCAGCACCGGCTGCTCGCCGACCACGCCCATGCCGCGGACTTCCTGCACCTGGTTGTCCGCGTCGGTGATGATCCAGTGGCGGCTCACCAGCTGCGCGGTGGCGTTGCCGATGTTGGTGATGCGGATCGTGTACGCGAAGACGTATCGATCCTCTTCCTCGTCGGACTGATCGGGAAGATAAGTCGAATGCGCCGTGACTGCGACGCTGTATTTCTTGGCCTCGGGCATCGGACGATGTTAGCAGAGAAAAGCGGCACGCCGAGGGCGCGCGAAGCCGATTCCACGTAGAATCGCCACGCCTTGTAGACGCCCTTCCCGAGACCCATGGCCGGAAAAGATTTCCGCATCGCGCCGAGCATACTTTCCGCCGATTTCGCGCGCCTCGGCGACGAGGTTCGCGACGTGATCGCCGCGGGAGCCGACCTCATCCATTTCGACGTGATGGACAATCACTACGTGCCCAACCTCACGATCGGGCCGCTGGTGTGCGAGGCGATACGGCCGTACGCGACGGTGCCTATAGACGTGCACCTCATGGTGTCACCGGTCGATCGCATCGTGTCCGACTTCGCGAAGGCGGGCGCCGACATCGTGAGCTTCCATCCCGAGGCGACCTATCACGTCGATCGCACGCTCGCCCTCATTCGCGAGAACGGCTGCAAGGCCGGCCTCGTCTTCAATCCCGCGACGCCGCTCGATCACCTCGACTACGTGATGGACAAGGTGGACCTCATCCTCGTCATGTCGGTGAACCCGGGATTCGGCGGCCAGTCCTTCATTCGCTCCGTGCTTCCGAAGATCGCGGAGGCGCGCAAGCGCATCGACGCAAGCGGCCGCGACATCTGGCTGGAGGTCGACGGCGGCGTGAAGGCGGACAACATCGCGGAGATCGCGCGCGCGGGCGCCGACACTTTCGTCGCGGGCTCGGCGATATTCGGCGACAAGGACCGGGCCGCGGCGATCGGCCGGATGCGCGAGGAATTGAAGCGGGCTACAATGAAACCCTGATCGACGTCTTCCTTCCCGAGATCTCATGGCACTGCGCGGACTTCATTTCGATTGGCGATGGCATAGCTGGCGCTAGAGCGCTCGACTGTGCTTGCCGTTTCGAACTTGATCCCCGTGGTGACTCATGACTGAAGACGAATTCCTGGCGCTCGGCCGCGCCGGCTACAACCGAATCCCCCTGCAGCTCGAGACGCTCGCCGATCTCGACACGCCGCTTTCCATCTACCTCAAGCTCGCCAACCGGCCGGGGTCGTATCTCCTCGAGTCGGTGATCGGCGGCGAGCGCTTCGGGCGCTACTCGATCGTCGGGCTGCCCGCACGCGAGAAGGTCGAGGTCTCGGGCAACAAGGTCTCGATCACCCGCGGGGCGGGGACCTACGAGCAGAAGGTGGTCGACGATCCGCTGCAGTTCGTCGACTCATACCTCGCGTCGTTTCGCGCGGCGCCGCCGCGTGGAGCGTTGCGCTTCGGCGGCGGGCTCGCCGGCTATTTCGGCTACGACACTGTGCGCTACATTGAGGGACGCCTCGCGCGCGCGCCCAAGCCCGATCCGCTCGGCCTGCCGGAAATCCGCCTTCTCCTCACCGAGGAGCTCGCCGTGGTGGACAACCTGTCCGGGAAGCTCCACCTGATCGTCTACGCGGACCCGGCGCAGCCAGGCGC
>JBBRQA010000121.1:0-11837 GCA_038227085.1 Burkholderiales bacterium | reverse complement strand
GACCAGGTGAAGCGCGACCGCCACGCGAAGATGCAGGGGGCGGGTTTCAAGGAAATGCTGGAAAGGATGAAAGGTTGGTTCAAGGGGAATTTCTAGGGGCAGTGCTGGCAGTCATAACAAAGGAGACGATGATGATCGAGCTATTGGAAACTTCGACACCGGACGCGGTGATCAAGGTCGTGGGAGTGGGCGGCTGCGGCGGCAACGCGGTTGACCACATGATCAACAACGGAGTGCAGGGCGTGGAGTTCATCACCATGAACACCGACGCGCAGGCGCTCAAGAGGAACCTCGCCAAGACGACGCTGCAGCTTGGCACGACGGTCACCAAGGGGCTCGGCGCGGGCGCCAACCCCGAGGTCGGCCGCCTCGCCGCCGAGGAGGACCGCGAGCGGATCATCGAGCTGGTGACTGGCGCGGACATGCTCTTCATCACGGCGGGCATGGGCGGCGGCACTGGAACGGGAGCCGCACCGGTGGTGGCCGAGATCGCGCGCGAGATGGGCATCCTCACCGTCGCCGTGGTGACCAAGCCGTTCGCGTTCGAGGGCAAGCGCCAGAAAGTGGCCGCAGTCGGCATCGACCAGCTCAAGCAGCACGTCGACTCCCTCATCATCATCCCCAACGATCGCCTCATGCAGGTCCTCGGGGAGGATGTGACCTACGAAGACGCATTCCGCGCCTCGAACGACGTGCTGAACGGCGCCGTAGCGGGCATCGCCGAGGTGATCAACTGCCCCGGCATGGTGAACGTGGACTTCGCCGACGTGCGCACCGTGATGAGCGAGAACGGCGTGGCGATGATGGGTTCGGCGACGGCTTCCGGCCCCGAGCGCGCGCAGATGGCGGCGGAGCAAGCCGTGCATTCGCCGCTCCTCGAGGACATTCACCTCTCGGGCGCGCGCGGGGTGCTGGTGAACATCACCGCGAGCCACACGATGAAGCTGAAGGAAGTGCACGAGGTGATGAACACGATCCGCTCGTTCACCGCCGAGGACGCGACCGTGATCTACGGCAGCGTCATCGACGAGGCGATCGGCGACGCGCTGCGCGTCACCATCGTCGCCACGGGTCTCGGTGGGCAGGCCGCCCAGCGCAACCCGATGCCGATCATGCAAGTCGTGCCGCGCACCGGGACCGACGACGCGAACGCGGGCGCCGTGAACTACGAGGAACTCGACCAGCCGACGGCGCTGCGCCGTCGCCGTGACGTGACGGTGGAAGCGATGCGGCATTCGGGTGTGGATATGCTGGACATCCCGGCGTTCCTGCGCAAACAAGCCGACTGACGTCGGCTTCGCACGGCCATTCCTGACGCGTCTCCCGCCGGGAATGGCGCACGCCTGCGCGGGCCCGCGGTCGGGGCCCGCTTTTCATTTCGACCGGGAGTGTGAATGATGCGTGGATTCCGGCTTGCCGTTCTTGCCGCGGGGTTGCTGTCAACGACGCTGGCCCCGGGCCAATCGCTCGATGCCTCCGCCGCGGGGCGAATCGAGTTCCAGAGCTTCACCCCGATGACCATGCTCGACCTGGCGCGCGAGCGGCGCGAGAACTGGGCCGCGGCGAAGGTGTGGGGCGACCTCAGCTTTCCGGCCCGAATGGGCGACAAGGTCCCCGCGATCGTCCTCAGCCACGGCAGCGGCGGCGTGGAGCGCAACATGTCCCGTTGGGTCGAGGCGCTGAATGAGATCGGCGTCGCCACCTTCGTGGTCGACACCTTCGGTCCGCGCGGGATCAGGCGCACCGCCGAGGACCAGGCCTTGCTCTCGCCGGCGGCGAACCTGATGGACGCCCTCCAAGCCCTGCAGCTTCTTGCCACCCATCCCCGCATCGACGCGTCGCGGATCGGCGTGATGGGCTTTTCCCGCGGGGGCGAGGTGGCATTCCGTTCCGCCCTCGAGCCGCTGTTGCGAGCCGTGGTGAAATCCGATCTGAAGTTCGCGCTGCACATCCCGGTGTATGCCGGATGCAACCAGGTCTACTGGTCGAACAAGGTGACGCGGGCGCCGATGCTCAACCTGGTGGGAGCCGCCGACGACTATACGCACGCCGAGCCCTGCGAGGCCCTGGCCGCGAGATACGCCGCGGCCGGCGCGCCGATCCGCACGATCAAGTATCCGGACGCGCATCACTCCTGGGACGCGGCGTACCCCGTGGTCTTCCTTCCCAACGCGACTTCCGGGTTTTCCTGCGGCGTGATGCGGTGGGATATCGATACCTGGGCGATCACTTCGGAGCGCGACGGCAAGGCCATTCCCCCCGGCAAGCTGGATGAGGTGTTCCGCTCGTGCGTGACGCGCGGCGCGCACGTCGGCCGCAATGAAGCCGCGGCTCGCGCATCGGAGCGTGATGTGCAGGCGTTCGTTCGTTCGGTCTTCGGGGCATCGACTCTGCCATCGTCGCGCGCGCCGTAACCGTCTTCATGGGGCGCGCTGGACGGCAACGGCACCTTCGACAGCCAGCCAGCGAGGCGCTGGCGGCATCTAAGCGCATGATATAATTGCGAAATGATCCGCCAGAGAACCCTGAGGACTTCCGTCCGCGCGACCGGAGTCGGCGTGCACACCGGCCATAAGGTGGTCATGGTGCTGCGCCCCGCGCCGATCGACACCGGCATCGTCTTCTGCCGCTCCGACCTGCCCGGCAATCCGGCGATCCCGGCGCGCGCGTCGAACGTGAGCAACACCACGATGGCGACCGTGATCGAGAAGGATGGCGCGCGCGTCTCCACGGTCGAGCACCTGATGTCCGCGTTCGCGGGACTCGGCATCGACAACGCGTTCGTCGACGTCTCCGGCGAGGAAGTGCCGATCATGGACGGCAGCGCGGGGACGTTCGTGTTCCTGATCCAGTCGGCCGGCATCGAGGAGCAGGCGGCTGCCAAGCGCTACATCCGCGTGCTGAAGAAGATCGAACTCGAGCAGGGCGACAAGAGAGTGCGGCTCGAACCGTTCGACGGCTTCAAGGTTGGTTTCACCATCGAGTTCAGCCACCCGGTGTTCGACGCGACCGTATCCGAAGTCGAGATCGACTTCGGCGAAGTCTCGTACGTTCGAGACGTCGCGCGCGCCCGCACCTTCGGCTTCACGCAGGAAGTCGAGATGCTGCGCTCCAAGGGGCTGGGTCGTGGGGGCTCGCTCGACAACGTGGTGGTGATCGACGATTTCCGCGTGCTCAACGCGGAGGGGCTGCGCATGAACGACGAGTTCGTCATGCACAAGGCGCTCGACGCGGTCGGCGACCTCTACATGCTCGGCCATCCCCTGATCGGCGCCTTCTACGGCCACAAGTCGGGCCACGCGCTGAACAACTTGCTGGTCCGCAAGCTGATCGCCGACGCTTCCGCGTGGGAAGAGGTGACGTTCGACAAGATCGAGTCCCTGCCCCGGGCTTTCGCCAACCTGGTGCTGCAGCCTCAATAAGTCGTACCTGACACGACTTGTTCATCCTTCGCATCGTCGGGATCTTCACCGGCCTCATGCTGATCGGCCTGGTGGCCGCGTGGGCGGTAACCCGCAACCGGCGCTACCTGAAGATCGCATGGCTCGCCGTGCAGGTGATCCTGCTGCTCCTCATCGCCTTCGCGCTGCTCTATATCTTCGAGCGCGTCCTCTTGCTCTGATCGGGCTCGGAGATGCGCTCCAGGGTTTCCTTGAGCGGGGAGTCGGAGAGCCCGGAGGCGAGCTTGGCGAGGCGTTCCACGGGAAGGTCGCCGCGCGGCAAGATTCGCTTTTTGGGCGCCGGGACGGTCACTTGAACTTCGATGCGAATTGAGGTAAGCTCCTGATCCCTTGAATGTTTTGAGGATTTCCGCGCGGCTTCGCGCAATCCCTCGAGCAGGCGAGGTGCGTAATGACGCAGGGCCGCAGCCACAGGCCCGCTCGTTGCGCAAATAACAACAGTCGTTCCATCAATGGCGCACACGTGACTCGCTTCGGCGAGCGGTTCGGGTGCAAGACTTCTATAGCGCCGCTGCAGGCGCTTGATGTACGCGAGCCGCGTTGCCAGCGGCTTGAGGTCGGCGTTTTCGTCCAGCAGTCGGGAGACGGATTCGGAGGCCATTGGGGAACGAAGGGGAGGCTCGGTTGAACATTATTCTCGTTTCGGACAGTCTCGCGAAGAGCCGTTCGATGACTCTCTCGCAGACGCAGGTGCTGCTCATCGCATTCGGCATCCTGCTTTCCGGCTTTTTCCTGGCGATGGCGACCTACGCGGTCACCATGAAATTCGCCGTCGACATCCGCAATCCCTACCTGCGCACGCTGCTCGCCTCGCTGCACGAGGACGACGTGAAGAAAAGCGAAGCGGAGATGAGGGACAACCTCTCATCGCTCGCGGTGAAAGTCGGCGAGCTGCAAGCCCGCATCATGCGCCTCGACGCTTTCGGCGAGCGCCTTGCCCGGGCCGCGGGGGTCAAGCAGAACGAGTTCCGCTTCGACGAGAAGCCGGGCCAGGGCGGCCCTTCCCCGGTGTCGGGGGGACGCGACCTGAGCGTCGATGAATTCAACCAGATGCTGGCCGAGATCTCCCGCGTGCTCGACGATCGCAGCGACAAGCTCGGGGTGCTCGATTCCCTCCTCCTGGACGACCGCCTGGCGCGCAAGACCATCCCCACGACGATGCCAGTGGAAGCGGGGTACTACTCCTCCAACTACGGCTACCGGCTCGATCCAATCAGCGGGAAATCGACCTTCCACACCGGCGTGGACATCATCGCCTCGCCGGGAACAGCGGTCATGGCCGCCGCGGGCGGGGTCGTTTCCACTTCCGCCTACGTCCCTGAGTACGGCAACATCGTCGACGTGGACCACGACAACGGGCTCACCACGCGCTACGCGCACCTTTCCAAGAGCCTGGTGAAGGTGGGCGACGTGGTCATGAAGGGCCAGAAGATCGCGCTGGTGGGCGCCACCGGCCGGGTTACCGGCCCACACCTGCATTTCGAGGTGCGCGAGAAGGGTATCCCCTTGAACCCCAACAAATTCCTCTCGCTCGGCAAGAACGACGTCCTGCTGAACGTATCCAATACGAAGCACTAGGCTTCGGGGGCTTGAGCCCGCGCCAGTCCGGCCCCATCTTTCCTCTATAATTCACGTTTGCCGGCCCGCTCGGGCCGGCTTCCGCATTTCAGAATCCACTCCCCGTGCTCACGACCGCTCTCAAGGCCATATTCGGCAGCCGCAACGACCGCCTCCTCAAGCAGTACCGCAGGCAGGTCGAGTCCATCAACGCCCTCGAGCCCGCGATGGCCAAGCTCTCCGACAGCGAGCTCGCCGCCAAGACTCCGCAGCTCAGGCAGAAGATCGCGGCCGGCGCCACGCTCGACTCGATCCTTCCGGAGGCCTTCGCGGTGGTCCGCGAGGCGAGCAAGCGCGTGCTCGGCATGCGCCACTTCGACATGCAGCTGGTGGGCGGCATCGCGCTGCACCAGGGCAAGATCGCGGAGATGCGCACCGGCGAAGGCAAGACGCTGGTCGCGACGCTGCCCTCCTACCTGAATGCCCTGGAAGGCAAGGGCGTGCACATCGTCACGGTGAACGACTACCTCGCCAAGCGCGACGCGGAATGGATGGGACGCGTGCATCGCTTCCTCGGCCTCACGGTGGGCGTGGTGGTGCCGCAGATGGAGGCCGACGATAAGCAGAAGTCCTATCAATCGGACATCACCTACGGCACCAACAACGAGTTCGGCTTCGACTACCTGCGCGACAACATGGCGACCCAGGTGGGCGAGCGCTTCCAGCGCCCCCTCAATTACGCGATCGTCGACGAGGTCGACTCGATCCTGATCGACGAGGCGCGCACGCCGCTCATCATCTCGGGGCAGGCCGAGGATTCCACCGAGCTCTACCGCAAGATCAACACGCTGATCCCCGAGCTCATCAAGCAGGAAGCGGAAGACGGCCCGGGCGACTACTGGGTCGACTTGAAGCAGCACACCGTGACCCTCTCCGAGCAGGGCCACGAGCATGCCGAGGAGATCATGACGCGCGCGGGGCTGCTCCCCGAGGGCGCGAGCCTCTACGATCCGACCAACATCATGCTGATGCACCACCTCTACTCCGGCATCCGCGCGCACGCCCTGTACCACCGCGACCAGCACTACGTGGTCCAGGACGACGAGGTCGTCATCGTCGACGAGTTCACCGGCCGCATGATGCAGGGGCGGCGCTGGTCCGACGGCCTGCACCAGGCGGTCGAGGCCAAGGAAAACGCCTCGATCAAGAACGAGAGCCAGACCCTCGCCTCGATCACCTTCCAGAATTATTTCCGCCTGTACAAGAAGCTGGCCGGCATGACCGGCACGGCGGACACCGAGGCCTTCGAGTTCTCCACCATCTACAACCTGGAGACGGTGCTGATCCCGACGCATCGCCCGATGGTACGCAGCGACCGCAACGACCAGGTCTTCATCACCGCCAAGGAAAAGTACCAGGCGATCATCAACGACGTGAAGGAGAAGTACGAGCACGGGCAGCCGGTCCTGCTCGGCACCACGTCGATCGAGAATTCCGAGCTGATCGCCGCGATGCTGGAGAAGGAAAAGCTCCCGCACCAGGTGTTGAACGCCAAGCAGCACGCGCGCGAGGCCGAGATCGTGATCCAGGCCGGCCGCCCCAAGATGGTCACCATCGCCACCAACATGGCGGGCCGCGGCACGGACATCGTGCTGGGCGGCAATCCCGAGCCCGACATCCAGAAGGTGAAGGACGATGCCGATCTCCCCGAAGGCGACAAGGAGCGCCGCATCGCCGAGATGCGCGCGGCATGGCAGAAGCTCCACGACCAGGTGGTGAACTCCGGGGGCCTGCACATCATCGGATCCGAGCGCCATGAATCGCGCCGCATCGACAACCAGCTGCGCGGGCGCTCCGGGCGCCAGGGCGACCCGGGCTCGTCGCGATTCTTCCTGTCCTTCGAGGACCCGCTGCTCAAGATCTTCGCCGGCGAGCGCCTGCAGGCGATCATGCGCTCGCTCAAGATCCCGGAGGGCGAGGCGATCGAGGCGCGCATGGTGTCGCGCTCCATCGAGAACGCGCAGCGCAAGGTCGAGGCGCGCAACTTCGACATCAGGAAGCAGCTCCTCGAATTCGACGACGTCGCCAACGACCAGCGCAAGGTGATCTACGCACAGCGCAACGAGCTCCTCGAGTCGAAGGACATCGTCGAGACGATCCAGTCGATCCGCCGCGACGTCCTCGCCGCCACCGTGGCGGAGTTCGTCCCGCCGGGCAGCGTGGAAGAGCAGTGGGACCTGCCCGGCCTCGAGAAGAAGCTCGAGACCGAGTTCTTCATCAAGTCGCCGGTGGCGCAGTGGGCCAAGGCCGACGACACCCTCGACGAGGAGAAGATCGCGCAGCGCGTGATCGAGGAAGCCACGCGCGACTACAACGCGAAGTTCGCGCCCATCGAGGGCGAGACGCTGCAAAACTACGAGCGCGCGGTGATGCTGCAGTCGATCGACCAGCACTGGCGCGAGCACCTCGCGGCCCTCGATTACCTGCGCCAGGGAATCCATTTGCGCGGCTACGCGCAGAAGCAGCCGAAGCAGGAATACAAGCGCGAAGCCTTCGAGCTGTTCGGCGTCATGCTCGACTCGATCAAGCGCGAAGTCACGCGCCACCTCCTCGCGGTGCAGGTGCGGTCCGAGGAAGAGGTGAAGGAAGCCGAGCGCAAGGCCGAGGAGGCCGCGCACGCGCTGAAGAACGTGCAGTACCAACACGCCGATTTCGGACAGGCCCTCGCGGAGGAAGCGCCGCCCGCGGACCTGGCGAGCGGCGGGGCGATCCCGGGCGCGCTCGCTGCGGGTGCCGAGGCAGTGCAACCCTTCGTGCGCTCGACGCAGAAGGTCGGCCGCAACGATCCGTGCCCCTGCGGCTCGGGCAAGAAGTTCAAGCAGTGCCACGGACGGCTCGCCTGACCGACGCCGGAAGGCGATGTAAGATCCCGGTTTCCCCGGATCAAAACAAGAAAATGGCCGTCAACCTCGAGCCGCCGCGTCCCGAAGATCTGCTGAGCATTTCCGGCGTGCTCCTCGGCATCGCGCGCGCCCATATCCGCAAGCCCAACCGCAAGGATCTCCTGCTGGTCGCATTCGACCCGGGCACGCGCGTGGCCGCGGTCTTCACGCGCAACCGGTTCGCCGCGGCGCCGGTGATCGTGTGCCGCGAGCACCTCGCCGACAAGGATCCGATCCGTGCGGTCATCGTCAACACGGGCGTGGCCAACGCGGGCACCGGCGCCGCCGGCATCGCCGATGCGCGCGCCACGTGCGTCGCGGTGGCGAGCGCGCTCGACATCGAGAACTCCCAGGTGCTGCCGCTTTCAACCGGCGTGATCATGGAGCCGCTGCCGGTGGATCGCATCAAGGCCGGCATTCCCGCTTGCGTGGCCGACCTCGCCGCGACCCACTGGGACTCGGCGGCCGAGGCGATCATGACCACCGACACCGTGCCCAAGGCGGTGTCGCGCCAGGTCGTGATCGACGGCAGCACCATTACCGTCACCGGGATCTCCAAGGGTGCCGGCATGATCCAGCCCAACATGGCGACGATGCTGGGCATCATCGCCACCGACGCCGCGGTGGGCCCGGACGCGCTCAGGTACCTCGCGCGCCAGGTCGCGGCCGAATCGTTCAACGCCATCACTGTCGACGGCGACACTTCCACCAACGACACGCTGGTGCTGGCGGCAACCGGCCGCGCGCGCAATCCCGAGATCATCGGCGAGGGTACCGCGGAGTTCGGCCGGCTCGCGGTGACGGTGACGGAAGTGGCGCAGCTCCTCGCGCAGGCCATCGTGCGCGACGGCGAGGGCGCCACCAAGTTCATCACCATCAACGTGGAGGAAGGCGGGACGCGCGAGGAGTGCCTGCGCGTCGCCAAGGCCATCGCCCATTCGCCACTGGTCAAGACAGCGTTCTTCGCCTCCGATCCCAACCTGGGGCGCATCCTCGCCGCCATCGGCAATGCCGGCATCGCCGACCTCGACCCGGCGCGCGTCGGCCTGCAGCTGGGCGACGTGACGGTGGTGGAGCGCGGCGCGCGCGCCGCGTCTTATACAGAGGAGCAGGGCAAGCGAGTGATGAAGGAGTCGGAGATTTCCATGCGCGTGCGGCTCGACCGCGGCCTGGAGTCCGCGACCGTGTGGACCTGCGACTTCTCCTTCGATTACGTGAAGATCAACGCCGACTACCGCAGCTGATGAAGCCGCCGGCTGAGGAGCGAACCATGGCCGACACGCGCAGCACCACCCCACAGCTCGAGAAGTACTACGCCAACCGCGCGTCCGAATACGAGCAGGTCTACGAGAAGGCCGAGCGCCAGGACGAGCTCGAGTGGCTGCGCACGCGCATCCCGGAGCTTTTCGCCGGCCGCACCGTCCTCGAGGTGGCCTGCGGCACGGGCTACTGGACGCAGTTCATCGCGCGCGCCGCGAAGAAGGTCCATGCGTGCGACATCAACGATGCGGTGCTCGAGATCGCACGCGAGAAGCCGATCGAGAAGGGCAGGGTCGAGTTCTTCAGGGCCGACGCGGTGGCCCTCGACCACGCGCCGCCCGGATGCGACGCGGCGTTCGCGGGCTTCTGGTGGTCGCATGTGAAGAAAAGCGGCATCGAGCGTTTCGTGGCCAACCTCGCGCAGCGGCTCGAGCCGGGCGCACGCGTGGTGATCCTCGACAACCTCTTCGTGGGCGCGAGCTCCACGCCGATCTCGCGGCGCGACGCGGAAGGCAACACCTACCAGAAACGCAAGATCCTCTCCGGCGAGGAGTACGAGGTGCTGAAGAACTTTCCGACCGCGGGCGAGTTGCGCGACGCGGTGACGCCGGTCGCGCACGAGGCGCATCTCGAATCCCTCAACTACTACTGGCTCCTGGTATTCACTCTCAAATGAGCGACGACTGGAAGCGCCTCGCCGATCGCCTCGAGGGCTTCCTCGGGCGCCTCGAGCGCCTGCTCCCCGCGGCCCCCGGCGAGCCCGACTGGAAAGCGGGCCCCGCGTACCGCTGGCGCAAGGGCGCGCGCGGCGGCTACCTCGAGGCGGTGCGCCATCCGCACGCGATCCGCTTCGCGGACCTGAAGGATATCGACGAGCAGAAGCGGCGCCTGCGCGAGAACACCGTGCAGTTCGTCGCCGGGCGCCCCGCCAACAACGTGCTCCTCACCGGCGCGCGTGGCACGGGCAAGAGCTCGCTCGTGAAGGCGGCGCTGAACGAGTTCGGCTCGAAGGGCCTGCGCCTCATCGAGGTGGACAAGCGCGACCTGGTGGACCTGCCGGACATCGTCGACCTCGTGGGCGATCGCAAGGAGCGCTTCGTGATCTTCTGCGACGACCTCTCGTTCGAGGCTTCGGACGCGGGCTACAAGTCCCTCAAGGTGGCGCTCGACGGCTCCATCGCCGGCTCCGCGGAGAATGTGCTCATCTACGCGACCTCCAACCGCCGCCACCTCATGCCCGAGTTCATGGACGAGAACCTCGAGGCGAAGCATGTCGGCGGCGAGATCCATCCGGGCGAAACCACGGAGGAGAAGATCTCGCTCTCCGAGCGCTTCGGCCTGTGGCTTTCCTTCTACCCCTTCGACCAGGAGCAGTACCTCGACATCGCCGACCACTGGGTCGCGACCCTGGGCGGCAAGGCCACCGAGGAATCGCGCAAGGCGGCGTTGCTGTGGGCGCTGGAGCGGGGCTTCCGAAGTGGGCGCGTGGCATGGCAGTTCGCCCGGGATTGGGTCGGAAGGAAAAGGAAATAAAGCTCACCGAAGTCGCCGCGGCGGTCATCGAGAAATCCGACGGCACCTTCCTCCTCGCGCAGCGCCCCGCGGGCAAGCCCTATCCGGGCTACTGGGAATTTCCCGGCGGCAAGATCGAAGCCGGCGAGGATGCGCGCGCGGCGTTGACGCGCGAATTGCGCGAGGAGCTCGGCATCGAGGTGCGCGAATCCTCGCCTTGGATCACGCGCGTCTACGCTTACACGCACGCTACCGTGCGCCTGCATTTCTTCAGGGTCACGGCGTGGGACGGAGAGCCGCAGCGCCTCGAGGACCAGGACATCAAGTGGCAGCGCATAGGGGCCCCGGACGTTTCGCCGATGCTGCCGGCCAACGCGCCGGTGCTGGCGGCGCTCGCGCTGCCGTCGATCATGGTCGTGTCGAACTGTGACGCGCTCGGCGTGGACGGGTGGATCCAGGAAATCACCGCGCTCGCCGTCGAGGAGAGGCTCCTGGTGCAGGTGCGCGAGAAGTCCTGCAACTTCCAGCAGGTCCAGCACATCCTGTCGCGCGCGCTCGCCCGCACCGAGCCCTTCGGCGCGCGCATCGTGGTGAACAGCGATTGCGGCTCTTTCCCGCAGTGCAGCGGAGTGCACCTCACGTCGAGGGCGCTGATGGCAGCCACGGAGCGTCCGCGCGCATTGTTGGTGGGCGCGTCCTGCCATGACGAGCGCGAGCTGGCTCACGCCGAGCAGATCGGCGTGGATTACGCGGTGGTGGGGCCGGTGAAGGCCACGGCCTCGCATCCCGGCGCGGCGCCGCTCGGCTGGGAGCGCTTCGCCGAGCTCGCACTCGATCGGCCGATGCCGATCTACTCGATCGGCGGCCTCACGCGCTCCGACTTCGTGGAAGCGCGCCGCCATGGCGCCCACGGCCTGGCGTTGCTGGGTGGCGCGTTGTCTCGGTAAGTCCTGTAAGGCAGGAACTTTGTCAGGTGGATGCGCGCCAGGTGTCGAGCTCCCCGAGGACGGCGGGCAGATCGCGGACCCCCACGCATAGCTCCTGCGCGCCGCCGTCGACCAGCTCCTCACGGCTGCCGAAACCCCATAGAGCGCCGACAGTAGCG
>JBBRQA010000120.1:0-11912 GCA_038227085.1 Burkholderiales bacterium | reverse complement strand
TCACTTCTGGGCGACGGAATTGTCCGGGAATCACGTCGACACGGTGTGGCCGTACTGGAATCTCATGGACTTCACGCCGGAAGGGCGGCCCGACATTCCCGTTCCGCCGCAGCAGTTCCGCTCCGAATTCCTCGAGAAGCACTACCTGAACAAGGAGTGAACCATGTGCCCGCTATGCATTGGCGCGATCGCCGCAGGTGCCGCCGGACTCGGGATTCTCAAAGGCAAAGGCGGTGGTGATCCGCCACCGGCCGCAAAGCGGGATGCGCCTCTAGAACTCGGTCCAGCCCTCCTCGACGGGTTGAAGAGTGACGAGCCCGGCCCGCTTTCTCGACGAGTGGGGCGCCGGGTGCGACGCAACGCTCGGCATGCGCCGGCGTTGTGATGCCTCCGCGCCAGCGGGCCTCGCCTCATCGGGGGTCTTGAAGAACGCCACCGTTTCGGCCATCTGGCGCGCCATGCGCTTCAGCTGCTCCGAAGCGCTTGCCGATTCTTCCACCAGCGCTGCATTCGACTGCGTTACCTTGTCGAGCTGGGTCACGGCCTGGTTCACTTGCAGGATCCCGGAGTTCTGCTCGCGGGTGGCGGCCGCGATATCGCTGATGATCGTCGACACGTTCTGGACGCTCGAGACCACGTCGGCCATGGTCTTTCCGGCTTCGGTAGCTTTCGCCGCGCCGCTGTCGACGCGAGAGACCGTGTCGGCTATCAGCCCTTTGATCTCGCGCGCGGCTTCGGCAGTGCGCTGCGCAAGGACGCGCACCTCCGCGGCGACTACCGCGAATCCGCGTCCCTGCTCGCCGGCCCGCGCTGCCTCCACTGCCGCGTTGAGCGCGAGGATGTTCGTCTGGAACGCGATGGAATCGATGACGCCGATGATCTCGCCGATCCTGCGCGAGCTCTCCTGCATTCCGTCGATGGTCAGAACGACCTCGTCCACCGCCTTGCCTCCGCGCCGAGCCGTGTCCGCGGCCTGAGTGGCCGCATCGCTCGCCTTGCCGGCGCTTTGCGCGTTCTGCCCGACGACGGCCGTCATCTCCTCGATGGAGGAGGCGGTCTCCTCGAGGCTCGAGGCCTGCTCTTCGGTGCGCGAGGAGAGGTCGGAATTCGCCGCCGCGATCTGGGCGGAAGCGGTTGCAACAGTTTCAGCCGAGTCCCGGACGCGTGATACGACGCCCGAGAGCGAGCCGTTCATGGTGGCAAGCGCCGCCAGCAATTGGCCGATCTCGTCGAGGCGGCCGGGCTCGATGCGGGCAGTGAGGTCGCCGCCGGCCACGGCCTGCGCCACTTCGCTGGCGCGTGACAGGCGCCGCGTGATCGGTGCGAGCGTCAGCCAACCGAGGATGGCGCTAACCGTCAACGCGCAGAGGGCGAGCACCGCAAGGCCGGTGACGGCGAAGGTTTTTTCCGCGGCAGCGGCGCCGATGGCTGCCGCCGCGACTTGCGCGCCGCGCTCGCGCTCCTGCTTCACAAGGTCGTCGATGTGCGCCGTGGCGGCACGGTCGATTCCGCGGACCGACTTATCGACCTCGAACACGCTCGCCGCATCGCCTGCGCGATATTGCTTTATCGCGGCGAGGTATTTTCGATTCAGCTCCTCGTGCTCGAGGATAGTGGTCGCGGCAAAATCCGCGGGCAGGCCCAGGGACTGGGCTTCGCGCCCCAATTCAGTCAGTTGGTCGTGCACGCGCGCGGAGCGCTCCCGGAAGGCTTTCATGTACTTCTCGAACAGCTCGGGATCCTGGCCGCGAAGGAGCGTGTCCTTCCATTCCTGGACCTGGATCTTGAAATCGACCTGCGCCCGGCGCGAGAGATCCGCGGCTTCCGATATGCGCTGCGACGCCTGCATGGCGGAGGTGAACTGGTCATTCAACCGCGCGATCGCAAACCACGAATAGCCGGCGGCGACGACCAACAGGGCGTTTACGAAGGCGAGGAGCATCAGCAACCGGGCACGAACGGAAAGATTCATCATCTGCGGCGTTTCTCTGGGTGAGGGATTGGAATCAAGCGAATCTCGCGCCATGTGGCGCGGGAACCAGAGCTTGCGCGCGAAGAATCCGATCGACTGTGAGGGCTATCACTGTCGCGCAACCTTCCAGATTCCGAATGAAACAAACCCCTGCGGGAAGGACGCCCGGCGCACCGTCGCAGTGCGCAACCGGGGGCGCGCGCATCATTACGATGCCGGGCTTTGCAAGCCGGTATCATCGGCACATGTTTGTACGAGGCGTCGTCTCCGCGTTGCTGCTCGGGATCAACACGCTTTTCTGGTGCTTCCTGCTCTTCGTGCTGGCGCTCGTCAAGCTCGCGATTCCGGTGACGCCTTTTCGCGTGACGATCGACCGCGCGCTCAATGGAATCGCTACCTGGTGGGTCGCGGGCAACAGCGGTTGGATGCGCCTCAACCGGCGCACGCAGTGGGACGTCGCCGGCCTCGACGGGCTCGAGTATCACGCCTGGTACATGGTCAACTGCAACCACCAGTCGTGGGTCGACATCGTCGTGCTCCAGCACCTGCTGAACCGGCGCATCCCGATGCTGAAATTCTTCCTCAAGCGCCAGCTCATCTATGTGCCGGTCATCGGGCTCGCGTGGTGGGCATTGGATTTCCCGTTCATGCGGCGCCACTCCCGCGCCTACCTCCAGGCGCATCCCGAGAAGCGCTTCGAGGATCTCGAGGCGTCGCGCCGCGCGTGCGAGAAGTTCGCGCTCATCCCGACCAGCGTGATGAACTTCCCTGAAGGCACGCGCTTCAGGGCCGCGAAGCATCGCGCGCAGCAGTCGCCGTACCGTCACCTGCTCAAGCCAAAGGCGGGCGCGCTCGCGCTTGCGCTGGCAGTCCTCGGGGATAAGTTCGATTCGATGCTCGACGTCACGATCGTCTATCCGGGCGGTGCGCCGAGCTTCTGGCAGTTTCTTTGCGGACGCGTGCCGAAGATCGTGGTCCGCGCACGCCGCCTGCCCATTCCGCCGGAGTTACGTGCGGGCGATTACGCAGGGGATCCGAAATTCCGCAAGATCTTCCAGCGCTGGCTCGAGGAGATCTGGCGCGAGAAGGACGAGGAGATCGACGCACATGCCACAATGAGAATGCCTCTCCAAGACGGGACTCCTCGATGAAGACGCACCAATCTTTGTGGCTTCGTAACGCTTGCGTGGCCGCCGCCGCGGTGCTCGTATCCGCCCTGGCCGCCTGTGCGATGCCCGCGGCGCGGGACGCAGCGGTTTCCACCGAGCAATACCGCGCCCTGCTCGCGGATCCGGTCCGCACCGACCGCGACCGGCGCATGGACGAGTCGCGCCATCCCGTGGAACTGCTGCAGTTCGCGCAGGCGCGCCGCGGCATGCAGGTGCTCGATATTGCCACCGGCGCCGGCTACACCTCGCAGCTTCTCGCTCTCGCCGTCGCACCCTCCGGGAAACTCTGGGCGCAGGCGCCGCAACCGGGCGCGGCGCTGAACGAGCGCCTTGCCGCACATCCGCAGCCGAATTTCATCGTGGCGAAACGGCCGTTCGACGATCCGGTCCCGCCGGAAGCACCGCCCCTCGACCTGGTGACGCTGGTCCTCAACTACCACGACATCAGCTACCTGCCGGTCGATCGCGATGCCATGAACCGGAAGATCTTCGCGGCGTTGAAGCCGGGCGGGCGCTATGTGATCGTCGACCATTCAGCACTGCCGGGCACGGGCATCACGGCCGGCAAGACACTGCACCGCATCGAGGAGGCATTCGTCATCGCGGAAGTGCGGCGCGCCGGATTCGCAGTCAATGGCGAAGGCGCATTCATGAGAAACGCCGACGATACGCGCGAGGGCTCGTCGAACCAGCCGACGCCGCCCTCCGACAAGTTCGTGCTTCGGTTCGTGAAGCCCTGACCATCGATCCGACTCCCTATTCCGTCCTGATGTCCCGCACGCGCACCGGCGCGGGCGAATCGCAACTCGATGTTCCGGAGGATTGGCTGCAGGGCCGAACGCTCTTCGGAGGGCTCCAGGCGGCGGTGGCGTTTGCCGCCATGCGCTCGCTCGCGCCGCAGGCGCCGCTGCGCTCTCTGCAGGCGACATTCCTCGCGCCCGTGCCGGGTGGCGTGGTGCGGTCGCGGGCGCGGCTGTTGCGTAGCGGCAAGAGCGCGACCCATGTGGAGTCCCGCATCGTCAGCGGCGACGACACGCTCGCCCTCTTCGTCGGGGTGTTCGGGCTGCCTCGTCCTTCGGCGGTGAAGTTGATCCCGGCGCAGGCGGTGGTGACCTCGGCCGACTCGATCGAGCTGCCGTGGATCCCGGGGGTCACGCCCAACTTCACGCAGCACTTCAAGGCGCGCTGGATCGTCGGCGGGCCGCCCTTCACCGGCGTGAGCCAGCCCGACAACGTGATCGAGCTCGGCATGCGCGACAGCGGACGCGCCACCGAATATCACGTGCTGGCGATGGCCGACTTCATTCCGCCGATCGCGCTCTCGTACCTGAAGGAGCGGACCGCGGCCGCTTCCGTCACCTGGATGCTGGAGATGCTGGCCGAGGACGTGAGCGCGCTGCCGCTGGACGGCTGGCGCGTCGATGCCCACATGGTGGCGGCCGATAGCGGCTACACCAACCAGTCGCTCGTGCTCTGGGGCCCGGGCGGCGTGCCTGTGGCCCTCGGCCGCCAGTGCATGGTTGTGTTCGGCTAGCTCGCCCAGCTAGTCCCGGGCCAGGCAAGCCACCGCGCGCGCGACGCCATCGCGGCCAAAGGGGATGCCTTGAGCGAGCATGGCCGCTTCGACGCCGGCGAGGCACCCGAGGATCATCGCGGCATTGAGATCGCCGAGGTGGCCGATGCGGAAAGCCCGCCCTTCGAACGGGCCCAATCCCCCTGCCACTGCGACCTGGAAGCGCTCACGTGCGACGGTTCGGAATGCGCCGACGTCGATGCCATCGCGCACCTCGATGGTCGTCACGGAAACCGATCGGGCGCCGGGGACGCGACAGTGCAGGGAGACCGCGCCTTCCGTCGCCCAACCTTCCACCGCCGCTTGCACCGTGCGCGCCAGCAACGCGTGGCGCGCGAAGACAGCTTCATGCCCTTCCTGCTCGATCAACGCCAACGCGGCCTCGATGACGTAGAGCAGGTTCTGCGGCGGCGTGCCGCAGAATTTCTGGTAGCTGTAGGGTCCACGGCGTCGCTCCCAATCCCAGTAATAGCGCGGAGCGGTGTTTCGTGTCGCGACGGCGGCGGCGCGCGCATCCACGGCGACGAAGCCCAGGCCCGGAGGCGACATGAGTCCCTTTTGCGAGGCGCCCAGGGCGACATTGACGCCGAGCGCGTCCATCGCGAAGGAGATGGCGCCCAGCGATGCGATGACATCGACCACCAGCAGCGCGGGGTGGCCGGTTGCGTCGATGGCGGCGCGAATCGCGGCGATATCGTGCGTGATGCCGCTCGCGGTATCGGTATGCACGGTGAAGACCGCGGCGATCTCGCGCTTGGTATCGGCGCGGAGTGCTTGCTCTACCGTCGATGGGTCGATCGGGTAGCCGGGGCGATAAGGCGTGCGTATCGCGCGTCGGCCCGTCCCCTCGAGGAGCAACGCCCACTGCTCGGAAAAGTGCCCGGTCGCCGGAACCAGCGCTGCCGCGCCGGGCGCCAGCAGGTTCTCGCTGACCGCCTCCCATACCCCGTGGCCATTCGCCGCATAGAGGAACAGCTCGGCGCCGGAGGTCCCGAGCAGCCGCCTCAGGCCCGATTCGCAGTTGGCGATGACGGCATCGAGCCTGGGATCTGCATGGTCCATGGGCTGGCGATGCATCGCATTGAGCACCTCGGCCGGGATGTGCGTCGGTCCCGGCGCGTGCAGGAAGCGATCGCCCGGGATGCGCGGCGATGAATGTGGGTCAGGGCGTGTCATGGCCATACGATGTCGTGGGGGCAGGGGAATTTATCACGTTAAAATGTACGGGGAATACAGGGAGAACAAATTGAAACTAGACATCGCCTTCGTCTCCGACGTGGCCTGCCCCTGGTGCGCGATCGGGCTGGCCTCCCTCGACCAGGCGCTCGCTCGGCTGGGTGACGAGGTGCAAGCGCACGTGCACGCCGAGCCCTTCGCGCTCAATCCGGACATGGGCCCCGAAGGAGCGGAGGTCGTTCCTTACCTCGCTCGCAAGTACGGACGCACGCCGGCGCAGGTGGCACAAACGCAGGCGATGATTCGCGAGCGCGGGGCAGCGGTCGGCTTCTCGTTCGGGCCTCGCAACCACGTGTGGAATACCTTCAACGCGCACCGGGTGCTGCATTGGGCCGGGCTCGAGGGGCAGGGCCTGGAGCTCAAGCGCGCGCTGCTACGCGCGTATCACGGCGACGGCCGCAATCCGGGCGCGAAGGACGTGCTGGTGGATCTCGCCGGCGCGGTCGGGCTCGATGCCGCGCGCGTGAAATCGATCGCGGAAGGCGACGAGTTCACCCTCGAGGTTCGGGAGCGGGAACGCTACTGGCTGCAGCGCGGCGTCGGCGGCGTGCCGCACGTGGTCGTCAACGACACCTACGCGATCGAAGGAGCCCAGCCGCCGGAGTATTTCGAGCAGGCGCTGCGGCAGATCGCGCGCTCGCGCTAGGAGATGCGCCTACTCGTTGCGCTTCCCTCCCTTGCTCTTCCTCTGCTTCCACCAGACGTATACAAAGTATCCGGCACAAGAGCCGAAAAAGAGGACAAGGAAAATGACCACGGTGACCGGGCTTGCCTTCTCGGTGGGAGCGTCGGCGCCCGTGCTCTGCGCATAGGCGGAAGAAGCGACGAGAAGGGGGAGGAATCTGTAGAGAGCTTTGACCATGAGACGATCCTGAGTGAGGGGCAGCGCAACCGACACTACGCCCCGAAACTTGCACACGACTGTCTTGGCGTTCGCACTCACGTGGAGGTGTCGTGAAGGATTCAAGCAAGCTTGACCGCATCGTCGCCGACGCCCGCCGCGCCGCCGTGGAGCGCGGGCAGGGCTATCGCGAGCAGGCGCTCAAGATCTATCCCTGGATTTGCGGGCGGTGCGCACGCGAGTTCACGAGCAAGAACCTGCGCGAGCTCACCGTGCATCATCGCGATCACAACCACGACAACAATCCGACGGATGGCAGCAACTGGGAGCTCCTTTGCCTGTACTGCCACGACAACGAGCATCAGAAGTTGATCGAGGCGGCGACGGGGGAGGGCGGTGGCAGGTCGGAGGTGAAGCCTTCCGCGACGCACTCGCCATTCGCGAACCTCAAATCGATGATGGATGGGAAGGTGAAGAAGTAGATTTCTGCCATCATCCGCCATGCCCACCCCCATCCCGCCAGCGCAACGCCGCAAGTCGTTCATTCGTTTTGCCGCCGTCCTCGCCGGATGGATCGTGTTCTGGATGGTTGTCGGCGCGCTCGGTGGCGGCGCCAGGCCCGAGACGCGCCGGGCGCCGGATGCCGACGCCGTCACCGCGACCGCGTTGGCGAGCTACGTGAACGATTTCGCCGGCGCGCTCGATCCTGCGGCGCGCGAGCGCCTTGCCGCGACGCTGCAGCAGTTCGAGAAGGAAACGTCGAACCAGCTCGCGGTCGCGATCTATCCGCGCCTTCCCGACGTGGCGGTCGAGGATTTCACCATCAAGGTGGCCGAGCTTTCGCGCCTTGGGAGGAAGGGTCTCGACAACGGCGCGGTGCTGTCGATCTTCGCGAAGGAGAAGGTCGCGCGCATCGAGGTCGGCTACGGGCTGGAGGGCGCGCTCACCGATGCGCAGACCCATCGCATCCTCGAGAGTGTGTTCGCGCCCGCATGGGGCGTGGGTGAGCGCGACAAGGCGGTGGAAGGCACGCTCGCCGCGATGATGGCGGCGGTGCGCGAGGAATATCGCGCGGGCAAGATGCCCGGGCGCATGGCCATCTTCTGCCGCTCGCTCATGACCGAGATTCCAAAGCTCGCGAGGGGCGCCTTGCCCGCGCTCGCCTCCGTTCCCACCGAGGGGCGCGTGGTGATCGCGTTCTTCGGCACGCTCCTCCTGCTTGGCTTCTGGGATGGCTTCGTGCAAACGCGCCAGCTCACGCGCAATGCCTTCACCGCCGTCGGCAACCTGCGCGCGGGCCGTGCATGGGCCAGCGGGACGAAGTCGGTGCAGATCGGATCCGCGGTCGACGCGATGAAGATCACGCTCTTCGTGGTCGCTGTCATTAGCTTCGGTGTGGGCATCGTGGTGATTGCGGGGGGTGGCGCTTTCGGGAGCGCGGGAGCTACGCTGCGCTGGTAGCGCGCAAGGCGATGCGCGCCTCCGACCACGTCGACATGGCAATATCGCCCCGTCTCTTGAATACCTGGGAGAGTGGCTATGAGATTCAAGATTGCCAGGTGTCTGACGGCGCTCGGCGTCGTCACGGCGATTCCCATCATGGCGATGGAGCCCGAAGTCGCGCATGGCAAGGCAGTGCCCGGTACGCCCCTCGAGAAACGCGAAGTCACCGACGCGCTTGGCCGCGAGATCACCTACTACATCAACCGCCCGGAGAAGCCTGCGCCCATCCTGTTGATGATCCAAGGCTCGGGTTGCGAGCCGGTGATCGTCGAGAAAATTTCCGGCACGTACAGCACGCTGTTCGGCCTGATGCCGTTCGCGGGCGAGGGGCGCTTCACGGTCGTCGCGGTGGAGAAGCCTTTCATCCCGGGTGCGCCGACGCAGGATCCCGGCAGCGCGAAATCGTGCGGCGCCGCGTTCAATGAGGATTTCACGGCGGAGCGCTGGCTTGTGGCGCTCAGGGCTGCGCTCGATGACGCGCGAAAGTCGCCCCGGGTCGACAAACACCGCACGCTGGTTTTCGGCCACTCGGAAGGCGCCGTCATGGCGAGCCTGATGGCCGTGCGCGAGGACAGCGTCACGGACGTCATCGCGATCGGCGGCTCGGGAACCACGCAGCTCTTTGATTTCCTCGCGTTCGCGTATCGCCGCTGTTTCGACGCCTCGGCGTGCATCACCGAGGCGGAACAGAATGTGCGAGCGATCAATGCCGACCCGGACAGCGCGACCCAGTTCGCGTGGGGCCATCCCTACAAGAGGTGGTCATCCTTTTTCCGCGTCGATCCCGGTGAAAACCTTTTGGGCAGCAAGGCGCGCGTGTACATCGCTTTCGGCACTGCGGACGAGTCGGTGCCGGCGCTCTCGGAAGAAGTGGCGGTGGCAAAGTTATTAGTGGCAGGGCGCGACCTCACCGTGCGCAGGGTGCCCAACGCGGGCCACTCGCTTACCGAAGGCTCTCGCCCGGACTATGCCGAGATGGGAAAGGAGTTTCGCGCGGCGTTGGATTGGTTCTGGCAGCGGGGCGAGTAGCCGACGCGATTCTCCGCTGTAGCCGGCGAAATGGAACGAATCGCGCGGCGGCGCCGCGCGTGAGCCCCTCGTGAAGCTGATGCGCGAGCAGGGCTTCACCCTCCACTGCCTCTACAATCAGGAGACGGCGGAGACCACGCAGCTCTACTTCTCGCACCAGCTCGCGGTGGGAGATGCCTACGAGCTCGCGGCCAGGGTGCGCAAGGGACTGGAGAAGGCGAACAAGAAGTTCAAGTGAGCTAGTTCGCCGCCACTGGCCGGTTGCGCACGGCTTGCCATGCGGCCTGCGCCGGCGGCGGCAGCTTGTCCATGTTCTTGAGGAAGAGCGCGACGGTCCAGATCTCCTGGTCGGTGAGCGTACCCGCGAAGGATGGCATCCCGGTGAGCCGGATGCCGTGCTTCACCTTCCAGAAAGACTGGCTCTCCGGATCGTCCTCGACACCCTCGGTCGCGAGCTGCGGCGGCTTCTGGTAGAGGCCCTTGGCGATCGGCGATGCCGCGGCGTCGCCGGCCGCAGTGCCGTGGCAAACGGCGCAGTTGCGTGCGAAGAGGTGCACGCCTTTCACGAGGTTCTCGTCGTTGAGCGCCACGGGATTCTTCTCGTTCGGCGCGCTCGCCATGGTTGCCTGCAGCGACGTCTTGGCCATCCACGTCTCGATCGCCCCGGGCTGGGCATCGGCGTTGGCAGGGATGGCTCCGCTTCGCAGCAGCGCGTAAGCCGCGAGCAGCGCGACGGCGATGGTGAGGGCAACACCGGCAATCAGGCCTTTCCACATGACGACACTCCAGGGGAACCAGGCCGGTTGGACATGCGCCGATGGAATATGATTCCGCTCACGCGTGCCAACGCTTCGCTCCTGGCGGTCCCTCCCCTGACGCAGGCCGCCTCGACGAAAAAAAGGGGCGCAAAGCGCACCCCCGTCCGGCCAGGCATGATGCTCAGATCTTGTTGACGGCGTCGCCGACGGTCTTCTGCACTTTTCCTTCGGCTTCCTTCACGGCGCCCTTGACTTGCATCTTGTCGTTGCCGACGGCCTTGCCCACGTTCTTCTCGATGTTGCCAGCGACTTCGTTCGCGCGACCTTTCACTTGATCCTTGTTCATTGCGTTTCCTTTGCGTTGGATTGAGAGGGACTACATGTTTCGCGCAGCCTTGGCGCGTAGTTCCATGCGATTCCAGGCCGAGAGCGATGCGGGACGCACTTCATCCCAGTTGCTGAGGTCGCCTTGGTAGCCGAGGAAGTCGCCTTGAATATCGGCCTCCGCGTCGTCGAAGGTGAGGCCGGCGTACTTGGCGCGGCCTTCGTAGCCTGCGCGATAGGCCGGCGCGTAGAAGCTGTAATCGCGATGCTTCGCGTAGTACGGCTCCTTCGAGTGCTGCTCGAGCCAATACGCGTCCTCCACGGTCGGGTCCACCATCTCGGCGACTCCCTTGCCGGCGAGCCCTCCAGCGATGGCGCCCACTGCGGCGCCGATGACGGTGCCCACGGGTCCTGCGATGCTGCCGATGGCGGCGCCGGCAACACCTCCGCCGGTGGCTCCGACCCCGGTACCGAGCGGATGGGCTCCCGGCGCGCCGGTGATCGGATCGAGATGGGTGTGGGGGTGCTTGGGTGTTTCGCTCACGTGACTCTCCTGTTCGCATCGCGGGAATGCGCATGCGCCGTGCGGTTGATGCACATCGACAGTGGGCGGGGCGCGGGGGGCGCGCCATAGGTGGAGCGCTCGCGGGCGAGTCGGTGGGCGCCTACCTAAGCGCGGCGGTACGAGTCACGAGACATCTTTCGAGTTGGGATCGCCGACTTGCGAACGGTCCTTGAGGAGGCGCCGCTCGATCGCGCGCTCGACGCGGCCACCCAGGAGGAGGATGGCCATCGTCGTGATGAGCGCGAGGAGGGCGAGGATCTCCAGACCCGCGCCGCACGCGGCGCCCAACCCTGCGGCCACCCACACCGATGCAGCGGTAGTGAGCCCTTCGACGCGATTCTCCGGCTGGTGATGGATGATCACGCCGGCGCCGAGAAAGCCCACGCCCGCCATGACGCCCTGGATCACGCGGCTGGCGGAGTCGGGGCTGCCATGGGTCATGAGAAGGGCCACCATCACCACGACGGCGCTGCCAGTGGAGACGAGCGCCATGGTGCGCAGGCCCGCGGCCTTGCGGTGAAGGTCGCGATTGATGCCGAGGATCGCGCCGGCGAAGAGGGCCGCGGCGAGACGCGATGCGATCCACACCGTATCGGATCCGAGATGCAGGGCTGATTCCATGGAGTGCTCCTTGCCGGTATCGGCGCTTCGACTGCCTATTTTAAAGCGACAGGAGAAACGCTTGCATGCCGATACACAGCGATAGCCGCCGCCACGTCCTGCAGTCCGGTGCCCGTCGAGTCGAACACGATGATCTCGTCGGCGCGAGCGCGGCCACGCTTCACGCCGGCAACGATCTCGCCTAGCTGTGGTTTCTATGAGGGTTGTTCACCCGAGCTAAACCCGAGAAGCTGTTTGGTGCCAGCCGAACAACTTCAAGGGAGAAGCCCGGATGAACATCCATGAGAATGCCCGGACCACGCCTGCCGGTCGAGACCTGCT
>JBBRQA010000119.1:0-11917 GCA_038227085.1 Burkholderiales bacterium | reverse complement strand
TGCACCTCGCCGTCGACGAAGACCGCGAGGTCGCGCCCGGCGCCGGTGGAGAAGATCGCCGAGGCCGCGGGGCCGGCGTCGGGCGCGATCACGCCTTTGAGCCTGAGGCCGGAGAGCGACGCCACCGCCCCCGAGGAATTCTTCGGTGCGTCCGCACCGAACAGCTTGGCCACGGCGCCGAGGTTGACGGCGGGCGCGCCCTCGGGAACCGCGGCTAATTCCGCGGGCGCGAAGAACACCCACGTCCAATGCGCGAGCTGGAACGCGAGCAACAGCACCAGCGCCGCGATGGCGAGAGTGCCGATCATGCCGTTTCGGGCGTCGCTTGCAGGATGGGGAGCCGCAGCCATGCGAAATTAAAGCACGGGGGCGGGGTTATTTGCGCGCCTGGCGCTCCAGGTCGATGTCCACGTACATCCACGACTCGAGGCCGAAGGGGTGCTTCTTGTAGTTGAGGAGCCAGGGCTGCAGCACGATGTTCTGCGCCTTGTAGGTCTCCACCATCCACGGCCCGTACACCAGGATCAGCTTCACCATGCGCGCGTAGAGGGCGTTTCTTTCGGGGCCGTCCGGCATGAGCTTGGCGCGCTCGTAGAGGGCGTTGTACTCCGGGAGGTCGAACATCGCGTAGTTGGTCTGCCCGATGGAGCCTTTCCACAGGAGCTGCAGGAAGTTCTCCCCGTCCGGATAGTCCGCGATCCAGCCGTAGCTGAACGATTGCACCTTGCCGAGCTGCGCCTGCTTGCGCAGCTCCGGCAGCTTCTCGGGCTTCGGGAAGTTCACCCGGATCCCGATATCGTCCATCGACTTCTTCCACAGCTCGTTCCTCTGGCGCTCGCGCTGCGTGGGAATGGAGCCGTGGTCGAAGGAGAGCGGCGAGCCGTCCGGGTTCTCGCGATAGCCGTCACCGTCGCGGTCGACGAAGCCGAACATGTCGAGGAGCGCCTTGGCCTTCGCCGGGTTGTACTCGAGCGTGGGGCTCGCGAACTCCGGGTCGTAGCCCGAGACGGCGGGCGGGAGCGGCATCTGCGCGCGCGTCGACTGGTTCTTGTCGAGGATGGCAATTTGCTCGCCGATGCGAAATCCCATGGCGATCGCGCGGCGCAACGCCACGCGCTCGGGCGTGTATCCGCCCACGTCGTTGCGGCGCCCGTCGATCGCGGGCTCCATGTTGAACGTCGTGTAGGTCGTGTACGCGACCTCGTCGGGCGTCGTGGACATGCCCATCTTCCGCAGGTTGGGCGCGAGCTCGCCGCCGGGCATCGCGGTCTGCGCGAACTCTTCGGGCAGCGGGCGGATGTAGTCGTGCTCGCCGTTGAGGAATGCGAGCCAGCGCGGCTGCGCCTCGTCGATCACGTAGATCTCGATACGCCCCACCAGCGGCAGGCGCTTGCCGCGCAGGTTTTCGGCGATGCGCTTCGAGTGCTCGTCGCCGCCGCCCGCGCTCTCGAAGATCTCCTCGCGAAATCCGGGATTGGCTTCGAGAACGAGGCGCGAGCCGCGGATCCATTGCTTGAGGAAAAACGGGCCCGAGCCCACCGGGTGCGCGTGGAAATCGTCGCCGTAGAGCTCGCGCACCTCGCGCGCGACGGCGGAAGTCGCGGGGAGCGCCAGCACGAAGGGAAAGCCGTAGTCGGTGCTGTTGAGCTCGATCCTCAACGTGTAGCGGTCGGGCGCGCGCAATCCCTCGATCGGGCGGTCGTAGTCGAAGCGCCCGGTCTTCTTCGCGTCCGCCGCCACCGCGTCGGCGCCCTTGATCTTGCCCTCGACGAGGAACAGCCACTGGCTCTTCAGCTTCGGATCGAGGAGGCGCTTGATCGAGTAGACGTAGTCCGCGGCCACCAGCTCGCGGCGCGCGCCCCTGAAGGCGGGGTCGGGCGTGAAGTAGATGCCGGGCTTCACCTTGAGCGTGTACACCTTGCCCTCCGCGCTCACCTCCGGCAGCGCCTCCGCGGCGCGCGCCTTGAGCTTCGCCGGCCGCGCGAGGTAGTCGTACTCGAGGAGGGAATCGAAAATCATGGCCGAGATGGAAGAACTCGCCTCGTCGCTCTCGGCCTGCGGGTCGAGCTTGCTCTCCGCGCTCGGGTAGGAGGTCCTCAGGACCTTTCTCGCATCCGCCGCGTGGACATTCGTGACGACGACCAGCGCGATCAGCCAGGCGAAATGCTTCGTAAACGCAGATGAGCGCAGATGGAGCTCAGTGAAGGGTGTGCGAGGAGGAAGCGGGCTCTTCGCGGCGAGGAGTGGCCTCGGACGGCGCCGCGGCGGCGTGGTGGATCACCATCCGCCAGCCGCCCTCGGTGAGCTCGTAGACGTTGGTGGCGAAGATCGAGCTGACGGGGCCCTCGTTGCCGGGAGGCGCGATCTGCTCGATCACGGCATGCACCGCGAGCGCCTGGCCGTCGAAGGTGCGCGCCTCGGTCGTGCGCACGCGCAGCTGCGATCCGCCCGAGAAGATCTGCGCCCAGCTGTCGCGCACCGCCTCGAAGCCGGTGAGGCGCGGGCCCTGCGGGTGGATGCAGACGATCTCGTCGGTGGCGGCCCATACCGCCATCATCGCGGCGAGGTCGGCGCGCTCGAAGGCGTCGTAGAACGCGGTTTCGGCGTCGTCAGGCGTGGGGAAGACCTTGCTGGGGGAGCGGGGCATGAGGGCATGGCGAGGTGAGGCGTGCGAATGATACCAAAGGCATAATGGTGGGTTCCCGCTTCCCCTTGCCCGAGACTTCCATGGCCAAATTCTTCGTGAACGGCGAGTCGGTCGATTTCCGCGCCGCCCCCGACACCCCGCTCCTCTGGGCGCTGCGCGACCAGCTCGGCCTCACCGGCACCAAGTTCGGCTGCGGCATGGCGCAGTGCGGCGCATGCACCGTCCACGTCGACCAGCAGCCGACCCGCGCCTGCGTGACGCCGGTGTCCGCCATCGAAGGCAAGCGCGTCGTCACCATCGAGGGCATCTACAACACCTCGCAGGGCGCCACCGCCAAGGCGGTGCGCGCGGCATGGGTGGACAAAGACGTGGTGCAGTGCGGCTACTGCCAGTCCGGCCAGGTGATGAGCGCCGTGGCGCTGCTGCAGAGGAACAAGGCGCCCTCCGACGCGGACATCGACGCGGCGATGAGCGGCAACATCTGCCGCTGCGGCACCTACCAGCGCATCCGGGAGGCGATCAAGAGCGCCGCCGCCTCCCTGTAGAAAGCGTGAGGACGACCATGAACATGAAATCGATTTCGCGCCGGCGTTTCCTGCAGTCTTCCGCCACGCTCGGGGGCGGCCTCGTCATCTCCTTCTGGCTGCCGGTGGGCATGGGCCGCAAGGCTTTCGCGCAGGCGCCGCAACCCGTCAAGGTCCCGCCCAACGCGTTCCTGCGCATCGGCAAGGACGGCTCGATCACGGTGGTGGTGAAGCATTTGGAGTTCGGGCAGGGCGTCACCACTTCGCTGCCGATGATTCTCTGCGAGGAGCTCGATTGCGACTGGGGCAAGGTGCGCTACGAGCTGGCCCCCGCCGCGCCCGAGTACGCGCACACGATGTTCGGCATGCAGATGACCGGCGGATCGTCGTCGGTCTCCAACTCCTTCGAGCAGATGCGCACCGTGGGCGCCCAGGCGCGCGCGATGCTGTTGCAGGCCGCCGCCAGCCAGTGGAAGGTGAAGCTCGCCGACGTGCGCACCGAGAAGGGCTTCGTCGTCGGGCCCGGCGGCAAGAAGCTTTCCTACGGCCAGCTCGCGGAAGCGGCGGGAAAGCTGCCGGTGCCCGACACCGTGACGCTCAAGGATCCGAAGAGCTTCACCCTCATCGGCCAGCCCACGCGGCGCATCGACTCCGCCGAGAAGGTCGAGGGCAAGGCGATCTTCGGCCTCGACGTGAAGAGAAAGAACCTGCACACGGCGGTGGTCGCGCACCCGCCTGTCTTCGGCGCGCTGGTGAAGAGCATGAACGCCGACAAGGTGAAGGGCATTCCCGGCGTCACGCACGTGGTCGAGATGAAGAGCGGCGTGGCGGTGGTCGCGGAGAACTTCTGGGCCGCGAAGAAGGGCCGCGACGCGCTCGAGGTCTCGTGGGACCTGGGACCCGGCGCCGGCATCGACACCGCGGCTCTCGCCACGCAATTCCGCGAGACCGCGAAGACTCCCGGCAAGCCGGCGAAGAAGGCCGATAACGCCGACGCGATGAAGGGCGCGGCGAAAACGATTGTCGCCGAATACCACGCTCCCTTCCTCGCCCATGCACCAATGGAGCCCCTCAACTGCACTGTGGAGGTGCGCGCGGATGGCGCGGAGCTCTGGGTCGGGTCCCAGTTCCAGGGCGTCGACCAGGCTGCCGCGGCGAAGGAGCTGGGCCTGAAGCCGGCGCAGGTGAAGCTCAACACGATGCTCGCGGGTGGCGGCTTCGGCCGCCGCGCCAATCCTGTATCAGACTATGTCGTGGAGGCGTGCGAAATTGCGCGCAAGGTGAAGGTGCCGGTGAAAGTCGTGTGGACGCGCGAGGACGACATCCGCGGCGGCTTCTACCGCCCGATGTACGCGCACCGCGTGGAGGTCGGCCTCGACGCGCAGAACCAGGTCGCCGCGTGGAACCACACCATCGTCGGCCCCTCGATCGTTGCCGGCACTGCCTTCGAAGGAATGATGGTGAAGGACGGTGTCGATCCCACGTCGACCGAGGGCGTGGCCGATACGCCCTACGCGCTTCCCAACATGAGCGTGACGCTGCACACGGTGAACCCGGGCGTGCCGGTGTTGTGGTGGCGCTCCGTCGGCCACTCGCACAGCGCGTTCGTGATGGAGACGATGATGGACGAGCTCGCCGCGGTCGCGGGCCAGGATCCGGTCGCCTATCGCCGCGCGCTCCTCGCGGGGAAGCCCAGGGTCGCGCGCGTGCTCGAGCTCGCGGCATCGAAGGCGGGCTGGGGCTCGCCGGCTCCCGCGGGGCGCGCGCGCGGGGTCGCGGTGCACGAATCGTTCGGCAGCATTTGCGCGCAGGTGGCGGAAGTGTCGCTCAACGGCAACGATATCCGCGTGCACAAGGTCACCGCCGCCTACGACTGCGGGCGTGTGGTGAACCCGATGAGCCTCGAGGCGCAGCTGCAAAGCGCGATCGCCTTCGGCCTGTCGGCGGCGCTCTACGGCGAGATCACGCTGAAGGAAGGTCGCGTCGAGCAGTCGAACTTCCACGACTACCGCGTGCTGCGCATGAACGAGATGCCGCTCGTGGAAGTGCACCTGGTGCCGAGCGAGGCCGCGCCCACCGGAGCTGGGGAGCCGGGCACGCCGCCGGTCGCTCCCGCGGTCGCCAACGCGCTCTACGCGCTCACCCGGAAACGCGTCCGGACGCTGCCGCTCGCCTCGGCGAAGTGGACTTGAGTGGCGCGATGAAACGGTGCGCGCGCACCGAAATAGTTGTTACTCCTTTCAGGCATTGAAATTGCATCCGATGTCATGACTTCAACTCCAGTGGACGGGGGAACCCCCTCCCGGCCCCGGAGTCTGAAACGGCAACGGGAGCGCAGATGCAACCGATTCTCTCCAGGGACTGGCAAAAGACGCTTTGGAAGGTAGTCAGCAACCCGGCCTTCGAAGTGGTCGCGGCGATCGTGGTGGTGTTGTTCGCCGCGTGGATCGTGGTGCAGAGCGAGACCGACCTGCGCCAGCCGATTTTTCCCGTCCCCTTCGGCAGCTCAAAAGCGCGCTGAAGCGTTTCGCGTTCGTCCCACCAGCTTTCAATGAACTCGCCCAGAAGAACGGCGATGGGCGACGCGGCTGGATGTGCAGCTCCTGCCAAGGGGCTGCCTGAACGAGCGGGGATGCGAGGAGCACCACAGCACACCCTGGGATAGAGACCCGTCTCGCATTCAGGGCAATTTTTGCAGCGAGCTCTCTCCCGCTTCCAGGAACGATCGCGCCGGCTCGACCTTCACCCCCACTTCGAATGAGGCGATAGCCCCCCGTTTTAGTACTATCCAAGCATGCAATCCCTAGACCTCGATGTCCTCGAGCACGCCCTCGAATGGCGCAGGAGCGGGCGCCGCGTGTGGCTGGTCACCGTGGCGCAGACCTTTGGCGCGAGCCCTCGCCCGCCGGGATCGCTCGCCGCGATCCGCGACGACGGCATCCTGGTGGGCTCGGTCTCGGGCGGCTGCATCGAGGACGACCTGGTCGCGCGCCGCGAGGAGTACCGGGGCCGCAAGCCCCAGTTCGCCGCGTACGGCGTGACCGCCGAGGAAGCGCGGCGCTTCGGGCTGCCGTGCGGCGGCGAGCTCGAGGTGATCATCGAGCCCGAGGTCGCGGCCCACGAGTTCGAGGCGCTCCTCGCGCATATCTCGGGAGGAAAAATCGTTGCGCGCCAGGCGGATCTGGCGAGCGGCGACTGGTCGTTCAGCGCGGCGAGCCCGACGGACGAATGCACGCGCACGGCCGAGCGCTTCACCAGCGTGCACGGCCCGCGCTGGCGCATGCTGGTGATCGGCGCCTCCGAGATCGCGCACTACCTCGCCGAGGTCGCCGCCACCGTGGATTTCCAGGTGTTCGTGTGCGACCCGCGCGAGGAGTACAAGAGCGCGTGGCGCGCGCGCGGCGCGCAGTGGATCGACGGCATGCCCGACGACGCGGTGCTCGCCTTCAAGCCTGATGGCCACAGCGTGATCCTCACCGTCTCGCACGATCCCAAGCTGGACGACATGGCGCTCCTCGAAGCGCTGAAGAGCAACGCGTTCTACGTGGGCGCGGTGGGTTCGGAACGCACCAGCGCGGAAAGGCGCAAGCGTCTCGCCGGTTTCGACCTGGGCCCCCAGGAGATCGCGCGCCTGCGTGGTCCGGTGGGCCTTTCGATCGGATCGCGCACGCCGCCGGAGATCGCCCTCGCGATCCTCGCCGACCTCGTCGCCTCGAGGAACGGCATCGTGCTGGCCAAGGCAGACACACAGAGGAAGCGCGCGTAGACTTCGCCGCCTGAAGCAGGGAAAATCGCAGGCCTCTCGAGGAGATTGTCCAATGAAGCGCCGTTCCTTCGTCGTCGCGGCCGCACTCGTTTCGGGATTCGCTGCGGGCGCGGCACTGGCCCAGGCGCAGGCCTTCCCGGCCAAGACGATCACCGTGATCGTCCCCTACGCGCCGGGCGGCCTTCCCGACACCGTCGCTCGCGTCGTCGGACAGAAGCTCTCCGACAAGTGGGGACAGGCCGTCGTCATCGAGAACAAGCCGGGCGGCAACGGCGTGGTCTCCGCGCAGGCGCTTGCCGCGCGCCCCGCCGACGGCTACACGCTCATGATCACCGACGGCACGATGTTCTCGGTGAACCAGTTCGTGTACGCGAAGCTGCCCTACGACCCGGTGAAGGACTTCACCTTCATCTCGCTCATCGCGCGCGCGCCGCTCTTCCTCGCGGTGGCTCCGTCGTTTCCGGCGTCGAATTTCCGCGAATTCGTGGCGCTCGCGAAAGCGAAGCCCGGCTACTACACCTATGGCTCGTCGGGGATCGGCAGCATCCACCACCTCACCATGGAAGCCATCAAGCACGAGCTCGGCATCGATCTCCTGCACGTGCCCTTCAAGGGAACCGGGCAGTCGATCCCGGCGCTGGTGAGCGGTCAGGTGACCGCCGTGTGGTCGGCGATCCCGTCGATCGCGGGCTTCGTGAAGGAAGGCAAGTTGAAGCTCATCGCGGTGAATTCCGAGAAGCGCTCGGGCCTCGCCCCCGAGATCGCCACGGTCGCCGAGACCTCGATCCCGGGCTTCGACTACGCGCCCAACATCGGCCTCTCGGGCCCGGCGAGCCTCCCGCCCGCGATCGTCGCGAAGATCGCCGCCGACATGGTCGACGCGCTGAAGGACCCGGCGCTGGTGGAGCGGCTGAAGATCCTCGGCATCGACGCGGTGGGCGCGGGCCCGCAGGAGTACGCGGCGCTGCTGGCCGCCGACCGCGTGCGCTTCGAGAAGGTGATCAGGATCGCCGGCGTGAAGGCCGAGTGATCCGCGGGCTTCTCCTGTGCGGCGGGAGGTCTTCCCGCTTCGGCAGCGACAAGCTCCTCTTCCGTCACTGCCGCGAAGGCGAGAGTCCCGTGCCCCTCGCCGTTCTATCCGCGCGGAACCTGATCGCGGGTACGGGCAACGCGCTGGCTGTCATTCCGGTGGGAGCCTCGGCCCTGCGCGAGATTCTCGAGGAAATCGGCTGCGAGATCCTCGAGTCTCCCCGCACCACACGCGGCCTCGGGGCGAGCCTGGCCGCGGGAGTGACCGCTTCCGCCGATGCGGAAGGCTGGATCGTGGCGCTGGGCGACATGCCGTTCATCCGATCCGCCACCATCGCCGCGGTGGGGGAGCGCCTCGCGGCCGGCGCGCTCATCGCGGCGCCGATGCTGATCGCCACGGGACAGCGCGGCCACCCCGTAGGGTTCTCACGCACGCTCCACCCGCGGCTTGTCGAGGTCGACGGTGACGAGGGCGCGCGCGCGTTGATCGCCGCCCATCGTGACCAGGTGGTCCTCGTCGCGGTCGACGACCGCGGCATCGTGAGGGACATCGACCGGCCGTCCGACCTCGAGGGCGGGGAAACGCGCGACTAGCGCGGCGTGACCTGCCCGGTGCGCGGGTCTATGTAGCCGCCGGGGATCTCGTGCAGAACCGCGCCGGTGCGAGGATCGATCGCGAAGTGGCTGGCGGGCGCGGCCACCGATCCCGAGGGCATCACGATCGGCCTGGGCGGGACGACGACCTCGATGTGCGCCATGGGCGGCGCGGGACCGATGGGCGGGTTCTCCGCGGGTCTCACAAAGCGCGGGAAGGGATCGAGCGGGGAGCGCGCCGGACGCGTGGGCTTCTCGTCGGCGGTGCGTCCGCGGGCCTGGCCCGCCGGGCTCTTGAGAAGTCCCGACAGCTCCTCTCGCGCCGCCTCACGCTGCGCCACGGTCGCCTCGCGGCTCGAGAGCACGCCCTGCAGCTCGTGCATGCGTGTCTCGATGTCGGAAGGCGGAGGCCACACGGCGGTCTCCACCGCCGCCGCGAGCGTCGCCGCCAGCGCCGGGGCCGCGAGCAGGGCGATGCGCGCGGCCATCCTCAGCCCATCTTGCGCGGCGGATATTTCTCGCCGGCGTCGATGCGCACCTTGAGGACGTTCTGCTTCGGCGGCAGCGGGCAGGTGGTGAACTCGCTGAACGCGCACGGCGGGTTATAGATGCGGTTCAGGTCCAGCATGAACTTCTCGCCCGGCTTGGGCGCCTTCTCGACGAAGAGGAAACGCCCCGGCCGGTAGGTGGTCTCGCCGGCGGTGTCGTCGCGCAGCACGATGAACAGGCCCTCGTCCTCGCCGAACGCGTCGAGCCGGTAGGTCTTGCCCTTCAGCTTGAATTCGACGTAGCCGGGCACCGATTCGTCGGACACCTCGTCGATCACGTTCACGATCGACACCTTTCGCCGCGGCTTGTACGCCACGTACCTGGCCGGCACGCGGAAGGACTCGTCGATGCCGTACCAGACGCGGTTGCCGAAATGCTTGCGCACGTCGCTCTCGTTGTCGGCGAGCCTCAGGATGTAGCGCCCGTCGCGCTCGATCACGTGGAAGGCGGCGCGGCCCATCGCCACCCAGTCGCGCGTCTCGAGGTCGGTGCCCATCACCTTGTCGGTCATCGCGATGCCGTCCTTCACCATCGTGAGGCCGGGCTCGAGCTGCACGAAGACGCGGCCGGGCTCGATGGTGACGGTGCCCATGCGCTCGGGGCCCAGTCCTTTCGGGAAGACGATGTCGTTCTTCTCACCGGTGCCGAAGGTATTCACGCCCGGCTTCATCACGTAGCGCCCGGCGAGCGTGAGCCAGCCATTGTCCTTGCGCAGGCCCTGCTCGGCGCGCGCGCGCCAGTCCTCGACCGATTTCACGTAGGCGGGATCGGCCCATGCCGGAGCGGCGAGGAGCGAAGCGGCAAGGGCGAGGATGGCGATTTTCATGACAGGTCCTGGAGGTCGTCGTGCAATGAACTGTCGCAAATTGTAGTGGTTTCCCGGCCGAGGCAGGCGCACAGCAGGCGATGGAAGTGGTGCACCCCGGTCTCCCTCGCCGGCGAGTAGCGCCCGCGCGTGTAAAGGCGCGAGCGCACGCCCCGCTGCACGGCTTGCACGATCGCTTCGTCCTCGGCCTCCACGCGGTCGAGCGCGGCGCCGGCGCCTTGCTCCAGCTTCGACCCGTCCCATGCGTACGAGCGGAAAAGAACGCGGGTCCGGTCGACCGCTTGCGGCTGCACCAGGTTGACGGACAAGCCCCATGGATAGAAATTGAGCATGAGGTTGGGAAAGATCCACCAGTACTGCGCGGCGGGCGCTCCATCCCTCGCCTGCGCCACCTGCAAGCTCGACCAGCGATGCAGCTCGGTGCGATACGACGAATAGTCCACGACCTCGTTCAGCCCGGAGTGCACGATGGGGATGTGGAAGCCCTCGAGGTAGTTCTCGACGTACAGCGCCCAGTGCGCGTCGACGGTGTAGTCGCGGCTGCGCGAGCTGTCGAGGTGCATCGCGTCGAGCGGCACTCCCGCGACGCCCCTCTGCATGTCGCCGAGAAATTCCGCGCAAGGGGCCACGGGATCGAGCGAGGCGAATGCGTGGCCGGCCCTCTCCCCGAGCGCCACGCCGGGCAGGTTGTCCGAGGGCGAGGGGAAATCCTTCGCCTCGGCGAACTCGGGCATGAAGGTCATGCGCCCGCCCAAGTCGAAGCGGCGCGAGTGGTAGCCGCAGCGGATCTCCCTCGCGGCGCACGGCGCTTTCACGAGGATGTTGCCGCGATGCGTGCAGACGTTGGAGAGGCAGCGCAGCGCGCCGGATTCGTCGCGCGCCAGGAGGAGCGGCTCGTCGAGGAGCCCCGGCAGCAGGTCGCGCGGCGAGAGCGAGCACGGCGCGGCGACATCGGACAGGTCGCCGAGCCATTGCCAGGTGTGGGCGAAGAGCGCGTCGCGCGAGCGCGCGAACGCTTCCGCGTCGGAGTAGAACGCGCCCGGCAGCGTGTGCGCGATCGTGATGTCCGGGTCGATGCAGTAGCTCAATCGAGCGCCCCGAGGACGAGCGCGGGCTCGAGCGTGACCAGGCAATTGGTGTGCCCCAGCGGGCACTCGCGCTTGAAGCACGGGCTGCATTCGAGCTTGAGCGAGATGATTCGCGCGTGGGAGGAAAGGGGAGGAGTGAACGCGGGGCTGGACGAGCCGAAGATCGCGGCGGTCGGGCGGTCGAGCGCCGCGGCCACGTGCATCAGGCCGGAATCGTTGGTGACGACGCGTTCGGCGAACGACATGAGCTCGATCGCCTCGTCGAGCGAGGTGCGTCCGGCGAAGTCGATGGCGACGCCGCCGCAGAGACGCTGGATCTCGGCCGTGATCACCGCGTCTTTCTGCGAGCCCATCAGCCACACCTGGAAGCCGCGCGCGGTGAGCGTCTTCGCGAGGTCCGCGAAGTGCCGCGCCGGCCAGCGCTGGGCGGGCCCGTATTCGGCGCCGGGCGCGAACGCCGCCACCGGGCGCGCGAGATCGAGCCCGTATTTCGCGGCGGTCGCGCGGCGTGCGGCCTCTTCGACGCGCAGGCGCGGCTCGCCGAGGGGTCGCGCGAATGCGCCTCCCGCGGGCTGCGCCAGCGCCGCGTAGCGCTGGGCGATGAGCGGCAGCTTCTCCGCGTCGAGCGAGCGCACGTCGTTGAGAAGGCCGTAGCGCATCTCGCCGCGATACCCGGTGCGCACGGGAATGCCCGCGTGCCACGGGATCAGCGCCGACTTGAAGCTGTTGGGGAGGACGACGGCGCGATCGTATCGTGGCAGCGTCTTCGCGAAGTGGCGGCGCTCGCCGAGCTTCAGGTCGCCGTGGCCGAAGGGAAGCGGGATGGCCTGCGCCACTTGCGGCATGCGGCGATAGACGGGTAATGCCCAGGGCGGCGCGAGGACATCGATGGTG
>JBBRQA010000118.1:0-11926 GCA_038227085.1 Burkholderiales bacterium | reverse complement strand
AGAACCCACCCCAAAGCGGCATGACGATCGCGCAGGCAAGGATGGCCAGGCGAATGGAGCCTCATTCGAAGTGTTGGGGTGAAGGTCGAGAGGCGCGCGTCACTACGGGTCGATCTGGAGAAGAAACCAGCAGTTCGAGCGCAATTTTCGCAGCGAGCTCTCTCCCGCCTCCAGGAACGATCGCGCCGGCTCGACCTTCACCCCCACTTCGAATGAGGCGATAGCCTGGGGGCCTAGCTACCCGCCAAGGGCTTCTCGGGATCGTCCCAGCTGCGCGGATCCTCGAGGGGCTCCAGGTGGGTGAGGACCTCGACGTGCGGGAGCTTCGACTGGATCTCCTTCTCGAGGCGCTCGCACAGATCGTGGCCGGCCTGCACGCTCATGTTGCCGGGGAGGAGGACGTGCACATCGACGAAGCTCTTCGCTCCGGAGATGCGCGTGCGCAGCGCGTGATAATCGCCGCCTTCGTGGCGCAGCGTGTCAAGGACGGCGACGATCACCGCCCGGTCGCTGTCCGGGACGGCACGGTCCATGAGGCCGTCGAACGAGCGCGCCATGAGGTGCGCCCCGGTGCGCACGATCTGCAGCGCCACGGCGAGCGCGATGATCGGGTCGAGTCGCAGCCACCCGGTGGTCTGGACCAGCACGACGCCCACGAAGACACCGACCGTGGTCCACACGTCGGTCATGAGGTGGCGCGCGTCGGCCTCCAGCGTGATCGAGCGATGCTCCCGCGCCGCGCGCAACATGATCCATGCGCATGCGGCGTTGGCGATCGAGGCGAGGAACGAGAGAAAGAGCCCGAGCCAGACCTGGTCCAGCGGCTCCGGGTCCATGATGCGAGGCACCGCGGTCCAGATGATGCCCCCCGCGGCGACGAAGATGAGCGCGCCCTCGATGCCGCTCGAGAAATACTCGGCCTTCTCGTGGCCGAAATTGTGCTCGCGGTCGGGCTTGGCGGCCGCGTAGGTGAGCACACCGAGCGCGATCAGCGCGGCGACGATGTTCACCACCGACTCCACCGCGTCGGAGAGCAATCCCACCGAACCCGTGAGCTTGTACGCCGCGAACTTCAGGACGATCACCACGATCGACGTGGCGAGCGAAAGCCACGCGTAGAACGTCTTGGGGCGACCGGTCATGGGCTTGCCTTCTCGTGCCTGCGGATCAAATGCGCACCTTCCTTCACCACGAATGCCCTAGAGGGCAACGCGGAAATCGGCGGCGGTCTTGGCCTTCACATCCTCCAGCGTTACGCCAGGGTGCAGCTGGGTCAGCACCAGCCCCTTACCCGGCTCGACCTCGAACACGCAGAGGTCGGTGATGATCTTGTTGACGACACCCTTGCCGGTGATCGGCAGCGTGCACTGCTTCAGGACCTTGGACGCGCCGTCCTTGGAGGTGTGCTCCATCAGCACTACCACGCGCTTCACGCCTGACACGAGGTCCATCGCGCCGCCGGGCCCCTTCACCATCCTGCCCGGCACCATCCAGTTGGCGAGGTCGCCGTTCTCGGCCACTTCGAGCCCGCCGAGGATCGACAGGTCGACGTGGCCGCCGCGGATCATGCCGAAGGAATCGGCGCTCGAGAAGAAGCTCGAGCCGGGCAGCGTGGTGATGGTCTGCTTGCCGGCGTTGATGAGATCCGGATCGACCTGGTCCTCGGCGGGAAAGGGCCCGATGCCGAGGAGGCCGTTCTCCGACTGCAGGTTCACGGTCATGCCCTTCGGGATGTGGTTGGCCACGAGCGTCGGGATGCCGATGCCGAGGTTCACGTAGAAGCCGTCGCGCAGCTCCTGCGCCGCGAGTTTCGCCATGAGGTCGCGCATCGGCGAATCCTTCTTCGACGCGGCCCCGCCCGACACGGTGCGGAACTCGATGCGCTTCTCGTACTTCGCACCCTGCACGATGCGGTCGACGAAGATGCCCGGCGTGTGGACCTGGTCAGGATCGAGCTCGCCCACTTCCACCAGGTGCTCAACCTCGGCCACCGTGACCTTGCCGCAGGTCGCGATCATCGGGTTGAAGTTGCGCGAGGTCTTGCGATAGACGAGGTTGCCGGCCTTGTCGCCCTTCCACGCCTTCACGATGGAAAGATCGGCGTGGATCGCTTCCTCGAGCACGTAGTCGCGCCCGTCGAACGCGTGCGTCTCCTTGCCTTCCGCGAGCTTGGTGCCGTACGCGGTACGCGTGTAGAAGCCGGGGATGCCGGCGCCGCCCGCGCGGAATTTTTCCGCAAGCGTGCCCTGGGGAGTCAGCTGCAGCTCGAGCTCGCCCGCCAGGACCTGGCGCTCGAACTCCTTGTTCTCGCCGACGTACGACGCGATCACTTTCTTCACCTGGTGCGTCTTCAGCAGCAGCCCCATGCCGAAGTCGTCCACGCCCGCGTTGTTGCCGGCGATGGTGAGCCCCTTCACCCGGCTTTCCACCAGGGCGCCGATCAGGTTCTCGGGGATGCCGCATAGGCCGAAGCCGCCGGCGGCGATGGTCATGTCGTCCTTCAACAGGCCAGCCAGGGCGGACTTCGCATCCGCGTACACCTTGCTCATTTCACTTGCTCCTTGTTATTCACGCCAGGGTTCCCTCGGCGATCTTGATGTCGTGACGGTATTCGCGCGCGGCGGCGATGGCGGCACGCACGCCCGATACCATGGTCGCGACGGCCATGCACGGCTCCTCGCGCCGGTCGAGCACCTGCTCCTCGGAGTAGGGCACGTGGATGAAGCCGGCGCGCGCGCGGTGGCCGCTCGCCTCGAGATAGTGCAGCACGCCGTACATGAGGTGATTGCAGACGTAGGTGCCGGCCGAGTTGGAGACCTCGGTGGGCGCGCCAGCGGAGCGCATCGCGGCGGCCATCGCCTTGATCGGCACGGAGGCGAAATACGCGGGCGGGCCATTCGCCGCGATGAGGGCGTCCACCGGCTGCGCGCCGCCGTTGTCGGGGATGCGCGCATCGTCCACGTTGATCGCGACGCGCTCGACGCCCAGCCGCGTGCGCCCGCCCGCCTGGCCGAGGAGAATCACCAGCAGCGGATGGTGGCGCTCGATCGCATCGGCGACCACCTCGATCGAGCGGCGGAACTCGCACGGCACCCGGCACGTCTCGACGCGCATCCCGGCGATCTCGCTGCCGAGCTGCCTGCAGATGTCCCACGAGGGATTCACCTTCTCGCCGCCGAAGGGCTCGAAGCCGGTGACGAGCACCACCTCGGCGTGCCTTTGCGCGACCGGCTCGCGTGTCGCCGGGCTCTTGATGTGGAGCTCGGGCGGCACGTGGGCGCCGCTGCGCGCCCGGCGCCTTCCAGAGGTCGCCGCCGGGGACGCGGCGGATGGCGCGCGCGGCGCGCGCGTCGCTTCGGCGTGAGGCGTGTACGGCTTGGTTGTCTTGCGTCTGCGGCGCAGCATCGCTAGCGTGCCGTCCAGCCGCCGTCGATCGAGAGCGAGGCGCCGTTGATGCCGGCGGCATTCGGGCCCGCGAGGTAGAGCGCCAGGGCCGCGATGTCCCCGATCTTCACGAATTCCTTGGTGGGCTGCGGGGCAAGGATCACGTCGCGCACGGCTTTCTCCGTGGAGATGCCGAGCTCGCGCGCGCGGTCCTCGATCTGGATCTGCACCAGCGGCGTGTGGACGAAGCCGGGGCAGATCGCGTTCGAAGTGATGCCCATCTCGGCGACTTCCAGGGCGAGGGTCTTGGTGAAGCCGACGATGCCGTGCTTGGCCGCCACGTACGCGCTCTTGTTGGGCGAGGCCACCAGGCCGTGGGCCGAGGCGATATTGATGACGCGCCCCCACTTCTTCGCCTTCATGTCCCTGAGCGCCAGCCGCGTCGTGTGGAATGCAGAGGTGAGGTTGATCGCGATGATCGCGTCCCATTTCTCGGGCGGGAACTCGTCGATCGGCGCCACGAACTGGATGCCGGCGTTGTTCACCAAAATGTCGACGCCGCCCATCTGCTCGGAGGCGACCTTCATCATGTCGGCGATCTCGGCGGGTTTGCTCATGTCGGCCGCGTGATAGCGCACCCTCACGCCGTGCTCCTTCTCGAGCCCGGCGCGCAGCTTCTCGATCCCCGCGGAATCGCCGAAGCCGTTCAGCATCACATGGGCGCCTTCGCGCGCGTAGAGCTCCGCGATGCCGTGCCCGATGCCGCTCGTCGAACCCGTGACGAGGGCACACTTTCCCTTGAGAACGCCTGCCATTGCCGTGACTCCTGTCCTAGTCCTTCACCATTTCGATGTGCATGATGCCGTCCTCGTCGTACGGCTCCGAGGCCTTCACGAAGCCGTACCCGCCGTAGAAGCTCTCGAGGTAGCGCTGCGCCCCGATGCGGATCGGCTTGCCGGGCCAGAGTTTATCCGCTCTGGCAAGCGCCTCATGCATGAGCTCGCGGCCGCGCCCGGTGCCGCGCGCCGCGGGGCTCGACACCACCCGGCCGATGGAAGGCTCCGCGAATTTCACGCCCGGAGGAACCAGCCTGCAATAGGTGACGAGCTCGCCCCCGCGCGTGCCGAGGAGATGGAGGCACTGCGGATCGGCCCCGTCCACGTCCTGGAAGACGCAATTCTGCTCGACCACGAACACCGCGGCGCGCAGCCTCAGCAGGTCGTGGAGCTCCCGCGGGGTGAGCTCCGCGAAAGGCACGCACCGCCAGGCGATCAAGCCGTTGCTTTGGACGCCGCCGCCCTTGCCAGATGCAGCCATGTCTCCACCACCGTATCGGGATTCAACGACATGGACTCGATGCCCTCGGCCATCAGCCATTCGGCGAGATCGGGGTAGTCGCTCGGGCCCTGGCCGCAGATGCCGACGTACTTGCCCGCCTTGCGGCACGCCTGGATCGCGAGGTGCAGCATGCGCTTGACCGCCGGGTCGCGCTCGTCGAAGGCCTCCATCACCAGGCCGGAGTCGCGGTCGAGGGCGAGCGTCAGCTGCGTCATGTCGTTGGAGCCGATCGAGAAGCCGTCGAAATGCTTGAGGAACTCGTCGGCGAGGATCGCGTTGGACGGGATCTCGCACATCATCACGACTCGCAGCCCATTCCTGCCGCGCTCGAGGCCGTAGTCCTTCATGATTTCGAGGACCTGCTCGCCTTCCTTGACGGTGCGCACGAAGGGCACCATCAGCTCCACATTGGTGAGGCCCATGGTGTCGCGCACCTTGCGCATCGCCTCGCACTCTAGCTTGAAGCAGTCGCGAAACGAACTCGCGATGTAGCGCGACGCGCCGCGGAAGCCGAGCATCGGGTTCTCCTCGGTGGGCTCGTACTTGGCGCCGCCGATGAGGTTGCGGTACTCGTTGGACTTGAAGTCCGAGAGCCGCACGATCACCTTCTTCGGCCAGAAGGCCGCCGCGATGGTGGCGACCCCCTCGGCGATCTTGTCCACGTAGAAGCGCACCGGGTCGGCGTAGCCGCGCGACTGCTTCGCGACCTGCGCTTTCAAGTCCGCGGGCAGCGACGCGTATTCGAGGCACGCCTTGGGATGCACGCCGATCATGTTGGAGATGATGAATTCCAGCCGCGCCAGGCCCACGCCCTCGTTGGGGAGCTGGCAGAAGTCGAACGCGAGATCGGGATTGCCGACATTCATCGCGATCTTCACCGGGATGGCGGGCATCTTGGCGAGCTCGACCTCGATCGCCTCGAACTCCATCTTGCCGTCGTAGATGTAGCCGGTGTCGCCTTCGGCGCACGAGACGGTCACCTCGGAGCCGTCCTTCAATCTATCGGTGGCATCCTCGCAGCCCACCACCGCCGGCACCCCCAGCTCGCGCGCGATGATCGCCGCGTGACAGTTGTTCACCAGCACAGGCGTATACCGTTCCGTGAACACCATGTAGTTGTGATTGTCGGCGACCGTGATGTTGAAGACTTCGTCGTTCGGGAGCGTCTTTTCGAGTGAGACGCGCGCCTGACGAAGATCGGAAGAGAGCAGGTTTTCCAGACGAGCCCTCAGTCCGGCATCGGCGATGTCGGGTAGGTGCTGCGCCAGGCCGCGCGCGTCGATCAGCAGGTTCTTGCGCACGCGGTTGTTGATATCCGAATTGATCGTATCGGGCAGCAGCTGGCGCGTGTTGAAGAATCGGCTGCCGATGGCTCGCTCATCGCAGCATGGGACCCGGCGGGTGTATCGCCCCAGCAGGTCCAGTTTCTCGACGATCTGGACGTTGTAGATCGTGCGATTGACGGTGACCTGCGGCACGGTGCCGATACGCAGGCAGGCGACGATGACGGCCTCGAGCAGCTCTCCGCCCGATACGTACACATTGACGCGCCCATTGATGAAGCTGCCGTCGCCGTCGATGACGCCGGCCAGGAAATGGCAGGCCACTTCAAGGTCGCCCTTCAGGAGCGTCGTCACGATCGTGTCCTGCTCCGCGCGCACCGCCGTCGCGATCGCCTTCGAATAGCAGCGGTAGGCATTGGCCGACCCCACCACCCGCTGTCCGCGAATGAAGCCGTTCGATGTCTTCTTGACCGACTCCTTGAAGACCTTGCCGTAGTTTTCCTGCAGGGCCTCGTTCATCCGTGCGATGAAGTTCAACTTGACGGTGTCCGGCTTCTGGATGAACGTCACCTCCCCGTGCGTTCGGGTGAGATGCACGTGGCCGTCGGTCATGAGACCGCCGAGGAGGTAGGCCAGCGAGTGTTCTTTCTGCGTGGAGCTCGACAGCTGGGGTAGGCGCTCAGGGAGCAGCACGCAGTCCTGCCGGGACACCATGTCGCCGATTTCGCTGTCGACCAGCTCCGATCCCGCCAGGTTCAGCATCTTGTGATCCGGCGTCACATCGAGCGTGTTGCCTTGCATCCGACCGGTTTGCGAGATGCCTACCCGGATCAGGCTGGCGGTCTTCTTCATCACGGCAAGCACCGGTTTCCACTCGATGCGCAGCGTTTTGCGATTCAGGGACGGCACGCTCATCCCTTCGTGGCCGCGCTCATGCAACTCCCGGAAGGTCAGGAACCCGGCATTCGTGAGCAGACGCGTCCCGCCGGAAAAGCAGGTCCTGCCCCCGCGATTGGTGACGATCGCCGATGCGCGCTTCATCACCGGCTCCCAGTTGGGGTCGGTCATGTCGGTGACCAGCACGTCGCCGTCCTTGACCAGGGCGATCTGCGACACGTCCATGATGACGCGCACGCGGCCCTGGCCGATTTTCGAGCCGATGGCGCGGCCCTCGACGAGCACTTCACCCCTCTTGCCGATACGGTAGCGCGTGAGCGTGTCCTTGCGCGTCTCCTGGCTCTTCACCGTCTCGGGACGCGCCTGGAGGATGTAGAGCTTGCCGTCCTCGCCGTCGCGGCCCCATTCGATGTCCATGGGACGGGCGTAGTGCTTCTCGATCGCCATCGCGTAGCGCGCGAGCTCTTCCACGTCCGCGTCGGAAAGCGAGAAGCGCTCACGGTCGGCGGCGGCCACCTCGACCTCCTTCACCGACTTGCCCGCCTTGGCCTCGGTGTCGAACACGAGCTTGATCGCCTTGCCGCCGAGGGTGCGGCGCAGGATCGCGGGCTTGCCCTTCGACAGGCACAGCTTCGAGACGTAGAACTCGTCCGGATTGACCGACCCCTGCACCACCGTCTCGCCCAGGCCGTAGCTCGAGGTGATGAAGACCACCTCGCGGAAGCCCGACTCGGTGTCCATCGTGAACATCACGCCGGCGGCACCCAGGTCGCTTCGCACCATGCGCTGCACGCCCGCGGAGATCGACACCTCGGCGTGGGTGAAGCCCTTGTGCACGCGATAGGCGATGGCGCGGTCGTTGTAGAGCGAGGCGTACACGCGGCGAATGGCGTCGAGGACGTTCTCCACGCCGCGGATGTTGAGGTAGGTCTCCTGCTGGCCGGCGAAGGAGGCGTCGGGCAGGTCCTCCGCGGTGGCAGAAGAGCGCACCGCGAAGCTTGCATTGGGGGATCCGGCGGCGACGCGCTCGTACTCCGCACGCACCTGCTTTTCCAGCTCCGGCGGCAAAGTGCCCTTTTCGAGCATGGCGCGGATCTGCGCTCCTGCCTCGCCGAGGGCCGAGACATCGTCCACGTCCACCTTGGCGAGGACGGCGTTGATGGCCTCGGCCAGCCTGTTGTGGGCGAGGAAGTCGTCGAATGCCTCCGCCGTGGTGGCGAAGCCGCCCGGGACGCGCACCCCGCTCGCCGCGAGCTGGCTGATGAGCTCGCCCAGGGAGGCGTTCTTGCCGCCGACGCGGCCCACGTCGGTCATGCGCAGGGTTTCAAGCGGAAGGACGTAGGGATTGGCCATGGGGGGAATCGATTCGGAGTGACGTGCCGGAGGGAATTTGTAATTATAGGGGACGCTTAGTTCCCCCAACCCGCCCGAACCCCTCCCGAAGCCCCCCATGCCGCAGCGAAAGCGCGTGTTTTTCATTTCCGACCGCACCGGGATCACGGTCGAGGCCCTGGGGTCGTCCCTCCTCACGCAGTTCGCGGAGATGGATTTCAACCGGGTGACGCTGCCTTTCATCGACACGATCGACAAGGCGCGCGCGGTGGTCGACCAGGTGAACGAGGCTCTGCGCGAATCGCACCAGCGCCCGCTGGTGTTCAGCTCCATCGTCGACGATGCGGTGCGTACCGAGATCAACAAGTGCGACGGGCTCGTGCTCGACGTCTTCGAGCGCTTCATCGTGCCCCTCGAGAACGAGCTCGGGCTGAAGTCGATGCACGCGGTGGGGCGCACCCACAGCGTGTCCAACGCCAAGGACTACAACCACCGCATCGAGGCGATCAACTACACCCTCGCCCACGACGACGGCGTGACCCACCGCGGCCTCGAAGAGGCGGACATCGTGCTGGTGGGCGTGTCGAGGAGCGGCAAGACGCCGACCTGCCTTTACATGGCGATGCAGTTCGGCATCAAGGCCGCCAACTACCCGCTGATCCCCGAGGATCTCGAGGCCAACCGCATCCCGCCGTCGCTGCTGCCGCTCAAGACCAAGGTGTGGGGACTGTCGATCACGCCCGAGCGCCTGCACCAGATCCGCAGCGAGCGGCGCCCCGATTCCACCTACGCCGCGCTCGCCAACTGCCGCTACGAGGTGAACGCCGCCGAGAAGCTCATGAAGCAGGCCGGCATCCCCTACCTCGACTCGACCACCAAGTCGATCGAGGAGATCGCGACCCACATGCTGCACGAGGCGCACCTGGTCCGCAGGGTTTACTGACCCTGGTTTCAAACGGTCGTTTTAATTCTCCGGCGCCGGTTTATACTCCCCCGCATAAGAATTCCACCCATGCTCGGAGGAGAGAACATGAAGACCAAGAACCGCGTCCTGCCCGCCCTGATCCTGTCGCTCTTCGCCGGCGCCGCCGCCACCACCGCGAGCGCACAGACCGCGCGATTCAGCGGTGTCTACGTGTTCGGCGACAGCCTTTCGGACGCGGGGTACTACCGTGCGTGGCTCGCGAGCATCGGCATCCCCTCGGCGCTCGTTCCGGTCCTCGGCCGTTTCTCCACGAACCCGGGCCCGGTCTGGTCGGAGCTCGTGGTGCAGCACTATGGTTTCGCTCCCGCGCCCAGCAATGCCGGCGGCACGATCTACGCGCAGGGTGGAGCGCGGGTGGCCCTGACCCCCGGGATCACGCCTCCGGGCCTCGCGGAGCGCCCGATCAGCGCGCAGATCACCGAATACTTGGCGGCGCACAACGGCGCCGCAGACTCCCATGCGCTCTTCGCGATCTGGGGCGGAGGCAACGATTTCTTCGTGAACTCGGACCTGCTCGGCTCCGGAGCCATCACCGCGGCGCAGTTCCAGTCCAACATCATCGCCGCCGCCTCCGCGGGGGTGTCGCAGACCGCCCGCCTGTTCCAGGCCGGCGCGCAGCACGTGCTCGTATTCGGCGGGTTCGACCCCAGCTTCACTCCGGACGTGGCCGGGCTCGACGCCACGACTCGCGCGGGGCTGCAACAGCTCACCGTGGGCGCCAACACCACCCTTTTTTCCGGCCTCGCGAGCTCGGGCCTTCGCGCGATCCCGGTCGACCTCTTCACCCTCTTCAACGAGATCCGCGCCAATCCGGGCGCGTACGGATTCACCAACATCACCGGCTTCGCGTGCGGTCCCTTCCCGCCGATCACCACGACGGCCACGGTGAGCTCTGAGTTCTGCTACACCGGCAACCTCGTCGCGCCGAACGCGGAGCGCACCTACTTCTTCGCCGATTCCTCCGGCCACTTGACGACCGGGACGCACGCGCTCGTCGCGCAGTTCGTCGAGTCGCTGATCGACGGGCCGACCGCGTACTCGGTGCTCGGCGAAGTGCCGCTGCGCACGCGCGCCGCCCACGTTCGTACCTTGAACGAGGGTCTCGGCACCGGAGAGCTCAGCCACATCGGGAGCCTCACCGTGTTCGCGGCCGGCGACCGCGGCACCTTCGACGTCGACCCGGGCAACAGCAAGACGCGCGCGGGCAGCCTCGGCGTGACGGCACGCGTCTCGGAAGGCGTGACGGTCGGCCTTGCGATCGGCAAGAGCACCAGCGAGGGCAGCCTGGGCAACGGCCTGGGCGGCTTCAACACCAGCGAGACCGTGTGGTCGGCGTTCGCGTCGGCGAAGTGGGGTGGGCTCTACGGCACCGCGATCGCCTCGGTATCCGACGTGAACTTCACCGGCGTGAGCCGCAACATCGTGCTCGGTTCCGCAGTGCGCACCGCGACTTCGCGGCCGGACGGCTCGAACTCGTCGCTGTTCGCGAACCTGGGCTACGACTTCCCCATCGGGCGCCTCAGGATCGGGCCGACGATTTCGGTGACCTCGCAGAACGTGAGCATCAACCAGTTCGACGAGTCCGGTGCGGGCAGCGCCAACCTGCGTATCGGCGCACAGTCGCGCCATTCGGAAGTATGGAGCGCGGGCCTGCGCGCCTCCATGGACTTCGGCCGCTGGACCCCGTGGGCGCGCATCACCGCCGACAGGGAGCGCAAGGGCGAGGCGCGTGTCGTGACCGCGACACCGCTGACGCTCGCCTCGCTCAACAGCTACGACGTGGACGCCGTGTCGTACGACAAGTCGTTCATGAGCGGCGCGGTCGGAATCCGCGGGATGGTGACGGAAAACGTGGGCGTGAGCCTCGCTTACTTCAAGGTCTCCGGGCGCTCGGGCATCTCGGAAGACGGCGTGAGCGGCGTGCTTTCGTACCGGTTCTGAAACGCGTTTACACCGCGGCGAACCTGCCGGAGGCGCACCTCCTGGCGGATTTGCTCGCGGACCGGGGCGTTCGCGCGCGCATCTTCAACGCCAACGCCTCCAGCCTCGCGGGCGAGTTGCCCATCGAGGCGTCGCTTCCCCAGGTGTGGGTCGACAATCCCGACCAAGCGGCACGGGCTCGCGAGCTGATCGACGAGTACGTGCGATCCTCCGTCACCGGTGCCGCGGTCATCTGTCCGAAATGCGGGGAAGAGAATCCGCCGTCGTTCGACCTGTGCTGGTCGTGCGGCGCGGGGCTCGAATCGGCTTCCGCTTAGCGCCATGCATCGGGCTCGGGATGAAGGTCGAGCCGGCGCGATCGTTCCTTGGGAGGGGAGTGAAGGCGCTGCAAAAATTGCGCTCGAACGGACGGCTTCTTCTCCCGATCGACCGATAGTGACGCGCGCCTCTCGACCTTCATCCCAAGAGCCCGATGGATGGCTCTCCGCGCACGCGGCGATCATCCCAAGCTTTGAAATGAAGTCGCCGAGAAGAATGGCGATGCGCGACGCGTTTCGATGTGCAGCCCGCGCAAGGGGGCTGTCCGTGAAGTATCCGGCGGTGATGCGAGGAGCATCGAAGCGGTCCGCTAGTGGAGGGCACCCGGTGTGCGCCTATCCGATTGTTATCGCGAGCCCCGGACTAAGCAGAGCCTCATTTGAAGTGTAGGGGTGAAGGTCGAGAGGCGCGCGTCACTTCCGGTCAATCGGGAGAAGAAGCCGTCCGT
>JBBRQA010000117.1:0-11964 GCA_038227085.1 Burkholderiales bacterium | reverse complement strand
CGCGATCGCGTCCTTGATGGCCGACTGCACTTCTGCGTGCGTGATCTCGCCCAGGTGGCCGAGCCCCGCGGCCAGGTCCGCCGGGCCGATGAAGACGCCGTCGATTCCGTCCATGCGCGCGATCTTCTCGAGGTTGTCGAGGCCTTCGCGCGTCTCGATCTGCACCAGGAGGCAAAGCTCTTCCTCGGCGCGCTTCGTGTAGTCGGCGACCCGTCCGAAGCGCGAGGCACGCGTCACGCCCGCCACGCCGCGCACGCCGCGGCCGGGATAACGTATCGACGCCACCGCGGAGGCCGCCTCGTCTTCGTTCTGCACGTACGGGATGAGCAGGCTCTGCGCGCCCACGTCGAGGTAGCGCTTGATCAACACCTTGTCGTTCCACGCCGGGCGCACGATCGGCGTGACCGGGTAGGGCGCGACCGCCTGCAGCTGGGGCAGCACGCTGATCGGGTCGTTGGGCGAGTGCTCGCCGTCGATGAGGATCCAGTCGAAACCCGCGCCCGCGGCGATCTCCGCGCTGTACGGATCGGCGAGCGATAGCCACAGTCCGATCTGTTGCCGACCGGCGCGGATCGCGTGCTTGAAGGCGTTGCGGGGCATGTCCATGGCGAAAGTCTACTCGATGCGCACCACGGCCTTGATCGCGTCCGTGGTCTTGGGAAGCGCGGCCAGCTCGCCCACCGTGATCGGCTTCACCGGCGGGCGAATGCCGTAGTAGCCGATTGCCTGCGGCGAAACGCCGCGCGCTTTCGCGATCATCTCGGTTACCGTGAGCCCGCACATGCGTCCCTGGCACGGCCCCATGCCGCAACGCAGGAACGCCTTCATCTGGTTGGGCCCGGGACAGCCGAGCGCGATCGCCTCCTGCACCTCGCGCGCGGTGACCTCCTCGCAACGGCACACGATGGTGTCGCCGGTCGGGCGGCGAAATACGTTCGCGGGGCGATAGAGCGCGTCGAGGAATTTGCGCCCGCGCATCTGCTGCGCGACCGCGGTGCGTGCGAGCTTCTGGGTGACGAGCTTCCTGCCGGGCTGCATCGCGTGCACCACGGCGACCGCCGAGAGCACTCCGCGCCACGCGGCCGCCTGTCCGCCCGCGATGCCGGCGCCGTCGCCGGCGATGAGGACCCCGGGCACGCTGGTCCCGCCGTTGGGGTCGAGGCGCGGCGACCAGCAGAGCTGCGCGTCGTTCCAGTGGTGCTCGACTCCCACCGACATCGCGAGGTTCACATCCGGCACCACGCCTTGGTGCAGGAGGAGTGTATCCACCGGCAGCGTGCGCCCGCCGCCATCACCGGTACGAAACGAAATGCTCTCGACCTTCCCTGCGCCTTCCGCGCGCAGTTCCGTCACCCCAGGCACGATCGGCACCTTGCCGCGCACCGCGAGGACCAGCTTCACGCCCTTGCGCAGGTAGGGGGAGAAGAGAAATCCCGGCAGGTGCGGCAGCGCGCGCGCGCGGTTCTTGTGCGGCGTCGTGTCGAGGATCGCATCGACGGTGAGACCGGCGGCGAGATACTGGCTCGCCAGGAGCCAGAGCAGCGGACCCGTGCCGGCGAGGACGGTGCGGCCGCCCGGCGCGAGGCCCGCGGTCTTCAGCAGCGTTTGCGCCGCCCCAACGGTCATCACGCCGGGAAGCGTCCATCCGGGGATCGGGAAGGGCCGCTCGAGCGCGCCGGTGGCGAGGATCACGCTCGCCGCGCCGGTGAGCGCCGAGCCCCCGCCCACCGAGACGCCGATCTCGAGATCGGGCGTGAGGCTCCATACGCTCGCGCGCGGAACGTACTGCGCGCCGCTCTGCAGGAACTCGCTCACCAGCTTTTCGCCGTGCCAGTAGTCGGGCCCGAGGATCGCGCGGTCGGCGAGTGGCGTGGAGCCGATGGCGCGGTAGATCTGTCCGCCGGGCGCGGCCTGCTCGTCGAAGAGCACGGTCGAGAGCCCCGCGCGCGCGCAAACGCTCGCCGCCGCAAGGCCCGCGGGGCCGGCGCCGACGATGGCGACGTCGTACTCGGCCGCTATCGCGCTCACTTGCCGAGCTCGCGCTTGCCGCGCTGCGTCGCGATGGCCATGCCCTCGCGCACCGCGACCATGCATCCCTGCCGGCTTCCCACGCCGTCGACGGTCACGAGGCAATCGAAGCACGCGCCCATCATGCAGAAAGGCGCGCGCGGGGCTCCGGACACCGGGGTCGTGCGGCAGCACAGGAAGCCGGCGGCGAGCATGGCCGCAGCCACGCTCTCGCCCGCGCGCGCGTCCACGTCGCGTCCGTCCACCGTAATGCGCACCGCGGGCGCGGCGCTGTCATGCAGCCTTCTGAACATCGAATCTCCGGGAGCTGAACGTTGCGAACGGGTCGGCGGGGAGGGCGCCCGCCGCGATAAGGGGCGCGAGCACGAGCGCGTGCGCCGCGGCGAGCGTGACGCCACTGTGACAAGTTGCGACGAAGGCGCCGGGACAGCTCGGCGACTGGTCGTAAATGGGGAATCCATCCTGCGTCATCACGCGCAGCGCGGCCCAGGTGCGCACGATGCCCAACGATGCGAGGCGCGGAAACATGCGCACCGCGCGATCGGCCATGACCGAGATCACCGGCTGCCCGACCGTGGCGTCGAGGCCGGCTTCCTCCTGCGACTCGCCCAGCATCACGCCGCCCTCGTCGGTCTGGCGCACCGTGGACACCGGGTAGTGCAGGAAGGGCGAGGCCTTCTCGGTGACGATGAGTTGCCCGCGCTGGGGGCGAACCGGCACCTCGAGACCCACCATCGGGCCGAGGCGGGCATTGTCGATGCCCGCGGCAAGCACCACCTGGCGCGCGCGGATGGCGCCATGCCGCGTGGCGAGGTGGAATTCCCCGGCGGCGTGCCCGATGGACTCGACGCGGTGCTCGGCCAGGTACTTGGCCCCGAGTTGCTGCATGCCGGCGTTCAACGCGCGGAAGAGCCTGAGGGAATTGCAATGGCCGTCGAGCTTGCTGAAGCTCGCCCCGACGACCTCGTGGCCCACTTCAGGAAGCATCGACTTCACGGCGGCGTGATCGAGGATCTCGTAATCGTGGGGCGGCATTCCGGGCTGCGCGTGCAAGCTCGCGAGCCCTGCCGCGCGGTGGGCGAGCTCGAGTTCCGAGAGCGCCAGGTGGAATCCGCCCGGCTTGCGATAGGCGACGTCGATGCCGGTCTGCACCAGCAGCATGTCGGCGAAGGCGGTCCATTCGGAGGCCGAGCGCCGCGTCCAGCCGCTGTACGGCGGCATGCCCATGCCCTTGTTCTGCACCCAGACGAGCGCGAAGTTGCCGCGCGAGGCGCGATAGGCGAGGTCGCCCTCGTCGAGCACGCCGACCTTGCGCCCGGCGGAGGCGAGACCCCATGCGATGGAAGAGCCGACGAGCCCGCCGCCGATGACGGCGACGTCGAAAGAGTGGTGAGCGCGCACTACGCCATTATTCCAGTATTTATTTGCTCCACGTAGGACGATTCCGATAGCGCTTTACCGAATGGATGACGCAAACTTGAATCGCATTCACGAGAGGAGCGGATCCATGACCCATGAATACGACTTCGAGATGGTGAAGCGCGCCTACGCCGAGATGGCCCGTCGCGCCCGTGAGAAAGACGAAGTGCGCCGCCTGCCCCGCGATGGGGCCTCCCAGCAGCTCCAGGAGGACCAGGAAGTCCTCGAACGCCAGGCCTTCCCCGCCTGACCGGGCCTCGCCCCCATTGAACCCCGCCCCGGCGGGGTTTTCTTTTGGAAACCCTGTGCGACCGCGCGAGTCCCTATACATTGTGGAACTCATGCGCAGACTCTTCGCCATCCTTCTCGCCGCCGGCGTGGGCTTCGTGGCCGCCGCTCCGCCGGAAACGGGCTCCGGTGCGGCCCTCCGCGCGAAGCACGACGAGTTCCGGGAAAAGCTCGCGGGCAACGCCTTCGGGCGTCCCCTGCACCTCATCTCGCAGGAAGGCTCCAACATGCTGCGGGGCGACGTCTTCGGAGTCCTGGGCTACCCGTTCGCGCAGGTCGACCGCGGATTCCGCGAGGCGGCCAACTGGTGCGACGTTCTGATCCTGCCGTTCAACACCAAGCACTGCTACGCCCCGCCGGGCGAAGGTGCCAAGTCGCTCACGGTGCGCATCGGGCGCAAGGCGGACCAGCCCGCCGAGCAGGCCTACCCGATCGCGTTCAACTATCGCGTGATGGCGCGCACGGCCGATTACCTGCGCATCGTGCTGCAGGCCGATTCCGGCCCCCTCGGCACGCACGACTACCAGATCACCCTCGAGGCTACCCCGCTCGACGACGGGCGCACCTTCATCCATCTCGGCTATTCGTACGGGTTCGGCGTGATGTCTCGCCTCGCGATGCAGACCTACCTCAGCACCGTGGGCGCGGGCAAGGTGGGCTTCACCGTGATCGGCAAGGAGGGCGACGGCGGCCCGAAATTCGTGGGCGGCATGCTAGGCGCCACGGAGCGCAACACGATGCGCTACTTTCTCGCCATCGATTCCTACCTCGCTTCGTTGGATGCGCCCCCCGGGACGCAGGTCCAGAAGCGGCTCAACGACTGGTTCGCGGCGACGGAGAGATACCCGAAGCAACTCCACGAGATGGACAAGGGGGAATACCTCTCGATGAAGCAGAAGGAGACCCAGCGGATGCGAGTCGCGATTTAGGTTTCCGCGGCCTGAGGATGGCTAACCCCGTCCAACAAACGGCATCTTGGTCGCCATGATCGTCATGAACTGGACGTTGGAATCGAGCGGCAGCCTGGCGATGAAGACGATCGCGTCGGCCACGTGCTGCACGTCCATCCGCGGCTCGACCATCATGCCGCCGTGCGCCTGCACGACGCCCTTCGTCATCCGGTCGGTCATCTCGGTGGCGGCGTTGCCGATGTCGATCTGCGAGCAGGCGATGTCGTACTTGCGGCAGTCGAGCGAGGTGGACTTGGTGAGACCGGTGATGGCGTGCTTGGTGGAGGTGTAGGCGACCGAGTTGGGGCGCGGCGCGTGGGCCGAGATGGAGCCATTGTTGATGATGCGCCCGCCCATCGGTGATTGCGCCTTCATCATCTTGATCGCCTCCTGCGTGCAGAGGAAGGAGCCGGTGAGGTTCGCCCCCACGACGTTGGTCCACTGCTCGTAGGTGAGGTCCTCCATGTTCACCGGCGGCGCCCCCGTGCCGGCGTTGTTGAAGAGCACGTCGAGGCGAGCGAACTTCTCCTTCACCTTCGCGAACAGAGCGCCCACCGATTGCGGATTGGCGACGTCGGTCGGCACGGCGAGGGCGCGCGCGCCGGCGCCTGACTCCGCCACCGCCTTTTCCAACGGCTCGGCCCGGCGCCCCGCGAATGCGACGCTGTAGCCCTCCTTCAACAGGGCAAACGCCGCCGCCTTGCCGATTCCCGTTCCCGCGCCCGTCACCACCGCTACTTTCGTGCTGGCCATTCACTGTCTCCTGATGGGGTTGACTTCGTGTCCTTCGTGATCTTCGTGGTCGTGGGTCTATTCGAGGGCAGCAAGCACATCCCGCAAGGTCTGCACGATCTGGCCGACCTGTGCCTCTTCCACGATGAGCGCGGGCGCGATCGCGATGATGTCGCCGGTCGAGCGCACCAATACCCCCTTCTCGTAGCAGCGCAGGTACGCCTCGAAGGCGCGCGCGCCCGGCGCGCCCGGCCGCGGCGTGAGCTCCACCGCACCCACCAGCCCCTGGTTGCGGATGTCGATCACGTGGCGCGTGCCTTTCAGCGTATGCAACGCCTGCTCCAGCACCGGGGCCATGCGTGCCGCGCGCGCGAAGAGACCCTCGTCCTTGTAGAGCTGCAGGGTCGCGATGCCCGCGGCGCACGCGAGCGGATGCGCGGAATACGTGTAGCCGTGGAAAAGCTCGATCGCGCCGGGCGGTCCCGACATGAACGCCTGGTAGATGTCGGAGGACGCGATCACGCCACCCATGGGCACCGTGCCCGAGGTGACTCCCTTCGCGAACGTGATCATGTCGGGCTCCACTGCGTACAGGTCGGCGGCGAAGTTTTCGCCGAGGCGTCCGAAGGCTGTGATCACTTCGTCGAAGATGAGCAGGATTCCATGCTTCTTAGTGATCTCGCGCAGGCGCTGCAGGTAGCCCTTGGGCGGCATCAGCACACCCGTCGACCCGGCCATCGGCTCGACGATCACCGCGGCGATGGTGGACGCATCGTGCAGCGCGACCAGGCGCTCGAGCTCGTCGGCGAGATGCGCGCCCCACTCGGGCTGGCCCTTCGCGTATGCGTTCTTCTCGAGGTTGTGCGTGTGCGGCAGGTGATCCACCCCGGTCAGCATCGTGCCGAACATCTTGCGGTTGGCGAGGATGCCGCCCACCGAGATGCCGCCGAAGCCGACGCCGTGATAGCCGCGCTCCCGGCCGATGAGGCGCGTGCGCGCGCCTTCGCCCCGCACTCGATGCCACGCGATCGCGATCTTCAGTGCGGTATCGACCGCCTCGGATCCGGAGTTGCAGAAAAAGACATGGTCGAGCTTGCCCGGAGCGAGGTCGACGATGCGGTTGGCGAGCTCGAAGGCGAGCGGATGGCCCATCTGGAAGGCGGGCGCGTAGTCCATGGTCGCGGCCTGCTTCTGGATCGCTTCCACGATCGGCTTCCTGCAATGGCCCGCGTTGCAGCACCACAGCCCCGCGAAGCCGTCGAGGATCTTGCGGCCGTCGCTGGTCCAGTAGTACATCCCCTCGGCCTTGCCGAACATCCGCGGGGCGGCCTTGAACTGGCGGTTCGCGGTGAACGGCATCCAGTACGAGTCGAGGTCGCCGGGAGCCAGCTCGAGCTGGTCGGAAAGTATCGTCATTTGGAATCCTCGCTGAGAGACCGCCAATTTACCGCAATCGCCTACAGGCGCGTCGGACGGCGCTGACCCCCGAATGGGCGACATCCGGCAGTACGCCGTGTGCGTTGATCGTTACATTGGAGTGACTTTCACTCCTGAGCATGGAGAGAACCGAATGTGGCACCGTATCCGACCCTTGGGAGCAGCGTGACGGCCGCCGGGTGCTCGAGAAACGCCGCTCGGATCACGAGCGCTTTGTCGAGAACCGCGCGTACGGCGATCGCGACCACGACGGCGTGCCCAACCGCTACGACCGCGCGCCGGAAGATCCGCGCCGTCGATAAAGAGTTCGTATAAGAAGCTGTACGTTTCATCGTTGCTCCTGTCGGGGCCGCACCTTTGCAGAGGGGCGGCCCTTTTTTCTTATGTCATCCCGCAGCGTGCCCCGTCCGTTAAGCGACCACGGAGGTGACAAAAATGAAGAAGCTGATCGTCGCAAGCCTGGTTGCCGCGGCATTGGCCGGGACGGCAACCCCCGCGGCTGCACGGACCGATCCCATCATCAATGTGGCGCCGCCGCCCGCGCGCTACGAGGTCGTACCCGCGCCACGCATGGGATTCGTCTGGGCGCCCGGTTACTGGGAATGGCGCCACGGCAAGCATTACTGGGTCAAGGGGCGACACCTTCGCCATCGGCCGGGATACGTGTACGAGCCGGCGCGTTGGATCGAACACGATGGCCGCTGGCGTTATGTGAATTCCGGCTGGCGCGTACATGACCGCGATCGCGACGGCGTTCCCGACCGCTACGATCGCTACCCGAACAACCCGTCTCGGCGCTGATCCGATGCGGTCGAGGCGGCGCGCACCTCGCAAAGCTACGATCGCGCGGTGAAGCAGGTGCAGCGCGACCGCATGAAGATCGGGCGCAACGGCCAGCTCCTGCAAAGCATCGCGCCGCGCACCAACGTCAATCGCACGAACCAGATGCCCGACGATGGCCCCAGCCCGACGCTGACCGGGACCGATTCGGCCCTCACCCGCCAGTAAGCCTGGTCGGCATGTTTTCCCCGGGGCACGTAAGAAATTCGCCACGAGAGCAGCCCCGCGTTCATGTTGCGGGGCTGCGCACTTGGCATGGGGATTGCAACGAGTAGTTTCGAAGCATCCAAGTACCCATCCCTTCCACTTATCAGGAGTTCCTTATGCGCAAGCTCGCGCCCGCTTTCATCATGACATCGGTCCTCGCCCTCGCCGGCGGCACCGCCTTCGCTGCCACGACTTCGACAATGGCTTCGCCGACGGTCAGCCCCAACACCAACAATCCGCAAAACGAGTCGTATAGCGACAAGAGCGGCACGTCGCCGGGCACCAACGCCACGATGGACGACAAGTCCAAGCCGGCAATGGCCTCGACCACCGACGATGACAAGAACCTGAACCGCACCATGAAGAAGACGACGAAGAAGAAAGTCGCCATGCACTCCGCCAACAAGATGAAGTCCGAGCCCACGGTGAAATCGGAAACGTCCATCTCCGCGTCCGCCCCGGCGAGCACCCCGACCAGCAACACCGGCGCCACGGCGGTGAACTCGACCACGGGCATCTCGACCGGCAAATAGGTAGTGCGGATGGCTTAGGCCCTTGTCCGACGCGTAGCCGCGTCACGCGCTGACGCGGAATCGGGACCCGTCCGGTATTGATCGACGCCTCCAGAAGGTAACTTGAGCATCAACAAGGGCCAATCTGGAGGAAGCGATCATGTGGACGAGACGAGTGCTCCTGGCGACGATGGTCGCCGCCTGCGCCATGACGCTTCCCCGCCATGTGCCGGCGTCCTGGCAAAACGGTTCGGGAAACGCCAACGTGGCGATTTCATCGGGTCGCTAATACCCGTTAGCCACACCCCCGGAATGCCGGCCTATGGCCGGCATTTCCTTTTTTCCCGCCGTGGGGCGATGATGTCGGTTTGCCCATGCGACTAATCACCTACACCACTGCAGGCGGAGCTCCCCGGATAGGCGTTCGGGTCGGGCATCGCGTCCTCGACATCGAGGCCGCGTCGCGCGTCAACGGCGAGCCGCTTCCCGGAACCATGAAGGCACTCTTCCGCGAAGGCCGGGGAGCGCTCTCGCGCGTGCAAGCCCTCGCCAAGGCAGCGCAGTCGAACGCGCGGCCGTTCTCGAGCGCCATGGTCGAGGAGCGCGCCATCCGCTTCCTGCCGCCGGTTCCCGATCCCGACAAGTTCCTCTGCGTCGGCAAGAACTATCGCGCGCACCTCGAGGAGCTGAAGAAGCACGACCTCATCAAGGAGATGCCCGAGGAGGTCACCGGCTTCGTGAAGCTCACCTCGTGCCTCGTCGGCCACAACGCGAAGGTCGCCAAGCCGGACGGCGTCCTGCACCTCGACTACGAGCCGGAGCTGGTCTTCGTCATCGGCCGGCGCGCGCTTGGCTTCACCAAGGACGACGACGCGATGGACTACGTGGTCGGCGTCACCGTGCTGAACGACCTCACCGATCGCGACATGCAGAAGCGCGAAGTCGCATCCGGCTCGCGCTTCTGGACTTCCAAGAACGCGCCGGGCTTCGGTCCCCTCGGCCCGGAAATCGTCACGATGGACGAAATCCCCGATCCTTACGACCTGTGGATGACCTGCTCGGTCAATGGCGAAGAGCGCATGCGCGTCAACACGGGCGACCAGATCTGGAAGATGCCCGACATCCTCGAGCATTTCTCGCGCTACATCCCGATCGAGCCGGGCGACATGTTCTCCACCGGCGCGCCGGGCGGCGTCGCGGTCGGCAAGCCCAACGCCAAGGACCTCTTCCTGAAAGTGGGCGACGTCGTCGATTGCTCCATCGAAGGCATCACCACGCTGCGCACCACCATCGTCGCACCCACCGCGGCTCAATGACGTTCTCGAGGATCGCGGCCCTCGCGATCGCGGGCATCTGCCTGGGCGATGCGCGCGCAGGAGCTTCGCAAGCCGGCGAGTTTCCCGCCAGGCCCGTGCGCATCATCGTGCCGTTTCCGCCCGGCGGGGGCGCCGACGCGCTAGCACGCATCATGCAGCCCTCGCTCATGAAGATCTGGGGGCAGCCGGTGATCATCGAGAACAAGCCGGGGGCGAGCGGGCACATCGGGGCGGACTTCGTCGCCGCATCGGAACCCGACGGATACACGTTGATGATGGGCTCGACGGCATCCCTCACCGAGAAGAACGTGGGGCAGTTCGCGCCAGTGACGCTGGTCTCGGCGTCTCCGTATGTCGTGGTTGCCAATCCCAAGGTACCGGCTCGCAACGTGCGCGAGCTCATCGACCATGCGAAGAAGAATCCCGGCAAGCTGAGCTTCGGCTCCTCGGGCGCGGGCGCCGCATCCCATCTCGCCGCGGAGCTCTTCAAGTCGATGGCCGGCGTCGACATGCTGCACGTTCCGTACAAGGGCACGGGCCAGGCGCTCACCGACCTTCTCGCCGGGCAAGTCGACCTCATGTTCGCGCCCGCGCAAACCGTCATGCCGCACGTCCACGCCGGCAAATTGAATGCGCTCGCGGTGACGGGCGCGAAGCGCTCGCTTCTCATCCCCGACCTGCCGACACTCGCGGAGTCCGGATTGCCCGGCTACGCCGCGGTCGGATGGTTCGGCCTCCTCGCTCCCGCGAAGACGCCCGCCGCTGTGGTCGCGAGGCTTTCTGCGGACGCGAACCGGGTGCTTGCCGATCCCGACGTGAAGCTGAAGCTGCAGATCAGCGGCGCGGAACCCTCCGGCGACACGCCGCAGGAGTTCGCGCGCTTCATCCACGACGACCAGGCGAAGTGGGCAAAGCTCATGAGGGAGCGCGGCATCGCCGCGGAGTGAAGGGGCCGTCCTACTCCAACTGAGGAAGCGGCCTACAGCCACGCCTTGAAGCGAGGCCTAGGATGAAGTCATCGATCGACGCAAAGCCCTCCAATGGGGGAAACCGGTGTCGATCCAAAAGGGGCTCGGCTTGCCGGGCCTTTTTCTTTTCTGGCGCGCGCGTGTCAGTGGGGACCGACTCGCGAAACCGCGCGTTGCTGGCATCGCCTCCCTCGCTGGGGCGATAATGTTAATTAGTAGTTTCAACGTCCCGCGCCGCTCGCGCGCAGCATAGTTTCTGGAGGACCGAACATGGATACCCGACCCTGATTTCCGCCGCCTTCGCCACCATCGCCCTCTCCAGCGCCGCGATCCCCGCGCTCGCGTGGACCGTCTATCCCGACGTCGACTTCGACTGGTATGCGAACGTCGGCAAGGGCGTGCCCGGAGCCACGGTGGTCGAAGTGACGCCTGGCGCGCGTGAAGGCTACATCTGGTCCCCCGGCCACTGGGAAACGCGCGGCGTGCATCAGGCCTGGGTCGCCGGCCGTTGGACCCAGGACGACTACCAGCAGCAGCTCATGGTGTACACCAACGCCAACGGCACCACCACCTATGCCACGGGGCCGCTCGTCTTGCGCGACAGCCAGGGCAACGTGATCCCGACTCAACCGGATGCGTATCCGGTCGACTCCGCCCGGAAGTAAGCCACCCCCCTAGCAGCACTTCGCTCCTTTGTGCCGGCCGGAGAAATCCCGCCGGCCTTTTTTTTACTCGACGAAGTACGGTATCCTTCGGGCCTGCCTTTTGTAACCTTCGCGTGCGTTTCCCGCTGCTAATCCCATGGCTCAGTACGTCTACACGATGATCCGCGTGGGCAAGGTCGTTCCGCCCAAGCGCCAAATCCTCAAGAACATTTCCCTCTCGTTCCACCCGGGAGCCAAGATCGGCTTGCTCGGCCTGAACGGCGCGGGCAAGTCCACCGTGCTCAAGATCATGGCTGGCCTCGACAAGGACTACGAGGGCACGGCCACGCCCATGCCGGGGATCCGGATTGGATACCTCCCCCAGGAGCCGCAGCTCGAGCCCGGCCACACGGTGCGCGAGGCGGTGGAGGAGGGGCTGGGAGAAGTCTTCACCGCGAAGAAGCGCCTCGAGCAGGTGTACGCGGAGTACGCCGAGCCCGACGCTGATTTCGACAAGCTCGCGGCAGAGCAGGAAAAGCTGGAGAAGCTCCTCGCCTCGGCGGACTCGTCAACGCTGGACACCCAGCTCGAGGTCGCGGCTGACGCGCTGCGGCTTCCGCCTT
>JBBRQA010000116.1:0-11976 GCA_038227085.1 Burkholderiales bacterium | reverse complement strand
TCCTCGGCTTCGCAGCGGGGGGCTTTCGCGACTTCACGCGCATCGCCGCGAGCTCGCCCGAGATGTGGCGCGACATCGCCCTGCAGAATCGCGCGGCGTTGCTGGCCGAAATCGATCGCTACGGCGCGCAGCTCGCCGTTTTCCGCGAGCTGGTGGACAAGGGCGACGGGCCCGGCCTCGAGCGCCTCATGGCAGAGGCACGCGCGAGCCGCCAGTCGCTCGGGGCGGGGTCGCGGCGCGGCTCCTCGAGCGAGTAGCCGTGGAGCACCTGGATCTCGCGCCGGCGAGGCGCGCCGCGGGAAAGCTGCGGCTTCCCGGATCGAAGAGCATCTCCAACCGCACGCTCCTCCTCGCGGCGCTCGCCCGCGGCGACACCGAGCTGCGCGCCCTCCTCGATTCCGACGACACGCGCGTGATGCGCACGGCGCTCGACGCGCTCGGCGTGCGCATCGACATCCTCCAAGGTGTGGAGAACCTGCGCGTGCACGGCCTGGGGTCCGTGCGCGGTTTCCCAGCCAAGCGCGCCGAGCTCTTCCTCGGAAATGCGGGGACCGCATTTCGCCCGCTCACCGCGGTGCTTGCGCTGGCCGACGGGCATTACCAGCTCTCCGGCGTCGCGCGCATGCACGAGCGTCCCATCGGCGACCTGGTGGAGGCGCTGCGGGCGGCGGGCGCGGCGATCGACTATCGCGGCCATGCGGGCTATCCGCCGCTCGCCATCGGCCCGCGACGCGCGGCCGGGTCCGAGACCCTTCGCGTGCGCGGCGACGTTTCGAGCCAGTTCCTTTCGGCGCTGCTCATGGCGCTCGCGTGGACCGGCAAGCGCGCGGTGATCGAGGTCGAGGGCGATCTCATCTCCAGGCCTTACGTCGAGCTCACCCTGAATCTCATGCGCCGCTTCGGCGTCGCGGTCGCGCGCGAGGGCTGGTCCGAGTTCGTGGTCCACGCCAATGAGGGCTACGTCTCGCCGGGCGTGCTCGAGGTCGAGGGCGACGCGTCGTCGGCCTCGTACTTTCTCGCCGCGGGGGTCCTCGGCGGAGGGCCCGTGCGCGTCGAGGGCGTCGGCCGCGCGAGCGCGCAGGGCGACGTCCATTTCGCCGAGGTGCTCCAGGAGATGGGCGCGACGGTCTAGATGTGCGAGAGCTGGATCGAGGCACGCGGCACGCAAGCGCTGCGCCCGTTCGACCTCGACTTCAACCTCATTCCCGACGCGGCGATGACGGCGGCCGTGCTCGCGCTCTTCGCGGCGGGCCCGTCGCGCCTGCGCAACATCGCGAGCTGGCGGGTGAAGGAGACCGACCGCATCGCCGCGATGGCGACCGAGCTGCGGAAATTCGGCGCTGAAATCGAAGAGGGTCCGGACTCCTTGAAGATCGTGCCCCCGCGCGACTTTCTTGCGTCTCGTGCCGCGCCCCTCGTGACCGTGGACACATACGACGACCACCGCATGGCCATGTGCTTTTCCCTTGCGTCTTTCGGGCCGTGCCCAGTGCGCATCAACGAACCCGGATGCGTGTCCAAGACGTTCCCCGGGTACTTCGAGGAGTTCCGCCGCCTTGTCTCGTGATTCCAACCCGCCGGTGATCGCCATCGACGGCCCTTCGGCCTCCGGCAAGGGGACGGTCGCCGCGCAGGTCGCGCGAGCGCTCGGCTTTCGCTACCTCGACAGCGGTGCCCTTTATCGCCTCACCGCGCTCGCGGCCCGGGAGGCCTGCGTGGACCTCGATGACGAGGCGGCGCTCGCCGAGCTCGCGGGGCGCATGCAGGTCGAGTTCCGGGACACGGCGATCTGGCTGGAGGGGCGCGACGTGACGGCCGCGCTGCGCAGTGAGGAGGTGGGTACGGCCGCCTCCCGCGTCGCGGCGAAGGGTCGGGTCCGCCAGGCGCTGCTCGCGCGCCAGAGGGGTTTTCGCACGCTTCCGGGGCTCGTCGCCGATGGCCGCGACATGGGCTCCGTGGCGTTCCCGGACGCCCATCTGAAGGTGTTTCTCACCGCGGGAGTCGATACGCGGGCCGAGCGCCGCCATAAGCAGTTGATGGAAAAGGGAATGTATGCCAAAATAGGGGACGTTGTGGAAGAGTTGCGGCGTCGCGACGAGAGAGACAGCTCTCGCCCCGTGGCGCCGCTAAAGCATTATCCCGACGCAATTTTTCTCGATACCACGGGCCTTTCCGTCGACGAGGCGGTGCGGCAGATTCTCGGTTGGTGGCGCGAAAAATCGCTGGGGTGAGCCTGCTCTTCCAAACTCGCAGCAAAAGACCAAGGGTGTCAGGGGGTTAGAGCAGTCCACCCCGCCTGGCGATGATCCACGACGGCGCCTGCGCCGTTTCAAATCCGAAAGCAGTTCATGCTGGCCCAAACCTCAACCCAATCCTCCCCCTCCGCACTCGAAAACAGCTTCGCCGCGCTCTTCGAAGAGAGCCTCTCGCGCCAGGAAATGCGCATCGGTGAAGTGATCACCGCAGAAGTCATTTCCGTAGATCCCAACGTCGTGATCGTCAACGCGGGCCTGAAGTCCGAGAGCACGATCGCCACCGAAGAATTCAAAGACGACCGCGGCGAGATCGAAGTCAAGGTCGGCGACTTCGTCTCCGTCGCGATCGAAGCCCTCGAAGACGGTTTCGGCGCGACCAAGCTGTCGCGCGACAAGGCCAAGAAGCTGGCGGCCTGGACGAGCCTCGATGACGCGCTCGCCAACGGCACCATCATCAAGGGCGTCGTAAGCGGCAAGGTCAAGGGCGGCCTCACCGTCATGGTGAATGGCATCCGCGCCTTCCTGCCCGGCTCGCTCGTGGACCTGCGTCCCGTCAAGGACACCTCGCACTTCGAGAACAAGGAGCTCGAATTCAAGGTCATCAAGCTCGACCGCAAGCGCAATAACGTCGTGGTCTCGCGCCGCGCCGTGATGGAAGAGACCGCCGGCGTGGAACGCCAGCAGCTCCTCGAGACGCTGAAAGAAGGCGCCATCGTGAAGGGCGTCGTGAAGAACATCACCGACTACGGCGCGTTCGTGGACCTGGGCGGCATCGACGGCCTCCTGCACATCACCGACCTCGCATGGCGTCGCGTGAAGCACCCCACCGAAGTTCTCGCCGTGGGAGACGAAGTCACCGCCAAGATCCTCAAGTTCGACGCCGAGAAGAACCGCGTCTCGCTGGGCCTGAAGCAGCTGGGCGAAGATCCGTGGATCGGCATCTCGCGCCGCTACCCGCAGGGCACGCGCCTCTTCGGCAAGGTGACCAACATCACCGACTACGGCGCGTTTGTCGAGATCGAATCCGGCATCGAAGGCCTGGTGCACGTCTCCGAGATGGACTGGACCAACAAGAACGTGCATCCCGCGAAGGTGGTGAGCCTGGGCGACGAGGTCGAGGTGATGATCCTCGAGATCGACGAGGACCGCCGCCGCATCTCGCTCGGCATGAAGCAGTGCATGCCGAACCCGTGGGAAGAGTTCGCCATGAACCACAAGAAGGGCGACAAGGTCCGCGGCACGATCAAGTCGATCACCGACTTCGGCGTGTTCATCGGGCTTCCGGGCAACATCGACGGCCTGGTGCACCTCTCCGACCTTTCCTGGCAGGCGACCGGCGAAGAGGCCGTGAAGTCGCTCAAGAAGGGCGATGAGGTCGAGACCGTGGTGTTGTCGATCGACGTGGAGCGCGAGCGCATCTCGCTCGGCATCAAGCAGCTCGAGGGCGATCCGTTCGGCAACTACGTCACCACCCACGACAAGGGCAGCGTCGTGAGGGGCATCGTGAAGCAGATCGATCCGAAGGGCGCGGTGATCGAGCTCGAGAAGGACGTGGAAGGATACCTGCGCGCCTCCGAGATCTCGCGCGACCGCGTGGAAGACGTCCGTACCCACCTCAAGGAAGGCGACAACCTCGAGGCGGTCATCATCAACATCGACAGGAAGAGCCGTTCCATCAACCTGTCCATCAAGCAGAAGGACGCGGCCGAAGAATCCGCGGCCCTTCAGAAGCACGCGGCCGAAAGCAGCAGCGCGAGCTCCGGCACCACGAACCTGGGCGCGCTGTTGAAGGCCAAGTTGAGCGGCTCGAAGGACAAGGAATAAACCGAAAAATCTCCAGGGGGGAGAAACGCGCAATGACAAAGTCACAGCTCATAGAGCTGCTGAGCGCGCGGCATAGCCAGCTGGCACCGAAGGATGCCGAGCTCGCGGTGAAGACGATGCTGGATGCCATGGCGCTCACGTTGGCGTCGGGCAACCGCATCGAGATCCGCGGGTTCGGCAGCTTCGGCTTGAATTACCGCCCGCCAAGAACGGGCCGTAATCCCAAGACCGGCGAGAAGGTGCAGGTTCCTCGCAAATACGTCCCGCATTTCAAGGCGGGCAAGGAACTGCGCGAGCGCGTGGATTACCACGAGGGCTAGCCGTATCTTTCGCACGCCAACGGCGAGCCTCGGCTCGCCGTTCTTTTTTGTTCGGGTGGGAACCACAAGCCCACGAAGCACATGAAGAAAAAATCAGCGTGGCCCCCATGCCCGATGTCGCTTATCGCCGTTCGTCGTGCCCTTCGTGCCCTTCGTGTCCGTCGTGGTTCATGCCTTGACGGGGGCGGGGGCGGTAGAATAGCGGCACTTTTGAGAGGGAAACACGGGAATGCAAACCGTCGTCTGGATCATCCGCCTCTTCATCGTGATGATCCTCGTCTGGTTCGCGGTGAAGAACTCGCAGGACGTCACGATCAAGGGCTTGCCCGGCCAGGTCTGGGAGGCGCCGCTCGTCTTCATCCTGCTCACGGTGTTCGTCGCGGGCGTGGTGATCGGGCTCCTCGCGTGGGTCCCCACGGTCGTGCGCCAGCGCCGCGAGATCGGCGGGCTGCGCAAGAACGCGGCCCTGCCGCCGGCCGGTGCGGTGCTGCAACCCGACGAGCCTCCGCATGGAATTTGAGTTCTGGTGGCTCCTCGCCCTGCCGGTCTTCTTCGGCATGGGGTGGGTGGCGGCGCGAGTCGATCTCAAATCGCTTCTCTCGGAATCACGCTCGCTGCCGTCGTCCTATTTCCGCGGCCTGAATTTCCTTTTGAACGAGCAGCCCGACAAGGCGATCGAGTCGTTCCTGCAGGTGGCCAAGGAAAACCCGCAGACGGTCGAGCTGCAGTTCGCCCTCGGCAGCCTCTTCCGCCGCCGCGGCGAGGTCGACCGCGCGATCCGCATGCACCAGGACCTGGTGAACCGCGAGGATCTCGCCCCCGAGCAGCGCCGCGACGCTTCCTTGGAGCTATCGCAGGACTACTTCAAGGCCGGCCTCCTCGAGCACGCCGAGCAGGTCCTCGAGAAGATGGCCGAGTCCGATCCTTCGGCGGAAGTGCATCGCCACCTCCTCGACATCTACATCCAGGAGAAGGACTGGGAGAAGGCGGTCGACGCCGCGAAGAAGCTCGAGGTGAGCGCCAAGCGCAACTACCAGAAGGAGATCGCCAACTATTACTGCGAGCTCGCCAGCACCGCGCACGTCCACGGCCGCCCCGAGGACGCGCAGAAATTCCTCAGCAAGGCGCTCGACGCCAATCGCAAATGCGTGCGCGCCAACCTGCTGCGCGGCGAGTGGCTCGCGCGCGCCGGCAAGCACGCCGAGGCGATCGACGCGTGGAAGTCCATCGAGGCACAGGACCCTGCGTACTTCGGGCTGGTGGCCGAAGGCATGATGGAAAGCTACAAGGCGCTCGGCCGCGGCGGCGAGGGGCTGGCGCTCCTGCGCGGCCTGCAGCATCGCTACCCGGGCCTCGACCTCCTCAACGTCGTCTACCAGGCCACCGCCGAGCACGAAGGCGACGAGGCGGCATGGCGGCTGGTGAGGGACGAGGTGCGCCGCAATCCCACTCTGGTGGGCCTCGACCACTTGATCGACGCCGAGATGGTGCGCGCGCCGCCGGAGCGCCGCCAGGATCTCCAGCTCATGAAGGACCTGGTGCATTCGCACGCGCAGGCGCTCGCCGTGTACCTGTGCGCCAACTGCGGGTTCAAGGCGCGCCAGTTCTTCTGGCAATGTCCCGCATGCGGCGGGTGGGAGACCTTCGCGCCGCGCCGAACCGCCGAGCTCGAAAGCCCCGGACGCCACCTCTCGAGGATGCAGATTGGACAATAAGCGAATCATCGTGGCCCTCGACGTGCCCGACGCCGATGCCGCTCTCGCGCTGGCCGCGCGCCTGGACGCGAAGTTGTGCCGCGTGAAAGTTGGCAAGGAGCTGTTCGTCGCAGCCGGCCCCGCGGTCGTCCACAAGCTTCAGGAGCGCGGCTTCGAAGTGTTCCTCGACCTCAAGTTCCACGACATCCCCAATACCGTGGCCGGGGCTTGCCGCTCGGCGGCGCGCATCGGCGTGTGGATGCTCAACGTGCACGCGAGCGGCGGCGAGGCGATGATGCGCGCCGCGCGCGAGGCGGTCTCGGGCGTGGCGCGGCCGCCGCTGCTCATCGGCGTGACGGTCCTTACCAGCCTCGATGATGCGTCGCTCGCGGCCGTGGGCTTTTCCGGCTCCGCGATGGCCAACGTCGAGCGCCTCGCGCGCCTCGCGCGCGCGAGCGGCCTGGACGGAGTGGTGTGCTCGGCGCAGGAAGCCCCGCTGATTCGCAAGGCGGCGGGCGAGGATTTCATACTTGTAACCCCGGGGATTCGATTGAAAGAAGACGGCAAGGACGACCAGGCGCGCATCGTGACGCCGGTGGAAGCGATGCGCCTCGGCGCGAACTATCTCGTCATCGGCCGCTCCATCACGCACGCCGCCGATCCCGCCGGGAGGCTCGCCACCGTCCGTGAAGCCCTCGACGCCGGAGCCAGCGCATGAAGGTGAGCATCATAGGAACCGGCTACGTCGGCCTCGTGACCGGCGCCTGCCTCGCGGACGTCGGCAACCACGTGCTCTGCTTCGACGTGGACCAGCGCAAGATCGGCATGCTGAGGAATGGCGAGATCCCCATCTTCGAGCCCGGGCTGAAGGAGGTCGTGCGCAACAACGTGGCGAGCGGGCGCCTCTCGTTCACCACCGACCCGAAGGAAAGCGCGACCTTCGCCAGGCTGCAGATGATCGCGGTCGGCACGCCGCCCGGCGAGGACGGCTCGGCCGACCTCCAGTACGTGATCGCGGCGGCGCGCAGCATCGCTACCCACATGGACGGCCCGCGCGTGATCGTCGACAAGTCCACGGTCCCGGTGGGCACGGCGGACAAGGTGCGCGACGCGATCGCCGAGACGCTCGCCAGGCGCGGCGCGAAGCATTCATTCTCGATGGTCTCGAACCCGGAGTTCCTCAAGGAAGGCGCCGCGGTCGAGGATTTCATGCGCCCCGACCGCATCGTGATCGGCGCGGAGGAGCCGGACGCCATCGCCGCGATGCGCGAGCTCTACGGCCCGTTCCAGCGCAACCACGAGCGCCTGCAGGTGATGGACATCCGCTCCGCGGAGCTCACCAAGTACGCCGCGAACGCGATGCTCGCCACGCGCATCTCGTTCATGAACGAGCTGGCGCTCCTCGCCGAGCAGCTCGGCGCGGACATCGAGAGCGTGCGCATCGGCATTGGCTCGGACCCGCGCATCGGCTACCACTTCCTCTATCCGGGCGCGGGATACGGCGGCTCGTGCTTCCCGAAGGACGTGGTGGCGCTGCTTCGAACCGGGCAGGAGCACGGGGTGGAGCTGAAGGTGGTGCGCGCCGTGGAGGAGGCCAACGAGCGCCAGAAGGCCGTGGTCGCCGAAAAGATCGCGCGGCGCTTCGGCGAAGACCTGAAGGGCAAGCGCTTCGCCCTGTGGGGGCTCGCGTTCAAGCCCAACACCGACGACATGCGCGAGGCACCCGCGCGCGTGATCATCGCGGCGCTGCTGAAACGCGGCGCGGGGGTGGTCGCCTTCGATCCGGTCGCGATGCCGGAAGCGCGCCACATCTACGAGAAGGACAAGGCGGTGAGCTTTGCCGATACCGCTATGGACGCGGTGCAGGGAGCCGACGCCCTCGTCATCATGACCGAGTGGAAAGCCTTCCGCAGCCCGGACTTCGTCGCGGTGAAGGCGGCGCTCAAGTCGCCGGTGATCTTCGACGGGCGCAACCTCTACGAGCCCTCGGTGGTGCGCTCGCACGGGCTCGAGTACTATCCCATCGGCCGGGGCCGGGACCGGGCGTGAAGCTTCCGGATTTCTCGCGCGCGCGCGTGCTCGTGGTGGGCGATGTGATGCTCGACCGCTATTGGTTCGGCGACGTGAGCCGCATCTCGCCGGAGGCGCCGGTGCCGGTGGTGCACGTGAAGCGCACCGAGGAGCGCCCAGGTGGCGCCGCCAACGTCGCGCGCAATGTGAGCGCGCTCGCCGGGCGCGCGGCGCTCCTCGCGGTCGTGGGCGACGACGAGGCCGCCTCGTCGCTCGCGACACTCCTGGCGGGCGAGAAGGTCGACGCGTCGCTGCATCGCGACCCCGCGCTGTCGACCACGGTGAAGCTGCGCGTCATCGGCCAGCAGCAGCAGCTCCTGCGCATCGATTTCGAGCGCGCCCCGAGCCACGAGGTTCTCGCCGCGAAGCTGGACGAGTTCGAGCGACGCGTCGATGAGGCCGACGCCATCGTCCTTTCCGACTACGGCAAGGGCGGCCTCGCGCACGTCGAAAAAATGATCCAGCTCGCGCGCGCGCACGGCAAGCCGGTGCTGGTCGATCCGAAAGGGCACGACTACGCCCGCTATCGCGGGGCGACACTGCTCACGCCGAACCGCTCCGAATTTCGCGAGGTCGCGGGCCGCTGGACGGACGAGGCGGACTTCGCGAAGAGGGCGCAGGGGCTGCGCGCCGAGCTCGATCTCCAGGCGCTCATCGTGACGCGCAGCGAAGAAGGCATGTCGCTGTTCACCGCGAGCGAGAGCTACCACGAGGCCACGCGCGCGCGCGAGGTGTTCGACGTGAGCGGCGCCGGCGATACGGTGATCGGCGTGCTCGCGCTCATGGTGGCTGCCGGCGCCGACCTGCATGCCGCGATGCGCGTCGCCAACCACGCTGCGGGCATCGTCGTCGGCAAGCTCGGCACCGCCGTGGTCCATCGCGAAGAGCTGGCGGCTAGCCTTTCGTCCCCTTCCTGAAGCATCCACGCGAGCTATCGTCATGGCACTCATGGTCACCGGCGCGGCCGGATTCATCGGTTCGAACCTCGTCAAGGCGTTGAACGCCCGCGGCGAGCGCGACGTGATCGCGGTCGACAATCTCGAGCACGCCGACAAGATCGCCAACCTGGGCGACCTCGAGATCTCCGACTTCATCGACAAGCTCGACCTTGCCGCGCGCATCGAGGACGGCGACTTCGACGGCCGCGTCACCGCCGTGCTCCACCAGGGCGCCTGCTCCGACACCATGGAGACGGACGGGCGCTACATGATGGCGAACAACTATGAGTATTCGTTGGCGCTCCTGGGCTGGTGCCAGGCCCTCAGGATCCCGTTCATCTACGCTTCGTCCGCCTCGGTGTACGGCGCGGGCAAGGTGTTCAAGGAGTCGCGCGAGCACGAGGCTCCGCTCAACGTCTACGGCTATTCCAAGTTCCTCTTCGACCAGGCGGTGCGCCGCGAGCTCGCGCAGCGCAGCGCGCAGGTCGCGGGCTTCCGCTATTTCAATGTGTACGGCCCGCGCGAAGCGCACAAGGGGCGCATGGCCTCGGTGGCGTTCCACTTCTACAACCAATACCTCGCTCAGGGACGCGTGAAGCTCTTCGAGGGAAGCGCGGGCTACGGTCCCGGGGAGCAGATCCGCGACTTCATCTCGGTCGACGACGTGGTCGCGGTGAACCTCTTCTTCCTCGACCATCCCGAGATCTCGGGCATCTTCAATGTGGGCACGGGGCGCGCGCAGAGCTTCAACGATGTCGCGCGCGCGACCGTCAATGCAATCCGACGCGCGCGCGGCGAGAAGTCGCTCTCCCTCGAGGAGCTGCGCGCCGCGGGCGCGATCGAGTACGTGCCATTCCCCGCGCAACTGGTGGGCAAGTACCAGAGCTTCACCCAGGCCGACATGGCAGCGCTGCGGGGGGTGGGCTACGACAGTCCTTTCCTCGATGTGGAAGAGGGCGTGGGACGCTACGTCGCCGCGCGCCTGCAGAACGGGGACGGCGCATGAGGATGCGCGCGGTGCCCGCTTTGACCATTGCCGCGACGTTGGCGGGCGCGTGCGCCACGCCGGGGGCCGCGGAGCGCGAAGTGGTGCGCACGATCGCTCTCAAGAATCCCGGCTTCGAGGAGCTCGCGGCCCCGCGTCCCTGCCCCGTGGGCTGGGACTGCACCATGCACAACGATCCGAAATCGTTTCGCTTCTTTCTCGACGAGGTCGCACCTGCTGCGGGCCGCGCGAGCCTTTGCATCGAACCCGCGGGCAAGGAGCCGTGGGGCATCGCGAGCCAGGGCGTGTTCGAGATCGCCGCGCTTCGCGGGGCGCGCGTGCGCTTCTCCGCGGCGATCCGGGTCGAGGGAGTCACCGGCGATGGCGCGGGTCCGTACATCATGGCGCAGGGCGCGTCGCTCGCGCGCGACGCGATGCTCGTGAAAGGCACGCAGGGCTGGAGGCGGATCGCGGTCGAGATCGAGGTCCCGGCAGGAGCCCCGTTGATCGAATTGGGCGTGACGCTCGAGGGGCGGGGCCGGGTGTGCCTCGACGACGCTTTGCTGGAAGTCGTGCACGTTCCCAAAAGGCCTGTATAATCAAGCCCGTTTTGACGTCATGCGTATGCAGGCGGCGCCAAGGCAAGGGAGGTGAAGGATGGTGCCAGCAGTGCTCCTCGCAGGCGTACCAGTCCCCGCCAGCAATACAAAGAAAACATTCGCTAAAAGGAGAACAACGTGAAGAGAGTCGCATTGCTTTTCGCGGCCTTGCTGGCCTACGTGGGCATGGCATTCGCCGCAGTCAATATCAATTCCGCAACCAAAGAACAGCTCGAGTCCCTCAATGGCATCGGCCCGGTGAAGGCGCAAGCCATCGTCGACTACCGCAAGAAGAACGGCAGCTTCAAGACCCTCGAGGACGTGAAGAAGGTCGACGGCGTGGGCGATGCCACGTTCGACAAGGTCAAGGGCGACATCTCGCTCTCCGGCACCACGGTGCCGCTCACCAAGACCGAACAGGTCGAGAAGAAAGTCGGGTCCGCCGCGAACAAGACCAAGGAGAAGGCCGCCGACATGAAGGCCGACACCAAGGCCGCCGCCGCGACCACCAAGCAAAAGACCTCGGACGCGATGGCCACCACCAAGGAAAAGGCGACCGACGCGAAGGCCACGGTGAAAGAGAAGGCCACCGACGCCAAGGCGAGCACCAAGGAAGCCGGCACCGACGTCAAGGCGACCGCCAAGCAGGCGGGCAGCACCGTTAAGGCCGACGTGAAGGAAAAGGCCGGCAAGATCGACGCCGCCACCGAGAAGGCCGACAAGAAGGCCGCCGCCGACAAGGCCGCCGCCGACAAGAAGGCCGCCAAGGCAAAGGCCGTAGAGGAGAAGAAGGCCGCCGCCGAGAAAGCCGCTGCCGAGAAGAAGGCCGCGGCCGACAAGAAAGCTGCCGAGAAGAAAGCCGCCGCCGACAAGAAAGCGGATGCCGACAAGAAGGCTGCCGCCGACAAGAAAGCGGAAGCCGACGAGAAGGCAGCGAAGAAGTAATATCCTTTCTTCAGCTCGCGAATCCAGCCCCGCCGAGCGCGGGGCTTTTCATTCCTCGAGGACCATGCTCCCCACGCTCGAACAGTTCGTCGGCAACACCCCGCTCGTCAGGCTGCAGCGCATTCCAGGCGCGGGCGGCAACGTCCTCCTCGCCAAGCTCGAGGGCAACAACCCCGCCGGCTCGGTGAAGGATCGGCCCGCGCTTTCCATGGTCCTCGGCGCCGAGCGCCGCGGCGAGATCAAGCCCGGCGTCACGTTGATCGAGGCCACCAGCGGCAACACCGGCATCGCGCTCGCGATGGTGGCGGCGATGCGCGGCTATCGCATGATCCTGGTGATGCCGGAG
>JBBRQA010000115.1:0-11977 GCA_038227085.1 Burkholderiales bacterium | reverse complement strand
TCATCGCGTTGATGCTCATCCTCGCCGCGTGCGCGGCGCGCCGTCCCGCGCCGGTCTCAGACAGCCTCACGCCGCCCGCGCCGCCCGTGGTCGAGGCGCCGCAGCCCGTGCCGCCGCCGGTGGACAAGCCGATCGCCACGCACGTCGTGAAGAAGGGCGACACGATGGTGAGCATCGCACTGCAGTACGGGCTCGACTATCGCGAGCTGGCCGCGTGGAACAACATCGTCAACCCGAACCGCATCGAGATCGGGCAGGTGCTGGTGCTCGGCGCGCCCGCCGGCATGGCGGCGACCGCCTCGCCGGTGACCACCCCGCTCGTGACGCCGGCCCCGCCGATCGAGGCGCGCCCGCTCGCCAACACCCCCAGCACCAAGGTCGAGCCGCGCGGCTCCAAGGTGCCTTTCACAGAGCGCGCCCTCGCGCAGATGGGCGCGCCCGACGCTGCCGGCGTCCCCGTGACGGGAGCGCCGCCGACAACGATCGATGCGGCCCCGCCGCAGTTACCGTCCCCGCCGGTCGCCGAGCCCGAGAAGCCGGCCGGCACCGACCGGGAGGACGTGGACTGGATGTGGCCCGCCAAGGGCAAGGTTCTCGCACCCTTCAGCGAGGCGAGCAAGGGCATGGACATCGCCGGACGCAAGGGAGCGCCGGTGCTCGCCGCGGCCGGCGGGCGCGTGGTCTATGCGGGCGCGGGGCTGCGCGGGTACGGCAAGCTCGTCATCATCAAGCACAACAACACGTGGCTTTCGGCCTACGCTCACAACGAGAACATCCTCGTGAAGGAGCAGCAGGACGTGCGCAAGGGCCAGAAGATCGCCGAGATGGGATCTTCCGACACCGACCAGGTGAAGCTCCACTTCGAGGTGCGCCGCCAGGGCAAGCCCGTGGACCCGGTCAAGATCCTGCCGGCCCTGTAGGCCCGGCTTGCGTCACGCCGCGCGGAACTCGCGCACCAGCCGCTCCAGCTCGCGCAGCTCGTCGCGCGTGGCGCCGGCCCCGTAGCGCGCCTCGACGTAGCGAAGCGTGATCATCTCCGCCGGGTCGGCGGCGGCAGGCCGGGTGCGCTTCACGCGCGCCAGATAGTCGATCGGCCCTTCGTGAGGCGCGCGCGCGATGCCCACCGCCGCGAGCTTGGCGCAGAAGCGGTTCCACGCGACCAGCGACGTCTCGCGCCGCGGCGGCCGGTCGCGCACCAGGAGGCCGATGGAGATCGCTCCGCCCACGACGAAAGTCGCGATGAGGAGCCAGAAGCCGAGCGTGCGCCAGTCCACCATCGGGAATCCGAGCGAGGAGAAGAACTGGCGCTGCTTGTCGGTGTTGTAGCCCACCACCCACTGGTCCCACTGGCTGTTCATCGCCTGCCACGCGTTGCGGATGCCGATCAGCACGCCGAGCGGGTCCGCCGCCATGATCGACGAGTACACGCCGATCGGCCCGAGGGCCGCGTTGACGCCGCTCTCCACGCGCAGCGGCGACACCGCACCGGTGGGATCGACGCGCAGCCATCCTTCGCCCGGTAGCCAGATCTCGGTCCACGCGTGGGCGTCGGCCTGGCGCACGATGAGCTCGTTGTTGAGCGGATTCACCTCTCCGCCCTGGTAGCCGGTGACGATGCGCGCGGGAATGCCCGCCGCGCGCATGAGGAGCGCGAAGCTCCCCGCGTAGTGCTCGCAGAATCCCTTCTTCGATTCGAACAGGAAATCGTCGTACGGGTCGCGCGGATCGAGCGGCGGGGGCTCGAGCGTGTAGGTGAACTCGCGGTTGTAGAACTGGAACACGGCCTGCAGCAGCGCGCGCGGATCGGGATTCTCGCGCGCCCAGCGGCGTCCGAGCGCCACGGTGCGCGGGTTGCGCCTCTCGTCGAAGGCGAGCGAGGATTGCAGTGACGACTGCTGCGCGCGCTCGCCGTACTTGTAGTCGAGGTACGAGCTCATCTCGTAGCGCTTCGTCTCGGTCACCGGACGCCGGTCGCGGACCTGCAGGTCCCCGAGCGCATATGCGCCGGCGGGAAGGACCGCGGGCACGTCGAGGGCGAAGAGCCATGTCTTGTTATGCGGCTCCAGCGTGATCGTGTAGGTGGTGCGCTTCTCGCGTTTCGAATAGTTCATGCTGCCCGCGGGCGGGATCTGCGGCATGGTCCAGGTCTGGCCGTCGAAGTCCACCAGCACAGGGCCGCGCCAGTAGAGCGTCGAGAACGGCGGGCGCTCGCCCTCGAACCGGACACGGAAGGCGAGCGCGTCGGACTTGATCAGGTTCGAGATGTTTCCCGGGCTCATGCTCTCCGACAGGCCTGTGTTCGCCGAGCGCGTGTCCTGCGGGAGGGCCCAGAGCGGGCCCTGCGCGCGCGGGAAGAGGATGAAGAAGGCCACCATCAGCGGCAGCGACTGCGCCAGCAGCGCCGCCGCGGGCCGCAGGCGCTCGGCAAGGGTCGGCGTGCTGCCCACGCGGTTGAAGCCGACCAACGTGGCGATGAAGATCCACACGCATACCAGCGAGTAGAGACCGAGCGGGATGGTCTGCGAGAAGAGGAAGTTGGTGAGCACCAGGAAGAACCCGAGGTAGATGCTGAGCGTCACCTCGCGCTGGGTGCGCATCTCGAGGATCTTCAACGCCGACATCACGATGAGGAGCGTGACGCCGGCCTCGCGCCCGAAGATGCGCCCGTACTGCATGAAGGTCGCGACCGCGGCCACGACGGTCAGCGCGGCCGTGACCCAGCGCGACGGCAGGTGCATCGCGGCCCACGCGCTCCACGCGCGCCACCCGAGGATCGCGAGGAAGAAGGCGCTCACCCAATAGGGCAGGCGCAGCAGGTGCGGGGCCACCACGAACGCCATCGCGGCGATCAGCCACAGGATGTTGCGTACGTCCAGGTACGGCGAGGCGGGGACGCGGCTCATGCGCGGAAGAGGGCGAGCGCCTCGAGGCAGCGCGTGCGGTGCGCCTCGCCGCGCGCGGGCGCGATCTTCACGCCCGGAATGCGCAGCCCGTAGCTCTGGCCGAAGCGCTCGGCCTGCATCACCCAGTGCGCGAGCACCGAGAGACGATGCTCGACGTTCGCGGCGTGCGCCTCGTCCCAGTCCAGCCACAGCTCGCTCGAGGCCATGGCGCTGAACTCCTTGGTGAGCAGGCCCTGCTCGCGCGCGAGCGCTTTCCACGCGATCAGCTTGGGCGCGTCACCGGCGCGGTAGGTGCGCAGCATGTTGAACTCCTCGTCGCCCGCCACCGGGATGCCTTCCTCGGAGACGCTCCTCGACTGCGCGGGCGGCGTGCCCGCCATCGGGTCGGGCTTCGGGTAGACGATCACCTGCAGGTTGAAATCGACGTAGGACCACGCGTGGAAGAGGCCGACGGGATAGCGCGTGAAGACTTCGATCCGCCCGCAACGCAACACGCCGCGCCGCGGCGTCATGACCGGAAGGAGGAGGGCGGTGACCTGGGCCGGCGCCACGTCCGCATACACCGGGTCGTCGCCCTTCCTGCGCATCGCGATCGCGAAGCGGGTGAGCGCCGGTGTCTCCACGGTGATTCCGAAGTGCGCGGTCTCGCCGGCGAACACCGGGTCGCAGCGCCCGGGGCGAAGCTTCAGGTGCGCGAGGTTGCGCCACGTGTGCAGCATCGCCACCCCCGCCATGCTGATCAGGGTGAAGGTGAGCACGAAGCCCAGCGACAGCGCGTAGTTGATCGAGGCGATGAGCAGGATCATCACGGTGAACGCGAAGGTGTAGCCCTGGCGTGTGGGCAGGATGAAGATGCGGCGCTGGACCAGCGTGACCGGCGCCACTTCCGGCACGCTCGCGCGGAAGATCCAGTCCGAGATCGATTGCCTCAGGTCCGCGAACACACTCAGGGAATGGGAACGCCGGAGATCAATTCCTTGGCGGGGTCGAAGCTGCCCTTCACCGCGTCGGCATTGCCGTGGAGGCGATGGCCGACCACCGCGGGGAGGATAGCCTGCACGTCCTCGGGGAGCACCTGGCGGCGGCCCTCCATCATCGCCCACGCCTGAGCGGCGCGCAGGATCGCGACACCGGCGCGCGGGCTCAGTCCCTGCGTGAAACGCGGCGAGTGGCGCGTATGGGTGATGATTGCCTGCACGTAGTCGAGGAGGGCCTCGGAGATCTGCATCTGCGGCACCGCCTTCTGCAGCTCGCGCAGCTGGTCGGCGCTCATCGCGGGCTCGAGGTGCTGGATCATGTCGCGGCGCTCCGCGCCCTTCAGCAACTCGCGCTCGGCCTTCGCGTCGGGATAGCCCAGGGCGATGCGCATGAGGAAGCGGTCGAGCTGGGACTCTGGCAGCGGGAAGGTGCCGACCTGGTGCATCGGGTTCTGCGTGGCGATCACGAAGAAGGGCTCGGGCAGCGGGCGCGTCTCGCCCTCCGCGGTGACCTGGTGCTCCTCCATCGCCTCCAGCAACGCGCTCTGCGCCTTCGGGCTCGCGCGGTTGATCTCGTCGGCGAGGATGATCTGCGCGAAGATCGGTCCCGCGTGGAAGCGGAAGGACGAGCTCTCGCGGTCGAAGATGGACACACCGATGATATCGGCGGGGAGGAGGTCCGAGGTGAATTGGATGCGCTGGTAATCGAGGCCGAGCAGGCGCGCGAGCGCGTGCGACAGCGTGGTCTTGCCCACGCCCGGTACGTCCTCGATCAGCAGGTGGCCGCGGGCGAGGATGCACGCCATGGCGAGGCGGATCTGCCTTTCCTTGCCGAGGATGACCTGCCCAGCCATGGCGATGACGGCCTCGGTGGGGCTCGCGGCAAGGCGGCTACGGGAGTCCAGGAGCATGGAAAAAAGGGAACCTTGTCAGCGGTTTACGAGTCAATCGGGTATGCGCACGAGGATAGCACGTCGCCGTTTTGAGACGATGCGCCGGGCACGGGAAGGTTGAGTTCGCGAAGCTGTTTACCCACAATAGACGTACCTTCGAAGCCTGCAAGAACATGAAAGAGACACGATGATTCGCAATATGATCGCCGCAATGCTGATCGCGCTGGCGCTGCCCGCCGTGGCCCAAAGCGTGCCAGCCGCTAATTACTCGGACATCTGGTGGGTGGGTCCGTCCGAATCAGGGTGGGGGGTGACCTTCACGCAGCACTCCCCGTCCAATAAAGTCTTCGCCGTCTGGTACACGTATGATCCGCGAGCTCCTGACGCTAGCTCACCTGGCAACTTCAAGCCGTTGTGGTTGGTAATGCCCGGGGGCAACTGGACGACTCCGACGGAGCTGGTCGGCGATGTCTACGTCACGATCGGGACACCATTTGCCCAGAATTGGGCATATCCAAACGGCGTTCCCGCCACGAAGGTTGGTACGTTCACGTTCGACTTTTCCTCGACAAGCACCGGCAATTTCCGTTACGACATCTCAGCCCCGGCTGGATTGGCTTCTACCGATCCGGCATTCGGAATGCCCTCCTTCTCGGCGACGAAAGCGATCCAGCGCCAGCCGTTCTAGTACCATCGCGGCATGGCCACCGCGCTGTTCACCCATCGCGACTGCACGTTGCACGAGATGGGCGCCGGGCATCCCGAGTCGCCGCAGCGCCTGAAGTCGGTGCTCGCCGCGCTCGAGGCCTCGGGCCTCTCGGCGAAGCTCGAGATGCGCGAGGCCCCCGAGGCCGCGCGCGAGCACCTCGAGCGCGTGCACGACAGCGCGCACGTGGACCTCATCTTCGATGCGGCGCCCGCCAGCGGCTACGCTTACCTCGATCCCGACACGTCGATGAACCCGAAATCGCTCTCGGCCGCGCTGCGCGCCGCGGGCGCCGTGGTGAGCGCCACCGACATGGTGATGTCCGGCAAGGCGCGCAACGCCTTCTGCGCGGTGCGCCCGCCCGGGCATCACGCCACGCCCGCCCGCCCGATGGGCTTCTGTATCTTCAACAACGTGGCGATCGGCGCGATGCACGCGATCGAGGCGCATGGGCTGGAGCGTGTCGCCATCCTCGACTTCGACGTGCACCACGGCAACGGCACCGAGGACGCCTTTCACGAGGATCAGCGCGTGATGCTGTGCTCGACGTTCCAGCATCCCTACTACCCGTATTGCGGCGCGGACTCCGGCAACGAGCACATCGTCAACGTGCCGTTGCCGGCCATGACCGACGGGCGCGGCTTCCGCGCGGCGGTGGAGCGCTTCTGGCTGCCCGCGCTCGAGGACTTCCGGCCGCAGATGGTGTTCGTCTCCGCGGGCTTCGATGCGCACAAGGACGATCCGCTCGCCTACCTCAAGCTCGGCGACGAGGACTACCGCTGGGTGACGGAGCAGCTGGTGGAAGTGGCGGAGAAGCACGCCCGGGGGCGCGTCGTCTCCACTCTCGAGGGCGGCTACAACACCGACGCGCTCGGCCGCTGCGTGGTCGAGCACGTACGCGTGCTTGCCGGTTGAAATCCGCGCTTCGTGTCTTCGTGGTGAATGCGCTTTAGGTCGTCAGCAGAAGCGCGGGATCGGCGGCAGAGCGGATCGCAAAGCGTTTCTCGCGGGATTTCGCGCCGCTGACGAGAGTCACGTCGCGCTCTGGAATGCCGAGCTTCTCCGCGATGAAGGCGGCGAGAGCCTCGTTGGCGCGGTCTTCGAGCGCGGGAGCGGCGACGCGGATCTTGAGGGCCTCGCCATGGAGGCCGGCGACTTCGGTGCGCCTGGCACCAGGCTGAGCGTGGACGCAGATGACGAGCGAGCCGTCGGCCGCCCGTCGATGCCACTGCGACAATTTACTGGGGCTGCGGGTTCGCCGCGGTGCGCTTGGGCTGCAGGCCGATCAATCCCCAGTTCTGGGTGTTGATGGCGGTGTGGATGATGTTGCGGTACTGCGAGGCGCGCGCGTACGCCCAGGGCGACGCCAGGAAGTTCTGGTAGAGCTCTTCGAAGGTCTGTGCATCGCAGTAGCCGCTGAAGGCGCAGGCGAGCTGCGGCTCGCGGTTCAAGGTGACGCAGTCCGAGGTCATGTCGCACGCGACCAGCGAGAACGCGCCGAGGAAGGCGGATGCTTCCGGCACCTCGCCGTTGGGGCCGATGTGCAGCTGGCTCGCGACCGAGGACTGCGCAAGGAAGCCGCCCACGATCATCATCGCTTCCGGGTCGCGCGTCTCGAGGAGGCCGACCATGCGCGAGAAGTCGTCGACCGCCATCGGACGCGTCGACGTGGTGGTCGATTGCTCGGTGGAGCGGCTGCTCTGGTTCATCTTGGAGTTCAGCTCCGCGACCAGCATGCGCGCCTGCGCGCGCGGATCGCCCTGGTGCGCGGCGGCCGCGTAGAGATCCTCGATATCTTTCTGCGAGATCTTGGTGCCCTGGAAGCGCAGGCAGCGTTGCGTGTTGTCCGCGGCGTCGTAAGCGGCCACGCGCTTGGTGTTGTTCGCGTCGCCCGGGGCAAGGCCCGCCATGAACTGCTTGCGCTGCTTGGCGCTGTAGGCGGCGATGTCCTCGTTGACCGTGGTGGTGAACTGGCATTCCTCCAGCGCCTTGGCGAGGTGGTAGCGCTCGTCGCCGGTGAGGGAGGCGCTGCGCGAGTAGAGGGCGTCGGCGAAGGCTTTCAGGTCACGCGCGGCGCGGAAATCGACCGAGGCGGGGGAGGCGCGCATGCGCTCGGCGCGGGGCACCGGCGGGGTGAAGGAAACCGGCGTCTGCACGGGCTCGGAGCGCACGCCCATCACCAGGGCCTTCATGGCGGCATCGTCGCTGACGGCGCTCGATTTCGGGGCATCAGCCTCGTGGGCGGCGGAGACGAAGCCCGTGTACTTGGTCGTGATCAGCAGCCCGTAGGCTACGAGTGAAGCCAGGCCGATGGCCGTGAGGCGGTTCATGCAGGGGAGTTTGGGGTAAAAAGGGTTGTCCCGTCAATGATTTCCGACAGAAACCTGTGAATCCAGCTACAGCAGGCCGACACCGGATTCTGGGGCTCGCGGCGGGGCGGCTGTGTGACGCCGGTCACATCAATGGTGCAGGATTTTCGACAGGAACTGCTGGGCGCGCTCCGAGCGAGGCTTGCCGAAGAAATCGTCCTTGGGGAGGTCCTCCACGATCTGGCCCTTGTCCATGAAGATCACGCGGGTAGCGACCTTGCGCGCGAATCCCATCTCGTGGGTGACGACCATCATGGTCATGCCGTCCTTGGCGAGCTGCACCATGACGTCGAGCACCTCGTTGATCATCTCCGGGTCGAGGGCCGAGGTGGGCTCGTCGAAGAGCATTGCGATCGGGTCCATGGAAAGGGCGCGCGCGATCGCCACGCGCTGCTGCTGGCCGCCGGAGAGCTGGCCGGGGAATTTGTCCTTGTGCGCGAGGAGGCCCACGCGGTCGAGAAGCTTCAGGCCCTTGTCGCGCGCCTCGACCTCGCCGCGCTTCAACACCTTCACCTGGGCGAGCGTGAGGTTCTTCTCCACCGACATGTGCGGGAAGAGCTCGAAGTTCTGGAACACCATGCCGATGCGCGAGCGCAGCTTGGAGAGGTTGGTCTTGGGGTCGTTCACGGAGATGCCGTCGACCGTGATGTCGCCCTTCTGGAACGGCTCGAGGCCGTTCACCGTCTTGATCAGCGTGGACTTGCCGCTGCCCGAGGGCCCGCAGACCACCACCACCTCGCCCTTGGCGACCTCGGTGGTGCAATCGGTGAGCACCTGGAATTGCCCGTACCACTTGCTGACGTTCTTGATGTCGATCATGGCCATGGAAGTTCGGTGTCCCGCTAGCGAATGACTGCGATTTTCACCTGCAGCCGTTTCACCAGGAGCGACAGGCCGAAGGAGATGACGAAGTAGACGACCGCGGCGAAGGAGTACATCTCCACCAGGCGATAGTCCCGGTTGGCGATCTTGGCGGCGGCGCCGAGGAAGTCGGTGGCGGAGATCACGTACACGAGCGAGGTGTCCTGGAACAGGATTATCGTCTGCGTGAGGAGAACCGGCACCATGTTGCGGAAGGCCTGGGGCAACACGATTTGCCCCATCGTCTGCCAGTAGTTCAGTCCCAGCGCGTATCCCGACCACACCTGCCCGCGCGCGACCGACTGGATGCCCGCGCGCATGATCTCGCAATAGTAGGCGGCCTCGAACATAGTGAAGGTGATGAATGCCGAATACTCCGGGCCGACCTGCACCGGCCGTGGGGCGCCGGTGATCCACGCGCCGATGTAGGGCGCGCAGAAATAAAACCAGAAGATGACGAGCACGAGCGGGATCGAGCGCATCAGGTTCACGTACGCGCCCGCCGCCACCGACACCGCCTTCAGGTGCGACAGCCGCATCATCGCGAGGAGGGTGCCGAAGATGATCCCGCCGGTCATCGCGAACGCGGTGAGCGCCAGCGTGAACTTCATCCCCGTCAGGAACAGGTAGGGAAGGGAGCGCTGGATGACGTCCCAGTCGAAGCCCGCGGCCATCAGTGCCCGCCCCCCGCCTGGATCGCGATGAGGCCGGGCACGCCCACCTTGCGCTCGAGGAGCCGCATTCCGAGCACGACGATCATGTTGGTGATCAGGTAGAGCGTGGTGGCCGCGGCGAACGCCTCGAAAACCTGGAACGTCATCTCCTGCATGGCGCGCGCGCGCCCGGTGAGCTCCATGAGACCGATAGTCAGGGCGACCGAGGAGTTCTTGATGATGTTCATGAGCTCGGACGTGAGCGGCGGCAGGATGATGCGGAAGGCCTGCGGCAGGATCACGTGAACGTACGTCTGGCCTTGCGTGAGGCCCATTGCGGTGCCGGCCATCCGCTGGCCGCGCGGCAGCGACTGGATACCCGCGCGCACCTGCTCGGCGACCCGCACCGAGGTGAAGATTCCGAGGCAGAGCACGGCGGGAACGAAGACGCTCCAGGGCGGTGGCATCTGCTTGATCGTGTCACCGAGTCCTTTGGGCAGGAACTCCGGGAATACGAAGAACCAGAGGAACATCTGCACGATGAGTGGGATGTTGCGGAAGACCTCGACGTAGGCGTTGCCGATGCGCACGATCCAGGGGTGGGTGGTGGTGCGCAGCGTGCCGACGAGGGAGCCCACCAGGAGGGCGATCACCCAGGCGCAGAGCGCGGTGACGATGCTCCAGCCCAGGCCGACGATGAGGTAGTGCAGATAGGTGCCGGTCCCGCCAGACTCGGCCTGGAAGAGCACACCCCAGTTCCAGTTGTACTTCACGCACGCTCCTTGAGACTGAATGGGGGCCGCGAGGCCCCCATTTCACAGCGAGCCTACTGGTACGCGGACTGTTCGCCCGAGTCGGTCGGAGCGGCGAGCGCCTTCTTGAGCGGAGCGCTCATCGGCACGTTGAGGTTGAGGCCCTTCGGCGGGATCGGCTTGAGGAACCATTTGTCGTAGATCGCATTGATCGCGCCGGACTTGTAGGTGTTGGCGGTCGAGTCGTCGACGATCTTCTTGAAGGCCGGGTCGTCCCTGCGAACCATGATCCCGTACGGCTCCACGGAGAGCGCCACCGCGGAGATCTCGTAGTCGGCCGGGCTCCTCGATTGCGCGGCGAGGCTGTAGAGCAGGATATCGTCCATCACGAAGGCGACGGCGCGGCCGGTCTCGACCATCTGGAACGCCTCGGGGTGGCCGTTGGCGGAGATGATGTTCATGCCGAGGTTCTGCGCGGCGTTGATCTCGGTGATCTGCTTGATGTTCGTCGTGCCCGCGGTCGAGACGATGGTCTTGCCCTTGAGGTCGGCGAGCGTCTTGATGTTGGCCGACTTCTTGGCGACCCAGCGGTTGGCGGTGACGAAGTGCGTGTTGGTGAAGCTCACCTGCTTCTGGCGGTCGAGGTTGTTGGTGGTCGAGCCGCACTCTATGTCGATGGTGCCGTTGGCCATCAGCGGGATGCGGTTGGCGGAGGTCACCAGCTGGTAGTTGACCTTGAGGTTCGGCATGTTGAGGGACTTCTTCACGTCGTCGACGACGCGATTGCAGATGTCCATGGCGTAGCCGATGACCTTTTGCTGGTCGTCGTAGTAGGAAAACGGGATCGACGCGTCGCGGTGGCCCACGGTGATGGCTCCGGTCTGCTTGATCTTGTCGATGGTCTGGGCGAAAGCCGGCGCGCCGATGAGCGTGCAGGCCAGGGCCGCGACGGCGGCCTTCAGGGTGCGGTGCATGTAAAAAACCTCCTGGGTTGGGGATGAGGATGGCGGCTAGGGACGAGCTCCCGAGAGGACCGGCCGCTTCTGCGGCTAGGATACTCGGGAAGCCGATTGGAGGACAATAACGCTTTCGTTTTGCCGGGCCCTCCCATGCATTTTCCCACCCAAGAGCAGAAGCAGGCGCTCCTCGAGCAGGTGTTGCGAATCGCCGACCAGAGGCAACAAGCGGCGGCGGCCAAAGAGGCGCGTTCCTTCATCGCCCAGTACTACGACAACGTCGATCCCGAGGATTTGGCTGACCGCGCCCCCGAGGATCTTTACGGCGCGGCGTTGGCCCACCTCGCCTTCGCCCGGATGTTCGCCTCCGGGGTGCCGAAACTGCGCGTCTACAACCCACGGGTGGAGGAGCATGGCTGGTCCAGCCCGCACACCGTGATCGAGATCGTCAACGACGACATGCCGTTCCTGGTCGACTCGGTGACGATGGAGGTCAACCGCCAGGGCTACACCCTGCACCTCTTCAACCACCCGCTATTCGCCACGCAGCGCGACCAGGAAGGGGCGCTCAAGTCGTTCGGGCCGCCCGCCAAGGACGGGCGCACCGAGTCCCTTATCCACGTCGAGGTCGACCGCGAAATCGAGCCGGCGAAATTGAGGGCGCTGGGCGAGGGCATCCAGCACGTGCTGGCCGACGTGCGCGCGTCCTTCGAGGACTGGGAGGCGATGCGCACGCGCATGACCGATATCGTGAAGGAGCTCGCTTCGCCGCCACCATTCCTGAGGGGCGAGGAGACCGAGGAGACGCGCGCCTTCCTCGAATGGGCGGCGGACCACCACTTCACGTTCCTGGGTTACCGCGACTACGAGCTGAACGTGGTGAACGGCGAGGACCAGCTGAAAATCG